>LJTN01000051.1 GCA_001303415.1 Myxococcales bacterium SG8_38
GAATTGATGAAGAAGCGCGGCCCCAGCGAGGCCGATGTGAGCGCGGCGCTTCAAACCTACACGCCCACCGGGCAGAAGGACGATTACATCACCTTCGCGTCGGGCGGACACGGTGGGAATCTGATCGTCATCGGTGTGCCATCGATGCGTATTCTCAAGTACGTGGGCGTCTTCACGCCCGAGCCTTGGCAGGGCTACGGCTATGGCGACCAGTCGGGTCAGATCCTCGACCAAGGCGCGCGTTTCGACAAAGACATCACCTGGGGGGACATGCACCATCCGGCGCTCTCCGAAACCAATGGGGAGTATGACGGCAAGTTCCTGTTCCTGAACGACAAGGCCAATGCGCGAGTCGCCGTCGTCGACTTGCACGATTTCGTGACCAAGCAGATCGTGACGTCGACCCTGATACAAAGCGACCACGGCGCCACCTTCGTCACGCCGAACACCGAGTACGTCGTCGAGTCCAGCCAGTACCCCGCCCCGCTTGGCGGCGGTTATGCGCCGATCGAGGAATACAAGGACAAGTACCGTGGCGCGGCGATCTTCTGGAAGTTCGACCGCGAAAAGGGACGCATCGACCAGGCCAAGTCGTTCGCGATGGAGCTGCCTCCTTACATGCAAGACCTTTCCGACGCTGGAAAGCTCGACAGCGATGGCTGGGTGTTCATCAACTCGTTCGACACCGAGATGGCGTACGGCGGCACGCTCGAAGGCAATCCACCGCTCGAGTCCGGCGCGTCGCAAAACGACATGGACTACCTTCACATCATTAATCTCAAGGCCGCCGAGAAGGTCTACCAAGCAGGCAAGACCGAGGAAATCGCTGGCATGAAGGTCATCCCGCTGGAAACGGCCGTCGAGGAAGGCTTGCTGCATCTCGTCGGCGAGCCCAAGAGCCCCCACGGTGTCGACGTGACGCCCGACGGCAAGGAGCTCGTGGTTTCCGGGAAGCTCGATACCCACGCCACGGTCTACAGCTTCGAAAAGATCAGGAGCCTCATCGATGCCAAGAAGTACGCAGGCAAGGACGACTATGGGGTCCCAATCCTACCCTTCGAAGAGAGCATTCGCGGCCAAGTCGAGATTGGGCTCGGTCCGCTGCACACCCAGTACGACGACAAGGGCAACGCGTACACGTCGGTATTCATCGAATCCACGGTCGCCAAATGGTCCCTGAAGGACCTCAAGGTCATCGAGAAGGTCAAGGTGCACTACAACGTCGGGCACATCGTCGCTGCCGAGGGAGATACGGTGAGCCCCGACGGCAAGTATCTGATCGCGATGAACAAGTGGGCCCTCGATCGCTTCAACAAGGTCGGTCCGCTTCTTCCGCAGAACTTCCAGCTGATCAACATCGACAGCGATCCTCTGCAGCTGCTCTACGACATGCCGCTTCCCCTCGGTGAGCCGCACTATGCGCAGATGATCAAGGCCGACAAGCTCGGGCCGATCGACGTGTACAAGCCCGTTGGTTACGACGTCGTGACGGACGAGCCGAATCCCAATGCGGTCAAGGCAAAGGAAGAACGGATCGAGCGAAAGGGCAACGAAGTGCACGTGTACATGACGGCTGTCCGCAGCCACTTCACGCCAGACATCGTGCGTGTGAAGAAGGGCGACACGGTGCACCTTCACATCACGAACGTCGAGCAGGCGCACGATGCGACGCACGGCTTCACCGTTGGCTCGTACAACGTGCACGCCAGCCTCGAGCCTGGGAAGCACGTCGACATCTCGTTCGTCGCGGATAGGGCAGGCACGTTTCCCTTCTATTGCACGGAGTTCTGCTCGGCCCTCCACCTCGAGATGGCGGGCTACCTGTTGGTGGAACCCGGATGAGCGTAGGCGCCGCGGGCGTCGGCCGGGTGTTCCGTACATCCGGTCGCGCGTGCGTTTGCGCCTTGTCGTTGGGGCTCCTAACGAGCCTGGGCGCCTGCGGGGGTGATGCTTCCTCTGGCCCCGAAGGGGAAGTGGCGCGGACATCTCCCGTTACAAAGCCATCCGACTGTATTTCAGTCGCCGAGCGGGATCTCCAGCCAGTGATCGATCAGGCGGGGATTGGCTCGTCGTTGTGCCTGCAGCCCGGGTCATACGATGGGCCTTTGACGATCGCACGAACGGTGACGATCTGGGGTCCCTCCGATGCCGTCATCAAATCGTCCGGGCAGGGAACGACCATCGAGGTCGAAGCGGACGGAGCAGCGCTGCTCGGGGTGACCGTCGATGGGAGCGGCGGGCGCTTCGACAAGCTCGATGCCGCGGTGCACGTCGTGGCCGACGATGTGACAGTGCAGGGCGTGCGCGTCGAGAACGCGGTTTTCGGCTTGCTGGTGGAGAAAGCAAACCGCGCCCACATCATCGGAAACGTGGTCCAAGGCCCGGACGAGGGCCCCCTCGGCCTTCGCGGTGACGGCATCCGTCTTTGGGAGACCCGGGACTCGGAGGTTCGCGACAATCAAGTCATCGGATCCCGAGACATGGTGATCTGGTATTCGAGCGACAACCGCCTGGTCGGAAACACGGTCGTTCGAAGTCGCTATGGGACTCACTTCATGTACAGCCACGGCAACCACGTCGAAGGGAATCGATACGTCGACAACGTGGTCGGGGTATTCGTCATGTACAGCCGCAACGTGACGCTGCGAGACAACCTCTTGGCACGCTCCTCCGGGCCCGGCGGCATGGGGTTGGGGATCAAGGAGTCGGGCAACTTGACGGTTTCCAACAACGCCTTCATCGCCAACACGAAGGCGGTCTACATGGACACGTCGCCACTCGAGCCCGACGACTTCAATACCTTCGAAAACAATGCATTCTTTCATTCCGAGGTAGCCGTGCTCATGCACTCTAGCGAGGAACGCAACGCCTTCTTGTCCAATGCCTTCGTGAGCAATCATTCTCAGGTGCAGGTGGAAGGTGGCGGCGACGCGATGGCGGTCGACTGGCTCGGTAACTTCTTCGACGACTACGCTGGCTATGATCTGGATGACGATGGCTTTGGGGACATCCCTTATGAGCTGCGCCGTCTCAGCAGCCAGCTGCAGGGCACCTATCCCCAGCTTGGATTTTTTCGCGGCGCAATCACTCTGGAATTGCTGGACGCGATCACCGCCCTGTTTCCGATGGTCGAGCCGCGGACCATTCTGATCGACCGTCGACCGAAGATGGGCAGGATGGAGTGGACGAGCTTCGATGCGAGTTGAAGGAAAGGCGGTTCGGAAGCGCTTCGCCCGCATCGAAGCGCTCCGGGGCATAGACTTCGCGATTCCCAGCGGCGGGAAGGTCGGATTGATCGGACCCAATGCGTCCGGCAAATCGACCTTGATCCGGATCATCCTCGGTCTCCTGCAGTGTGAGGGAGAGCTCTTGTTGGATGGACAGAGACGGCGGGAGGCCGAGGTTGCCGATCGCATTGCCTACGTTCCGCAGATCGCACCTAAGTTCAGTGCTTCGGTGGACGAGGTAGTCAGGGCGATCACCCGAGTGCGTCAAATCTCGACACGCGAGGTTCTATCCTGCGGCAAGGACGTCGGAATCGACCTCCGCGCAGCGGGTGCACAGCCGTTCGTCAGCTTGTCCGGGGGCGCCAAGCAGAAGACGTTGATCGCGCTGGCTCTCGCTAGCCGGGCGTCCTTCTACGTGCTCGACGAGCCCACCGCGAGCCTCGACACCCAGTCGCGGCGCGACCTCTTCCAACTTCTTTCGGACAAGGCTCGAGATGCGACGCTGATTCTGTGCTCCCACCGGCTCGAAGAGATCAGGACGCTGGTGGAGCAGGTCATGGTGCTCGAGGAAGGTCGCCTCGTGTACTTTGGTCCAACCGAAGATTATCTCGATCAGATGACGCTGAGCACGATCGAGGTCCAACTGAAGAACGGCGCCGAGCATCGCGCTCTGACCGAAATGGGGTTCCACCATCGCATTGGAGAGTGGTGGAGCCGGACGGCAACTCGGTCGGAGAAGCTCAAATTGGTCGAGCAGGTCTCCCGCCATTTCGAGGGGAGAATCTCAAACCTTCTAGTTCGGGACGCCGAAGCCGTGCAGCCGGAAGCTCGAGGAAGCGAGGACGATGTCGATCAAGAGAGTTAGCTGGGTGTTGCTAGCGGCTGCGCTCGTTGCCGCTGCCATCGGGCTCGTTCGGTTCAATCGGGCGAAGGCTCCCGCAGGTCCGATCCCCATCGTCTGGGACAAAGAGGTGTGCGCCTATTGTAAGATGCACATTGGCGATCCCCGGTTCGCGGCGCAGCTGCAGACGACCGAGGGCGACGTCTTGAGCTTCGACGATCCGGGTTGTCTCTTCGAGTACCTATCGACCCATGAGGTCGCGGTTCATGCGGTCTATTTCCGAAATCACGAAGGGGACGGCTGGCTTTCGGGGTCCGAGGTCGGGTTCTTGCCTGTGGACGATTCTCCCATGGGCTATGGGATTCGGGCAGTGCCGAAGGAGTCGAGCGGAGCCCACGACATGGAATGGGCAAAAGCGCGCGTGCTGGAGCGTCGCGAGGCCGGCCACGGAGGCTCATGAGCCGCCAGATGCGATCCTTTTGGGCAGTGGCCCAGCTCGATCTCGCCGAGGTGCTCCGGTCGCGATGGTTGCTTTTCTGCGTCGTGGTGTACGCCGCGTTGGCCGGCATCTTCCTGCTCGTTGGTATGCGGGAGTCCACGGTTTTTGGTTTCACCGGAACGGACCGCGTGCTCGTCTCGTACGTTCACGCGCTGTTGGTCCTCTTGCCGTTGATGGCGTTGGTGGCCACGGGGCCGGTCATCAACAGAAGCCGGGAGGACGGAACCCTCGAGCTTCTGTTCAGCCAGCCGATTTCACGTGGGGCTTTCTTCAGCGCCATCTCGATCGTCCGCTTCCTCGTATTGCTGGCGCCGCTCGGGGTCCTGATGGTAGCAATCGGGCTTTTCGGCCGGTTTGCCTTCGGCCAGCAGATCGCCTGGACCTTCGTCGGGCATTGCCTCGTGCTTTGCTCGGTGCTGATTTGGTCCTTTTGTGGGCTGGGGCTCTGGGTGTCGACGACCGTGCAGAACACGGCTCGTGCCACGATGTATCTGCTTCTGATCTGGGTGGCCGGGATTGCGCTCCTGGACTTTGCCCTCGCGGGAATGATGCTTCAATGGCGCATGGAGCCGCGGGTCGTCTTCCTGTTGGCCACGCTCAACCCGGTTCAGAGCATTCGCATGGCTCTGCTTTCGTCGGCCGACCCCGAGCTCAGCACCCTGGGTCCCGTCGGCTTCTATTTGGCCAACCGGATTGGAAGCACGGGGCTCTACACGCTGGGCGTCGGATGGCCTACGCTGCTCGGGGCGCTGGCATGGTCCGCGGGGCTTTGGAAACTACGTCGTGGTGACGTCGTGTAGAAACGAACGGCTGGAGGAGGCGAGATGTCAAACGCACTGGACGCATTCTATCGATTCCTGGATGAGCCGATTTTTCTCTGGGCACGTGTCGGCCTGGCCCTTCTCACGGTTTTCGTCGGGCTGAGCTTCACCGCGCCGATGTGGCACATCCACATGAAGGCGCCGCAATACCCGGAGGGCCTCGACCTCTACATCTACTCCTACAAAGTGGATGGCGGGAACGACGGGAACGACGTGCAGGAGATCAACACGCTCAACCACTACATCGGGATGGCGCCCATCGATCGCGCGGCGCTCACCGACCTCGACTGGATCCCATTCCTATTCGTCGGGATGATCATCCTCTCCTTGCGAACGGCGGTCATCGGGAAGGTGAGCTCGATGCTGGATCTGTTGGTGCTCACCAGCTATGCCGGCGCCTTCGGGTTCGGCCGCCTCTATTACAAGCTGTACACTTTCGGTCACAATTTGGACCCCAAGGCGCCGGTGACAATCGAGCCTTTCACGCCCGTGATGTGGGGCGAAAAGCAGATCGCCAACTTCATGACCGAGGCCGGCCCCGCGCTGGGCACGTGGTACGTGGCCGCATTTGCCACCGGCCTGGCGCTATTGCTCCTAGCCCACCTCCTCATCGGTCGCCGCAGATATGTGAGACAAGCGGCCGCCTGAGGCCGCGCACGACTGGAGCCCGGCCCATTGGCCTGACACAATGGGGCTCCCCATGGACGGCCGGCTCCATACGTTCGTCGTTTCCGACATGCATCTCACCGAGGCGCAGGAGATCGATCCGAGGCGCCCCTTGTGGATGGCTTACAAGCGCCGTGAGTTCTTCATCGATGAAGACTTCGCGGCCTTCTTGGAGCACATCGAAAAGAAGGCCGATGGCCCCGTCGAGCTCGTCCTCAACGGAGACATCTTCGACTTCGACAGCGTCACCGCATTGCCGAGCGAGGACGAGAACGTCGACTGGCTCGAGCGGGCGCGCGGGCTCGGAAGCGAAGAGTGGAAGAGCCAGTTCAAGATGAAGGTGATCATCGAACATCATCCGTTTTGGTTCGAAGCGCTGGGGCGATTCATCGCGCGAGGTCACCGTGCGGTCTTCATCGTCGGAAACCACGACGTCGAGCTCTATTGGCCTTCGGTGCAGCGCATGGTCTGCGAGGCCCTGAACGCTCCGTTTCCCGCGAACATCGGGGAAGAGAAGGAGGACGAGCCAGTCGTGTTCTGTAATTGGTTCTATCTGAGTGAAGGCGACACCTACATCAGCCACGGTCACCAATACGATCCGAATTGCGTGGTTCGCGACCCCATCGATCCGCTCGTGGAAGTCTATGGCGAGCCACGTGTCCGGGTCCCGTTTGGAGACCTCGCCGCGCGCTACATGCTCAACGGAATGGGCTATTTCAATCCGCACCAGTCCGAGAACTACATCATGAGCGCCGTTTCCTACCTGCGGTTCTTCTTTCGCTACATGTTGCGAACGCAACCATTGCTGATCTGGACCTGGTTCTGGGGCGCCTATGCGACGCTTTGGATTTCTCTACGCACGCACTGGCTCCACCCGATGCGCGACCCGCTGCTGGTCGACGACAAGGTTCGCTCCATCGCGCTACGCTCGCAGGTGACGCCTTCCATGGTGCGAAAGCTCAATGCGTTGCACGTTCCGTCGGCAACGAACAATCCGTTTCGCATCGCGCGGGAGTTGTGGCTCGACAGAGCCTTCTTTCTCTTGGCTGCGCTGTTTCTCGCATGGCAGGTGGTGCTCCACATCAACATCGCGTGGCCGATCAGCCCCTTCTGGGTATTCGTGCCGGCCCTAATCTTCATGCTGCCCTACGTCGCCTATGCGGCATCCGTACGGCCCACCGTCTTTCAGACCCCACTGCTGAACGAGCGGCTGGCTGACCTCCTCTTCAAGATCACGGGCGCGCGGCGAGTCGTGTTCGGCCACACGCACGAGCCCAAGTGCGAGCAGGTCGGCCCGGTCACTCTCTATAACGCGGGTTTTTGGTCCATGGCTTTTGCCGACCCCGAATGCACGGTGCGGCTCGGTGAGCAAACGTTCGTATGGGTTCGCCCGAGCGGGGAGGGCGCAGGCCGGACTGCCGAGCTCTGCCGCTGGAAGACCACCGAAGAGACGCCGATGCGCGCTCTTTGCGTCGAGCCGCTCCCTGCGAGTCAGATGCGACCCGGTCAGGCGCTGCAGGAAACGGAACGGAGTCTCGCATGAAGCCGCCATTCGTGTACACGATGCGCGTTCGTTTCCGGGATACGGACATGCAGGGGCACGTGTACTTCGGAAACTACTTCGTCTTTTGTGACGAAGCACTGAGCGCCTATATGCGCCAAATCGGGACACCGTGGCAAGACATGGTCTCGCGGGGCGCGGACATGTTCTATGTGAATGCCAACTGCGATTATTTGGGCAGCGCTCGATTCGAGGACGATCTGCACATCGAGACCCGCATCTCCGGGTTCGGCACCTCGAGCGTCACGAGTACATTCGTGATTCGGGACGACGACGGCGAGATTCTCGCGAAGGCGAGTCTGACCAGTGTTTGCGTCGATCCGAAAACGCGCCAAAAGATACAGGTGCCAGACTGGTTCCGCGAGGCAGTGGCGGCATACGAGGACCAAGGCGATGACGACTGAGCGTTGGCCGGTCCGGGCCGATGACGGTCACTCCTTCGAGCTGCTGGTCACGAGGCCGGAGCACTCCCGCGCGGCGCTCCTTTTCGTTTGCGCGATGGGAGTCGAAGCCAGCTACTACCAACGTTTCGCCGATGCATTGAGTCAGCGAGGAATCTTGGTCGCCCTTTGCGATTTGCGAGGTCATGGGACCAGCAGCTTGCGGCCTCGCCGTGGAGTCGACTTCGGGTATCGCGAAATCGTCGAGCTCGACATTCCAGTCGCGGTCGCCGCGTTGAATCAACGCATGGGCGATGTGCCGCTTTGCCTCGGCGGACACAGTCTGGGTGGACAACTAGCAGTGCTGCACGTTGCCGCAGCCCGTCCGAAGATCGCGGGCATGGCTCTCGTCGCTTGCGCCATTCCGTACTATCGGAGCTGGACGGGAAAGACGCGCGCATGGATTCGGTTCGCGTCGGTCGTGTTGCCCGTGGCGGGATTCATTCTTGGCTACGTCCCGGGTGATCGGCTCGGCTTCGGCGGCACCGAGGCGAAGACATTGATGCGGGATTGGGCCCAAAATGCGAGGACCGCTCGATACGAGCCCGTCGGGAGCGATGTGGACTACGAAGCCGCGCTCGCAGACCTCGTCGTCGACTTCATCACGGTGAACATAGGAGGCGATGAGATGGCGCCGCCAAACGCAGTCGAATACATGTTCGAAAAAGCTCCGAGAGCCCGCGGACGGCGTGTCGAGGTCGAGCTGTCCGAGGACAAGCCCGGAGCCCACTTTCGTTGGGCCCGTGACCCCGAAGATGTCGCGCTTGCCATCGCCGATTGGATCGACTCCGAAAAAAGGTGACACGAATGTTACATCCCGAGCCCGTCGCCTGCTGGTCGGGGCCGCGTCCGTGGGATATCGTGCCGGCCGCCATGGCTCGCCCGCTCCTCTGCTCCGTCATTCTGGCGTTCCTTTCGATTGCCGGTTGCGGTGACGATCGTCCCCCCGGAATGGCGGGAAACGAAAGCAGCTTGGTCGGAGGGCCTTGCGCGGTCCGTACGGAGTGCGACGAGCTGCTTTGTCAGATGGGCAATCGGTTTCCGGGGGGCGTGTGTACGATCTCGTGCGGCGACACTTCCATGTGCCCGCGTGGCTCTTCTTGCGCTGCCTCGAATCAGGGGTGGATTTGCCTGGTCGATTGCGCCACCAGCGAGGACTGTCGCACCGGCTGGGAGTGCGAGGCGGTAGTCGAGGCGCCGCCACCCCAATCGGGCGAAAGTCCTAACTTGGTGAGCGTTTGCATTGGCCCCGAAGAGACATCTTGACGAATCTCTCCGGTCAAAAGGCGATTCCACGCAAGGCTTGTTGCAGGATCACCGGGCTTGGCCTCGAGACGGCCTGGTAGAAGGCCACCAGCGTTCCAACGAACGTTTCCCAGGACTTCAGTCGAAAAGTGCCTTCCGGCCAAGTAACGGTGTCTGCAAGGGTCTCCACGTAGCTTGCGAACTGTGGGTCTTTCATTTCAGTAGTCATGGCTCTGTTCCTTTCTTTTTGGTTAGGCCGCGTTCTTCCAGCGGTTTGCTTCGTTGAGGAAGCGCACGGCGGCATCGATGACGGCCTCGGCGCGCAAGATGCGCTGGTGCCCAAGGCCTTCGGTGAGGCGCAACTCGGCGCCCGGCCACGCATCAGCGATGCTCTGGCCGACCTCCACCGGAACCTCTTTGTCGTTTCGGTCGTGAATGATCAGGACCGGCGTTCGCATCGATCGCGCGATCTCGGTCGCCAGCATGCTCTCCATGGGAATCGCGAGGCGACGTTCGACGCGTTGCTTCACGAGTGCCTGCACGTCGTCTGGGATTCCAAGCACGGCGCCGAAGGTCTGCAGGAAGAGGCGCGGGTCGGCCGGAGGCGAGATGAAAACGGCACGCTGCACCTGGAGCCCTTTGGAAAGAGCAAAGGTCGTTGCGGCCCCACCAAGCGAATGTGCGACGATTCCGTAGACCTCGCCGAGCTCGTCGGCGATCTGGCGTATGCAATCCGCCAACTCGGGGAGCGACAGGCGTTTGCCTGGCGATCGTCCGTGGCCGAACGCATCGAATGCGACCACGCGGTACCCGCGCGACACCAGAGGCGTGACGAAGCCTCCTAGCTGTGTGCCTCGCCCGTTCCAACCATGAGCCAGCAGCACGGCGGGGCCTTCGCCCCAGCTCCAGGCCTGCATGCCCGCGATCCGCATGGCGGTCGCGCTTTGCAGAATGTCCCGCTCCCCGGGTCGCGGCGGGGTCCGACGCGTGGTGAAGAAGAGCCGCTCGGCGACGGCCGCGGTAAGGCCGGGCGCGAGCCGGCCTCCCAGCGAGAATCCCTTGGTGATTGCAGTGCGTTGCATGGTATCCATTCTCCTTTTCGTTTCGTGCCGGGCGGCTCGTTCCATTGCGATCACACTACGGAGGGGGCGTGTGAGACCGCGTGGGAGCAATCGTGGAAAAATAGGGTCGATGATAATAAAACGATCGTTCGTGCTATTCAAATGACCCTTTGCTTGCTGTTTCGTAGTCATCGTCGCCTTCTCCTTTAGCGCGCCCGTTCGAGCAGTGACTCGAACGCCTGGTAGGCATGTCGCTCTGCGTCGGGATCATGCATCAAGCGGCCGAAGTGGTGGTAGGCCGCGGTGATGGAAGCAAGCTCGAACACGAACTGATCGACGTCCAAGTCCTTGCTGAACTGACCTTCTTCGATCGCAAGCTCGGCAGCCCGCCTGAGCATGTCGCGCTGATCTCGCTGGATTTGCACCAAGTAGTCCCGCGCCGGTCCTGGCTGGTCATCGAGCTCCGCAGAAACCGCATAAAAGATGCACCCGCCAGGCAGCTGCTTTTCCCACTCGTGCATCGTGTTCTCGAAGATGGCCCGGATGCGGGCCTCGCCGCGCGGCTTCTTGAGCGCAGGCGCGATGACCATGTCGATGTAGCGCTGGCGCGCCTCCTCGAGAACCTGAATCTGGAGCTGCTCCTTCGACTTGAAGTGTGCGAAGAGGCCGCTCTTCGACATGCCGGTTGCGCTTGCGAGCGATCCAATCGTCAGCTTCTCGAACCCAAGCGTGCTGGCCAGGTCTATGGCCTGGTCCAAAATCGCTTGCTTGGTCTCTTCGCCCTTGCTCATGCTGATATAATAAAACGACCGTTCGTGCTGTCAACCAAGAAACTCGGAATTCGTGATTACCTAGCAAATTCAAGGTGTTCAGGGGCAGGTCGCCACCGCGAGGCCGTCGATCGACTGCGGCGGGAAGTACCCCGAGGCGTCGGTGAGCTCGACGGTGACCGTCTCGGGGTCCACGCCAAAGTCGCTCCGAATCTCGAGGAGATTTGGGCCGGCCACCTCGTCGTAGTGCAGCAGAAGCACGCTTGGCTCGGTCCATTCGCCGGTGATTCCGACTGGAACGTCGGTGGGTCCCGTCTCCGAGATCCTGGGCACCGCATCGAACCCGATTGCGAAACCGTACTCTGCCGACTCGATGGTGAGCTCCAAAAAAACGTCGGAGGCCGACGAGAAGTCGAGCGCCATACACTCGAGGTCGAACTGGTTGGCGCCAAGTCGGTAGGTCTTTCCCGAAACCTGCGCAGCCATCGGAGGCAACGGGGGCACCGGCTTGGCAAGCGGCGGCTCCGCTGCTGCTTCAATCGCAGCGGCAAGGCCTGCATTTGCCTCGGGGTTTGGCGGGAGGGCGCTGTCGGACTTCAGGGCCGCCACCAGCGAGGGAGCGATCCGGCCCCGCACGTCGGTACCGCCGCCAGTGAACACCGCCACGACATCCTTGTCTGGCCAAACGATGATCGCCTGGCCGCCCCGGCCGCGGGCTTCGTAGATTCCTTCGAACACGCCAGCCAACACCCACCATTGATAGCCATAGCCCGTTCCATCGGTTTCGGCTGTCACCTGGTGCCGGACCGCTTCGCGAACCCATTCCTTGGAAACCACTTGCACGTCGTTCCATGCGCCCTCGCGCAAGAAGAGGAGGCCGATTCGTGCCATGTCCCGAGGATGAAGCTGCAGATCGCCCCATCCACGGCTGATCCCCTGCGGGTCATCGGGCCACTTGGCTTCCCGGATGCCCAGCGGTTCGAACAGCACATCCCGCGCGAAGTCGAGCGCTCGCCTTCCGGTTGCCTTCGTGATCATGGCTGACAACAGATGGGAGCCCGGGCTGCAATACGCAAACTCGCTGCCCGGCGGGACCGCCATCGGAATGCCCAGCGCATAGTCGACCCAGTGCTCGCTTGCGGTCATCTCGGCGAGCTCGGGCTCTCCGGTCGTGCGTCCGCAATCCAATCCCGAAGTCATGGTGAGTAGATGGCGAAGCGCGATGTCTTCTTTTCCATCGGTCGGTGGCTCGGGAACCAACTCCGGAAACGTCGCGACGAGGTTCTGGTCTAGGCGCAACAGCCCTCGATCGCTGGCGATGCCGACCAGGGTAGACGTTACGCTTTTTGTCACCGAAGCGACGTCGTGGAGGAGATCGTTGCGGTAAGGATGGAAGTACGCGTCCAGGACTAGAACGCCGTTTCGCACGATGAGCAGGCTATCGACAGACGTCTCTTGCGCGTCGATTTGCTCGACGACCTCGGCCAGCGCCGCAGAATCGAATCCCTGCTCCTCGGGAGGCGCCGTCGGCCAACCGGCCTCCGGTGCGGAAGACTCGGATTCGCAGCCCGCGCATCCCCAAACTAGCGTAATTCCCGCCAAGAGAATCATCGAAACAGGCCTCATGCCCAGCATCGTCAGCTCCTCGCTGAAGGTCGGTAGGGAGATTAGAGACGTTCGGGAAGGGAGTCCACGCGCCTTTCGGTGATCGCTCCATTTCTCCGGGGATTTGGCAAAAACCCTGCTGTCGTTTAAACATGGGCGCCGCGTATACGTCGAACCGGCATGCAGACTAACTTGGGTACCCAGGTCGGAATCGGGAGATCAATCGATGGCTTCGAGGAAAGTAGCGAGCGCGGCGCCGATCGCAATCACGCTGGCGCCCGCCTGCATGCTGATGGCTGATGGCAAGGCGCGAGCCAACGACAACGACCCCGCCGCTGAAAACACGCTCACCTTGAAGATCACCGGGTTGAAGGAAAAAGAGCAGGGCAAGATGGCCTGCGCGCTCTTCTGGGAGAACAAAGGATTTCCACGCAAGCATCGGCGCGCGCTTCGACGAACCTGGGTCGACGTAGAAGGCGAAGACGTCATCGAGTGCGTGTTCAAACGCACGGGCCTGGGCGAGTACGCGGCCTCCGTTTTCCTCGATAGGAACCGCAACGGAAAGCTCGACACGAGCGTGATGGGCGGCGTAGAGGAGCCGTGGGGCGTGTCGAACAACGTCGAGCCCAAACGGTTTGGACCTCCCGCGTACAAGGAGGCCACCTTTCAGTACAAGGGCGGCCCCGTGACGATCGAGATCGAGCTCATCTACGAAGACTAAACGAAGCCAGGCGGTCCTTTGCGTCTGGTCATCGCCGACGACCCGAGCTAGAAACCTTCCGTGGCGACCTGACGCTCGCGCTCGGCCGCAGCGAACCGGTGGGCCTCGTGAGGAGCGGTTACACCGCGAGCGCGCTCGTACATGGAGCTCAAGAAGTGAAGCGTGCCGTCGAGCATGCGCGCCGTTCGCGGCGATGCGAAGATGTCGAATGCATGTTGCGCGCCGCGCAGCTCCGCATAGATGACCTCGGAACGGGAAGCTTCGCGAAGCCTTTCGGCAAAGAGCCGCGCATCCTCGACGGGCGCCAGCGTGTCCCGATCTCCGTGCACGATGAGAAAAGGCGGCGCAGCGGGGTGAACGCGATCGATGGGAGAAGCCCGGTGGAACTTCCCCGGCTCTTCATCGAGGAAGGCCTTCATGATCAGCGGCTCGAGCATCTGCGTGCGGAATCGCTCGAGCATCGTGCCCAGCCGGTTCGTGAGGTCGTATACCCCGTACACTGGCACTGCGGCCTGGACCGTCGTATCGGCGCCTTCGAAGCCGGGTTGATACTCGGGATCGTCGGCCGTGAGCGCCATCATCGCCGTAAGGTGTCCGCCCGCCGAGCCTCCGGTGACGGCCACGAAGCTCGGGTCGACGCCGTAATCGTCGGCATGCTCGCGAATCCAAGCGAGCGCGTACTTCAAGTCCGTCAGATGATCGGGCCAGGTCGCGGCCGGGCTCAAACGATAGTTCACGTTGAAGCACACCCAGCCATTGGCAGCGAGATGTCCGATCAGCGGCCATCCTTGCTCCCGTTTGTCGCCGATGATCCAAGCGCCGCCGTGAATCTGCATGATGGCGGGCCGCCCTCGGCCCGGCTCTTCCGGCATCGCCACGTCCAGCCTCAAGCTCCGACCTGCGATCTTGCGATACGTGACGTCGCGGATGACCTTCACACCTCGTCGCCGGAACCGAAACGGCATCAGCAGCTGCGTGAACGGAAGGCGCGCGGCGTCGGCTGGCTCTGGCAACCCAGAGAGCGCCTGGTGAAAGATGTCGCGGGTCTTTCGTCCACCATGGAACAGAATCAGCAGGCCCAGCCACGAAGCCACGGTGATCCCCATTCCGACCATTCCAGGCCAACGGGACAGGGCCCCGAACGACACGAACATTACGGTCGCCAGCGCCTGCCAGACGATGTGGTGAAGCGCGAGCTCGGCAGTCAACCAGGATCCGAAGAAGCTCGGAACGAACAATGCCGGGATCCTGCGCACTGGCACGAACGCATTCAGCGTGAAAATCGCGCCGACGAGGCTGACCGCCAGAAACAGCCACGCGACGATGGTCTCGCTAATCAACATGGATTCTGGCCTTCTAGCACGTTCCGCGATAAGTCGGTCGTCAATGGCTGAGCCCGAGGTCTCGTACTCGCGAATCACCCACCTGCCCGAGCGGCCGATCCAGCGGCTTCAGCGGCCGCTTCAGGCCTTCATGCACATCGAGTCGGCGGGAGGTGTCGCTCTTCTGATCTGCACGGCAATCGCGCTGATCGCGGCGAACTCTCCCTACGCGGGCGCCTACCAGGCATTTTGGGACCGCGAGCTCCGCGTCGCGTTTGGCGCCGTCGAGCTCGCGTACCCATTTTGGTACTGGATCAACGACGCCTTGATGGCGATTTTCTTTTTCGTCATCGGGCTCGAGATCAAGCGCGAGCTGACGATAGGCGAGCTCAGTGATCCGAAGAAAGTCGCGTTGCCCGTGGCGGCAGCGCTCGGCGGAGTCGTGGCGCCCGTTGCGATCTATCTCTCGCTACAATACGGGGAGGTCGGGGAGAGAGGTTGGGCCGTGCCTATGGCCACGGACATCGCATTCGTGGTCGGTTGCATGTCGCTGCTCGGGAAGCGAGTTCCTCACGGCCTCAAGTTGCTAATGCTTTCGTTGGCGATCGTCGATGACCTGATGGCTGTCGTCGTCATCGCCGTCTTCTATACCTCTTCCATCAGCGCCACGTATCTCACGGCCTCGTTCGTTGGGCTGGTGGTGGTCGTGGCGATGAACCGACTCGGAGTGAGAACGGTCGGTCTCTACGTCATCGTCGGCATCTACATCTGGGTATGCATGCTGAAGTCGGGCATCCACCCGACCATCGAGGGCGTGATTCTAGGCCTGTTGACCCCGGCCCAACCGTGGCTGGGTGGTAAGCGCTTCCTCGGATTTTTGCGGCACACCGACGAGACGCTGCGCAACGAGAACACCAGCCTCGAAGAAGCACGCTCGCTCGTTGCGGACCTTTCGTTCGCATCTCGTGAGGCGGTATCGCCTCTGGTCAGGTTGGAAACGTCGCTGCACCCGTGGGTTGCCTTCGGCATCATGCCACTTTTCGCGTTGGCCAATGCTGGGGTGGCGATTGATCTCGGACAGATCGGACACCCGGTAGCCCTCGCGGTCGCCGTGGGCCTGTTCCTCGGCAAACCGCTCGGAATCTTCGGTGCATCGTGGGTTGCGGTGAAGCTCGGCTGGGCTTCGCGGCCGGCGGGAGTGACCTGGCCCGCTCTCGGAGGCGCGGCTTTTCTCGGCGGCATCGGGTTCACGATGGCGCTGTTCATCGCCTCACTCGGCTTGTCTGGGGAGCTCCTCGTGTCGGCCAAGGTGGGGATCATGTTGGGGTCTTTCGGTAGTGCGGTCGTGGGTATGCTGATCTTGTCTATCGTCACCAGGAAGAGCTGATGCGTATCTGGATTTTCATGTCGGCGCTGTGTCTCGCGGGAGCCGCGCATGCTCAAAGCGCGCCTGTCTTCTATTCCTACATCGCGGATTCGGGTCGAACGGTCTTCGTGAACCGATTCTCCATGGTGCCCCCCGAGAAACGCTCGGAAGCCCGTGCGGTCGATCTCTCCGAGGTGCGCCTCAACGAGGGCCTCGCCGAAGAGCTGGCCGATGCCGTGGAAGACGAGCTTCGCCAGCTCAAAGATTCCGATCCATGCAACGAGGCGCGCGAGGAGCGCGAAGTAGGCGCATGGCGTCATGTCTGGAATCGTCACGGCCCGTGGGTCTTGGCGAGCCTGACCGCCCTGGTGCTGGTCTTGATGTCGCCCTGGATGGTTCAGCGCATCCCGCCAGGACAGTGGCCGCGATTTCTCATGGTCGCGCTTCCCGCGTTGGCCATGACGGCATTGCTCGCCGTTTCCGCGACCCGCGCGACGAGCTCCCTCGAGGCAGTCGACGAGCTCGCTAGGCTCTGCGATGCGAACGAAAAGGAAGCCTCTCCGCAAAAGCAGCTGATCCGGCTCAATCAGATGCACGCCTACGTGGACCAGCTATATCAGGACCAGTACGAAAAGATCGAACGCGTGACGGAAATCAAATGAGCCAGTCCCGAGACTTCGCTGATGCAACCAAGTGCCCCCTTTGCGGGGAGGCCAATGCGTGCGCCATCGCGGCGGGGCAGGGCGCAGAGATGTGCTGGTGCATGTCCGTCGTCATCGATCCGGAGGCGATCGCGAGAATTCCCGCTGAAGCGCAAGGCAAGGTGTGCATTTGCGAGCGCTGCGCTCGCGGCGCAGCCGATACCGCGTGACGGGGTCAACCCACGGCTGCGGTCGGACTGCAGGGGTTGCACCTGTTTGCCAGCTCGTCGTGCTCGACCTGAATGGTTGCGTGCTCGATGGTGAACCGTTCCGCGAGAAGCCGATTGGCGGCGTCGATGATGCTCTGATGGTCCGCATCCGCGGTGATCACGAGGTGGGTCGTGGCGATGTTGCGGCCGCTGGTCAGCGCCCACACGTGCAGATCGTGTGCGTCCAACACGCCGGGAAGCTCCTTGAGAGCGGTGGCGACTTCGTCGACCGAGATGCCCTTGGGCACGCCTTGCATGAGAACGTCGAGCGTCTCCCGGACTAAACCCCAAGCCGAGTAGAGAACGAGCGCGGCAATGACGAAAGAGGCGGCCGGGTCGGCCCACCACCATCCGAAAAAGTAGATCCCAGCGCCGGCGGCGATGGCGCCGACGCTTCCAAGAGCGTCCCCCATGACGTGCAACCAAGCCCCACGAACGTTGAGGCTCTCGTTGCGGCCTCCGCTGAGCACGATGAGGTTTGCGAAGTTGATCGCCAAGCCCCCAAACGCCACTGCAAGCATAAGCGCGCCCTGCACTTCGGGCGGCGAGGAAAGCCGCTCCCATGCTTCGCGCGTGATGAGGACCGACAGCACCAGGAGCGCAGCACCGTTGGTGAGCGCCGCGAGAATTTCGGCTCGATGAAAACCGTAGGTTCGCTGCGACGTCGCCGGGCGTTGTGCAAGCAACACCGCGACCAGTGACAGACCGAGCGCCGCGGCATCGGAAAACATGTGGCCCGCGTCCGCCAACAGAGCGAGCGAGTTGGCGGCAAGCCCGCCGATCACCTCGGCGATCATGTATGTCGCGGTCAGCACCAAGGCGAGCGTGAGCCGCTTGCGGTTGCCTTCGGCTGCGTCGGCGGGCGTGTGGTGATGATGTTCATGTCCCATTGGCGGCCCATGGCTTACCACGATGTCGGCGATCGATCGATCGAGACCAGTTCGTGATATAGGTTTGCCCTGTGCTGTAGTAAAAAGTGCGCTTCAGAGAGCGGTCGAAGCCGCAATCGCAGGAGAATCCCAATGAGTGACAAGAAGGTCGTGAAGTACGAGGGACGAGATGCAGACGTACAGTGGGACGGCAGGCTCTGCATTCACATCGGAGAGTGCGGCCGAGCGAAGAACGACCTTTTCGTCGGCGGCAGGCAACCCTGGTGCGAGCCCGACCGCGTGAGCGCCGATGAGGTGGCGGACGTCGTGCTGCGCTGCCCAAGCGGCGCGCTGACCTACCGACGCAAGGATGGCGGCGCCGAGGAGAGCCCGGATTCCGAGAACGTCGTCTCGGTGATGTACAACGGGCCCCTGTACGTACGCGGTGACTTGGAGATCGACGGCGCCTCGGAGGACATGCCCGGGCTGCGGTTTCGGGCCGCGCTCTGCCGATGCGGCCAGTCCAAGAGCAAGCCGTTTTGTGACAATAGTCACGAGGCCGCCGGATTTCAGGACTACGGCGCCGTGGGCGAAAAGGGCGACGGGTTCGAAGCTCCTGGCGGCAAGCTGAGCGTGAGTCCCACGCCCAACGGGCCGCTGCTTCTCAGCGGAAACTTCACCATCGCTGCGGCCAGCGGCAGAAGAGCCTGGAGAGGCAAGAAGGCGGCGCTTTGCCGCTGTGGTCACTCGAACAACAAGCCTTTTTGTGACGGCTCGCACAAGGGAGCAGGATTCCGAGCCGAGTGAGGTCGGTTCGACGCGGGGAGGAGGCGAAGGTGAGCTTTTCGACGATGATGGATCGACCGCTCTTGATCTCGAGCTTGTTCGAGCATGGGCGGCGCTTGTACGCCGACAGCCGCGTGATCACCGTCGGTGAGGGCGGCGATCGGATTAGCAGCTACGCGGAGGTCGGCGAACGCACGGAGCAGCTTGCCAAGGCATTGATGAAGCTTGGCGTCGAGCGCGAGGACCGGGTGGGCACCTTTTGCTGGAACACCCAGGAGCACCTCGAGGCCTACTTTGCCATCTCTTCGATGGGAGCGGTGATGCACACGCTCAACATTCGACTCTTTCCCGAGCAGCTGGCGTTCGTGATCAATCACGCACAAGACAAGGTCATCATCGTCGATGACACACTCGTCCCCGTGCTGGGTCAGGTCGCCAAGGACATGAAGACGGTCGAGCACATCATCGTCGTCGGCAGCTGCGATGATGCCCCGTTGCGCCAGGCCCCGCGTGCCTCGCTCCACAGGTACGAAGCGCTGCTGTCGGCCGAGTCTCCAGGCATCGAGTGGCCCGAGCTCGATGAGCGCGCGCCGGCTTCCATGGCGTACACGAGCGGTACGACCGGGGATCCCAAGGGCGTCGTCTACAGCCACCGTTCTACGGTGCTCCACTCCTACGGCATCACCTCCGGTGCGGTCACGGGGCTCAACGAGCGGGACATCGTGTTGACGATCGTGCCCATGTTTCACGCGAACTGCTGGGGCCTGCCGTACGCGGGCTGGTGGGTTGGCACGGACTTTTTGCAGCCGGGGCGATTTCTGCAGCCGAAGCCTCTCGTCTCGATGATCGAGCGTCATCGGCCCACGTTCGCGGGCGCGGTGCCCAGCATTTGGACTGCAGTGCTCCACTACGGGGAAGACCAGGACATCGACCTGTCTTCGTTTCGACTGGTCATTTGTGGCGGCTCCGCAGTTCCCGAGTCGCTCATGCGAGCTTTCGAGGAGCGTTACGGGGTCACGATTCTACAGCTATGGGGGATGACCGAGACGAGCCCGCTCGGAACGGTCGCGTCGGTGCCGCCCGGCATAGAGGGAGAGGAGGCCTGGCGCTATCGGGTGCGAACCGGCCGTGCCGTGGCGGGGCTCGATCTGCGCATCGTGGACGACCAAGGTGCGGTGCTGCCCTGGGACGGGAAGTCTATCGGTGAGATCGAGGTGCGGGGTCCCTGGGTCACCGGCAGCTACTACGGCGTGGACGCGTCGGACAAGTTCCACGATGGCTGGTTGCGGACTGGAGACGTGGGGTTCGTCGATCCGCGAGGCTACGTGCAGATTACGGATCGATCGAAGGACGTCATCAAGTCGGGTGGTGAATGGATTTCATCGGTGGAGCTCGAAAATGCGATCATCGCGCACCCCGAGGTTGCGGAGGCAGCGGTGGTGGGGGTTCCCGACGACAAGTGGGACGAGCGGCCGCTTGCCTGTGTAGTCCGGAAGAGCGGCAGCACCGTCAGCCCCGAAGAGCTACGCGCCTATTTGGAAGACAAGGTCGCCAAGTGGTGGCTTCCCGAGCGCTGGTCCTTCATCGACGAAATCCCGAAAACCAGCGTCGGCAAGTTCGACAAAAAAGTCCTGCGCAACCTCTACGCCGGGGACACGCTACCCGTCCAAAAAACGACTGATTCTAAATAGTTACGACCCTGAGCACGCAAACCCGAAACCAAGTCCCAAACGCCTGCTCGCCGACCGCGACCACGCCCAGCATCTCTCCTCAGCAGCAATCGAGCCGCTCGCGTGTCCGTTCGGTGGCTTGGCGCAATAAGTGGATGCTGTCGATGACTCGGCCCCGCTCAGCCGCGGGAATGCCGTCGAGGATGGCGGCGACGCTCCTTTCGGTCAGCCGTAGAAGGTGCTTGGCTTCTTTCCTGCCTTTCGCGCTGAGTGAGATCAGGACACGACGGCCGTCATCCTGCCCCTTGTCACGCATGACCCAGCCCCTCTTTTCGAGCCCATCGACCAGCCGCGTCATTGCGCCCTTGGTGACTCTCGTGTGAGCGGCCAAACGGCTCACGTCCCACTCACCCTCCAGGAGCGTCTGAAGCAGCACACACTGAGCAGCGCTCACGGTGCCGCAGCAAACCTGCTCCCGCTCGAACGACGAGAACATGCGATAGAAAGCGATGATGTCTTCGACTACGGGGCTCATGGTTTACGTGCGGTGATCGAATAGCTGAAAATCGTTTCCGAGAGCTCGTTGATCTTTTCCAGCCCAATCGTGTCCACTGCGGCCTTCCACATCGGGTCTTGCAAGCTCGGAGTGAGAAGAGGGGCCGCCGGCTTGCGCGTGAACCGGACGTCTTCGAAGCCGGCTGCTCGGATGTAGCCTAGATACTCTGCCTCGGTCGATGCACCGCCGACGCAGGCAATCCAGCTCTCGGCGAGCTCTGAAACCTCTGCCGGCAGCGGCTCGCTCAGCACGATGATACTTGAGGCTTGTCGGGGCTGAGATTGATCACGCAGTTGGAGATCACCACGTCGACGCTTCGCGATGCGACGGGCAGCTCCTCGATCAGTCCTTCGCGGCACTCGACCGTCCGTGCGTAGCCGGCATTCACGGCGTTAATGCGGGCGCGCTCGAGCATCTCAGGCGTCATGTCGACGCCGATGAATCGGCCTTGGGGGCCGAGCTTCTCTGCGCAGAGCAGAGCGTCGAATCCCGCACCCGAGCCCAAGTCGACGACGGTTTCACCCGGCTCGAGGCCGGCCAGGGCGCTTGGGTTCCCGCATCCAAGACCGAGGTTTGCGTCCGCCGCGACCCCTGTGGTGTCTTGCTCGGAGTACCCGAGGAGTGCGGCGGTCTTCGCATGAGGGCTCTGCTCTGCGGGCGCCCCGCAACAGCCGCTGCCCCGCTGCGCGACCTGTGCATATCCCGACTTCACCAGCTGGTGTGTTCGATGCTTGTCCATAGGATCCTCCGATGGTTGCATAATGCAACCAATTGGTTGAGCCTGTCAACTAGAAGATCGAGGCGCGATGGAGCGGATTGTCGCGGTGTGCATCCTACCTATCCGGAATCACTTTGTTTTTTTGGGGGTAGCGTGTCCCCGAGGAAATTGAGGAGAGTGGTGGTGAACTGCGGTTCTTGCTCGCGGTGAGGCCAGTGGCCGGCATCCGGGATGACGAGCAGGTCTGCGCCTCCCTCGAATAGGCCTTTGGACTTTTCGTAGGGGCCCAGGTGGCCGCCGAAGTCTTTGCCTCCAGCGACCATGAGGCCGCGCGTGTTCAACGACCCGGTGAGGCGACGATCGGGTTTGTCGAACATGGCGCGATAGTAATCGATCGCGGCAGCCAGCACTCGAGGGTCCGCGAAGGCTTCTTTCGCTCTTGCGAGGGCCGCATCACGCTCGGGCCCGCGCCACCCCGGCGCCCAACGTCGATACAGGGTCTCGATGTATGCAAAGTCGTTGCGTCGCGTAGCGGCCTCGGCCCAAGGAAGCTGAAAATGGATGAAGTGGCGCGCCATGATGAAGAGCGCCAGCGTCTGCAGCGCGTTCTTGGGCTTCAACGTTCTGGGGTGCGGGATCGCAATGGGTACGATCGCATCCACTCGGCTGGGCGCCAGCGCGGCGGCGCCGTACACCAGGGTTGCCCCCCAGTCGTGGCCGACCAACACGGCGGACTCCAGTCGAAGCGCGTCCAGCAGCCCGATGGCATCCTCGGCGAGCGTCAACGCATCGTAAGGCCGACCCGCGACTAGGGTATCCGCGTGATACCCCCGCAAATAGGGAACGATCGTTCTGTAGCCGGCGTCATTGAGCGAGCGAGCGATGCCGACGAACGAATGCGGCGTGTCGGGAAACCCATGAAAGAGGATGACAGGCCGCCCCCGGCCGGACTCGTGGTACCGCCATGTTTGCTCTTCGAGCGTAACGTTCTGAAACTCGAGCTCGACAGGCATAGCTGACTCAGCGGTCATAGCCTCACCGGCATGGTTTCTACAAGGAGGATTTGACGTCGATCATCCAAGCGCGTACGAACGACACGACTTGGAAGCCGCGATGCCGCCAGAGCTCGATCCAAACCGCGCACGCTCCGCCATCCTCGCCGCCCATGATGTGACCAAAGTCTACCGAATGGGAGACGTCGACGTGCACGCTTTGCGCGGGGTGACCGTACCTCTGTACGAAGGGGAGCTCATGGTTCTTCTCGGGCCCTCGGGAAGCGGAAAGTCGACCCTGCTCAACATTCTCGGAGCGCTCGACGTGCCCACATCCGGGCGGGTGCTCTACCGGGGCCGAGACATTGCCAGTGCAGACGAGCGGGAGCTGACTCTATTTCGGCGCGCGCACGTCGGCTTCGTGTTTCAGTTCTACAATCTCGTGCCCAGCTTGACCGCTCGCGAGAACGTCGCGCTGGTCACCGAGATCGCGGAAAATCCATTGGACCCCGGCGAGGCCCTCGAGCTCGTGGGTCTTTCGGCCCGCATGCACCATTTCCCCGCCCAGCTTTCGGGCGGAGAGCAGCAACGCGTCGCCATCGCTCGGGCCGTGGCCAAGCAGCCCGAGATCCTGCTTTGTGACGAGCCCACGGGCGCGCTCGATTTCAAGACCGGGATCCGCGTCCTCGAAGTGATCGACGAGGTCAATCGCTCTCTTGGAACGACCACCGCCGTCATCACGCACCATGCGCCGATCGCACGCATGGCCGACCGCGTGGTGTCCCTCTCGGACGGCACCGTCGCGGGCGATGAGACCAACGAACAGAAGATATCGCCCTCCGAGCTGACATGGTGAAGGTTCTCGATCGCAAGTTGCTTCGCGACTTGCTCAACCTCAAGAGCCAAGCTCTCACCATTGCGCTGGTCGTTGCTGTAGGCATCGCGAACTACATCACGTTGCGCAGCGCCTGGCGTGCGCTCGAAGCGTCTAGGGCGGCATACTACGAGCACTACAGGTTTGCAGACGTGTTTGCGAGTCTCAAACGGGCACCCGACTCAGTGGCGGACCGGATTCAAGAGATTCGCGGCGTGGCCTCCGTCTATCCGCGTGTCGTCGAGGAGGTGCTTCTGCCCATGGAAGACATGCTCACTCCGGCACACGGCTTCATCATTTCCTTGCCGGTTCACGGGCGGCCGCCCCTGAACGACGTGTACGTGAAAGCAGGACGGTTTCCCGAGCCCGGACGCGGCAATGAGGTGCTCGTATACGAGCCGTTTGCCAAAGAGCACGATCTGACCCCGGGCTCCACGATCTCCGCGGTCCTCAACGGCAAGCTGCACGACCTCATCGTCGTGGGGCTCGCTTTGTCGCCGGAATACGTCTTCGCCGTCGAGCCGGGCGGCATCACGTCGGACGACGAGCGCTTTGCCCCGATGTGGATGTCGCGCAGCGCCGTCGCCGCGGCCTTTCAGATGGAAGGCGCTTTCAACGACGTCGTCCTGCGATTGGAGCCAGGCGCCGACGAAAGGGCTGTCTTGATCGCGCTGGATCGCGTTCTCGAGCCGTACGGTGGATTGGGCGCCTACGGGCGAGCGCTACAGATTTCGAGCTCGATCTTGGAAGGAGAGCTCGCTCAGATCGAGGTGTTGGTGCTCTTTCTGCCCGCTATCTTCCTAGCGGTTGCGGCGTTTCTGCTGAACGTCGTCTTTTCGAGATTGGTCACGCTCCAGCGAGGCGAGATCGCGGTGATCAAGGCGGTCGGTTACCGAAACTCCGCCGTCGCGCTCCACTACGTGAAGATGGTCTCCATCATCGTGCTATTGGGCTCGGTGGTAGGAGTAGGGCTCGGTGCGTGGTTGGCGGATGCCATGCTGGATCTGTATGCGAGATTCTTCCGGCTTCCCATGACGCGCGGCCGCATCGATCTCCCCGTCGCAATCAATGCGATCATCGCGAGCTTCGCGGCAGCGGTCGCGGGGATCGGTTTTGCCATCCATGCTGCGGTAACCCTGCCTCCCGCAGAGGCCATGCGGCCGCCAGCGCCGGCGCGGTATTACGCCTCGCCCGTGGAACGCATCCCAATTCTGCGGCGTATTCGCCAAACGACCATGATGGTCTTTCGTGAGATCTGGCGGCGGCCCCTGCGGACCGTGCTGTCGGCCGCTGGCATCGCGTTCGCCTTGGCCATCATCATCCTGGGCCGTTTTGGCAAAGACGCGCACGGACCGATCATCGATCTACAGTTCGGCCGTCAGCAGCGCGAAGACATCAGCGTGAACTTCGTAGAAGAAGTCGAGGAACGCTCGCTCGGATATCTCTCGCATCTGCCAGGCGTGGACCAAGTAGACGGCTACCGTGCCACGCCCGTGCGATTCCGGTCGGGACCCCGTTGGCGCGACAGCATCATCATCGGCCTCCCTCCCGATAGCAATTTGCGCCGCCTTTTCAATCGCCAGTTCCAACCGGTGCAGATCCCTCGCAACGGCGTCCTCATCACCAACGTGCTTGCCGACATTCTTGGCGCCGAGCCCGGAGACATGATCCAGATCGAGCTGAAGGAAGGCGACCGTGGCACGCGGGAGGTTCCAATCAGCGGGACGATCGACGAGGCCTTCGGCATACAGGGCTACATGCAGAAGAACAGCCTCCACGAGCTCTTGCGAGAAAAGCCCACCATCACCACGGCGCTGCTCCGGGTGGACCCCGAGTGGGAGACCGAGCTGCATGCTCGCCTGACCGACATTCCGACCGTCCAAAGCATCCACCGCAAGCGCACTTTGCTCGAAAGGTTCGAGGAGCAGACCGGCCAAACCATGCAGGTGATCACGCTGATTCTGACGTTGTTTGCGACCGCGATCGCGGTAGCCGTGGTGTACAACAACGCGCGCGTGAGCCTCTCGGTGCGCAGCCGCGATCTTGCGACCCTCCGCGTTATCGGTTTCACTCGGACCGAAATCTCCGCAATTTTGCTCGGTGAGCAGGCGGTGCAGGTCTTTTTGGGAATCCCATTCGGGCTGGTCCTCGGAACATTGGGAGCGAAGGTCCTCATCGAAAAGCAGGCTGACCCCGAGCAGTTTCGGATGCCCATGCTGATTTCGTCTCAAACCTATGCATTTGCCGTCGTGGTAATCTTGGCCGCCGCCGTGCTGAGCGCCCTCCTGGTCCGGCGAAAGCTGGACACTCTCGATCTCATTGGCGTTCTCAAGACGCGGGAGTAAACGGTAACCACCAATCATGCGGAGCTCGTTTTGAAGAAGTGGATGCGAAGAGGCTTGATCGGGTTGGCTGCGATCGCCGTAGTGGCACTGATCGTCGTGGCCTGGCTGCCCGACCCCGTCGTAGTAGAGGTCGCCACGGTCAAGCGCGGACCTTTGGTGGTGACGGTCAACGAGGACGGTCGAACGCGGGTGAAAGATCGCTACATCGTGTCCGCGCCTGTCACCGGAAATCTCGGCAGGGTCGAGCTCGAGGCGGGCGATGCCATCGAGGAAGGGCAAGTCCTGGCGCGCCTCGTGCCGTTGCCGCCCCCGTTGCTCGATTTGCGAACCCGCGCCGAGGCACAGGCACGCGTCGACGCGGCAGCGGCCGCCCTGCGTCAGGCGCAAGCGGCGGTCAATCGCGCACGCTACGAGCGTGACTTCGCCAAGCAGGAGGCCGACCGAGCCCTCGCGGTCGTGCAGCAGGGAGGTTTGGCCCGTAGCGACGCGGACCGTGCGGTATCCACCTACCGAAGCGCCGAGGAGGCGCTCAGGTCCGCGGAGTTTGGCGCTCGCGTCGCAGAGCACGAGCTGAAGCTGGCGCGCACGGCCCTCATGCAGCTCAGCGGCCGAGGTGAGGATCTCGAACACCTCGAGATTACGTCTCCCGTGGCTGGTCAGGTGCTCGAGGTGTTCCAAGAGAGCGAGGGCGTGGTCCAAAGCGGCACACCGATCCTCGAAGTGGGCAACCCCGCGGCGCTCGATCCGAAGCGCGCACCCGTCACGATCGAGCGGTGGGGTGGCAAGAACCCCCTCAACGGCCACGTTCGCGTCGTGGAGCCCTCCGCGTTCACCAAGCTGTCCGCGCTCGGCGTCGAGGAGCAGCGCGTCAACGTCATCATCGACTTGGACGAGGACCGGGAGCTGTGGTCGACGCTCGGCGATGGATATCGGGTCGAGGCGCGCATCTCCGTCTGGGAGGGGGAGGACGTGCTCAAGGTACCCGCGAGCGCGGTGTTCCGGTCCGAAGAAGCTTGGGCTACGTTTGCGGTCGAGGATGGGACTGCCGTGCTCCGGACGGTCGAGATTGGCGAAAGCAACGGCCTCGAAACCCAAGTGCTGTCGGGCTTGGAAGAGGGCGACGAGGTAGTCGCATATCCAAGTGACAGCGTGCGTGACGGCGTGTCCGTGAAGGCGAGGTAGATGGAGGAGATGCAGTCCACCTTACCGGAGTTGCTGCAGGACCACGTCCTGCTGCGAAACGCGATTGCAACCGTGATTCTCTTTCTCGCGGTCGTCGCGCTTCGATACGTGTCGCTCAGCTTCGTTCGCCGGAGGCTTCCGAGCACCGACAAGCTCCAGCTCCGGTGGGCCGCGCAGGTTCGGGGTCTCTACTACGTAATTCTCGCCTTTGGCTTGTTCATCATCTGGGCGGCCGAGCTTCAAGCGCTCGCCGTTTCGTTCGTCGTCCTTGCCATGGCCATCGTCTGGGCCCTGAAGGAAACGATCGCCTGCATTCAAGGCGCCGTGTATCGGCTCAGCGCAAATGCCTTCGAAGTGGGAGATCGGATCAACGTCGGGGGCGTTCGCGGAGACGTGATCGAGCCGGGGCTTCTGAGCACGACGGTCTTGGAGGTCGGAGAGGGCCACCAACGGACCGGCCGCACCATCAGCATCCCGAACAGCCTGTTCATGACCGCGCCGGTGCTCAACGAGAGCCTTGCCGGAGAGTACATGCTGCACTTGATGACCATTCCCGTAGACCGCAATGCCGACCTTGCCCAAATCGAGCAGAAAGCACTGACGGCAGCGCAGGAGGCCTGTGCGAGCTTCTTGGAGGACGTCCGCCGGCCGATCGCCTCCCGATATCGCCGGCATGGTCTGAACCCTCCGATCGTCGATCCCCGGATCACCTACCAAGTAGTCGACAAGAACACCGTCAACATCCTGCTGAGGATTCCGACACCAACGCGGCTCGAGCGCCAGGTCGAGCAGCACGTCCTTCGCGCCATCCTCGACGTTCCGGCAGGGCGCGACACCCTGGTCCCACCAAAATAGGCGCCTACGCAGCGTCCTGAGCTTCCAGGCTCGCCCCGCGGCCCGATCTTTCGTGTGCTAGGACCACATTCCATGACCATCGGAGTTGGGCCCACATGAGATCATCACCATCCACCGACCTCGAAGCGCGAATTGCCCGATTGGAAGCAATCGAGGCGATCAAGAACCTCAAAGCCCGCTACTGGCACTGTTGCGACCACAAGGACGTCGAGGGGGTGCGTGACTGTTTCGTGGAGGGGCCGGTGGAGATTCACTACGACGGACCGGTCGGCCTAGTGAATCATCGAGACGGCCTCCATCAAGTGTTCAAAGACGTCGCGTGCAACCTGCACATCGTCGAGATGCATCACGGCGGCCCTCCGCGTATAGAAGTGCGCTTGCCGGACGAGGCGAGGGCGCATTGGGGGCTCGTCTACCACTTGATGAACACCGAGGCGCGAACGATCAGTGTCGTGGGCGGCTACTACGACGACGAGTATCGGCGCGTGGGAGGCGAGTGGCTTATCAGCAAGGCCCGGTTCACGGTCTGCTCGGCCGTGACGTACGGTTGGAAGGACGCGATGGTTCGGGTCTTGCACGCGGGAGCGAAGCTCCCTGAGCCGCCTCGTCAGAAAACGTAAGCGAGCGGATCATGCGCTAGCGACTCGCTCGACGGGTCGAATCGAGTCGCGCCGCTGTTGCCAGGCCCGTCGGATTCCGGAAAAGCTCACGAAGAGCCCTCCTATCGTCCAGGGCACGGTCGTCATGAAATGACCGGCGACGGCGACGGAAGCTGCAATTTCTGGTGTGGCGCCCATGAGCTCAAGCGCGTACGCGCACGCCACGTGGAAGGTGCCGATAAAACCTGGCGAGGACGGGATCATGGTACCGATGGAGATGAACAGAAGGACGACGAGAGACGTGTAAGGAGGAAGCGACAAGTCGAACGCCCACAGCCAGCACTGAATCGCAAGCATTCCCAGCGCGCGCGCGACCAGGGTCAGGGTGAGCACGGTAAGTACCATCTTCCAAGAACGCAGACCTCCCAGGCCTTGGGAGAATTGCTGCGCTTTTTCGATGAGCCACTCTTGAGACCCCGCATTCATGGGTCGGGCGAGCGTCGCCACGAGGCGGGAAATAGCGGCGGGGTGGGTGGCGAGCCAAATTACCGTGGCTACGCAAAGGGCGACGATGGTTCCGACGAGGATCAGCCTACCCGCGCTCGCTAGATCGAAGGTCAAGACCGGAGCTGCAACCGCCAGCAGTACGAGGAGCGACACCAAATCGAGGAGGCGGTCGAGCCCTACCACGGCCGCAGTGGAGCTCCGCGAAATGCCTCCTGCGCGCGCGAGCAGGTCGATTCGCACGAGCTCACCCAGCCGAAAGGGGAAGAGATTATCGGTAACGAAAGCCGAAAGCCAGGGTACGAAACACTCGAAGAACCGGTAGCGTCGAAGAGGGAGGAGGAGGACCCGTGTTCGGGTGGCATTGAGTGACAAGACCATCCCCTTGGTGACTACGCAAACCGATAGAATCCATAGATCCGCCGACGCGAGTGCCGAAAGCAATTGTCGCCCGTCGACACGTCCCAAGAAGTAGTAGAGCGCGATGCCCGACAGAGCGAAACCAACCGCCATGAGGACCCGCTGCCGCATGTAAGAAGAGGAGGTCATTCGCCTGCCAGCTCCAGCCGTCGTTCGAAGAAGTCGTAGACCTCCGGAAGAGGAGCGCCCTCGTTTCCAAGCACGCTCGCCGAGATCGCAGCCATCGAGCTGCCGATGTACATACCGATTGGAACGGGCTCTCCCGCGAGCTGCGACAGGCTGACGCCCGTGAGGAAGACGTCGCCTGCCCCCACTGCATCGACCTCGTTGATTTCGAGCGCAGGCAGGTAGTGTGTCCGCAAGCGCTGCCCCGGTTTGGCCGGCGGCTCGAACGCGAGGGAACCGCGCGGTCCCATCGTCACGATCAGACCTCGCGCCTGGCTGGCGGCATAGTACCGGCTCGCGAGGTTCGAGATTCCGCTTTCCGCGTCGGCCATCGCGAACCGAAGCTCATCTTCGGTGGGAGTGGCCAGTTGAGGACGGCGGAACTTGAGTATGTTGGCTTGGCCGTTGGTGCTCACATCCGCGAAGTAGGGCTTGCCCGCTTTCCCAGCGATCTCGGGAATGGCTTGAGAGAGAGTCGGGCCGAAGAGCCCATAGCCGAAATCGGTGACGATGAGACCGTCGTGGGTCTCGAGTAACTCGCCAAGCAACCCGATGAGCTCCGTCGTCGTTTCGATGGGAATTGGAGCTGGGTTCCCGCGATCGACTTTGAAGACTTTTTTGCCTCCGACGATGAATCGCGTCTTGTTGTAGGTGCCCCGCCCGGGAACCGCGAGATTGTGAAGCTCGACGTCGAACGTCGCAAGCGTGCTGCGGATGCGGTCGAGGTCACGATCTTCCGCGGAGCAGGTGACGAAAGTCGCTTTCGCCCCGAGCGCTGCAGCTTGCCGCGCAATCAGTCCCGCTCCACCCACGAACCATTCTTCGCTCACCGGCTTTACAGAAACGATTGGGCTCTCGGAGGCGACCCGGGCGCCTTCGCAATGGGCGTAGTGGTCGAGGATTGCATCCCCCAGCACCAGTATTCTCAGGTCGGAAAATCTAGAGATGGCGTTCTTGAGCCGCGCGGGCGTGATCTCGTTGATTCGGCAGAAGCTTTGAATCTTCTGCTGCTCCATATCGAGCGAATTGCGTTTGCGCCGACCGATCTCGGTGGAGGAGAAGATCACATCTCCCGATCCGAGGACCACTCGTCCGCCATACGACTCCACGATCTTTTTTTCCTTGGCGAAACGGGGGTCGCTCTTGGATTCGTATTCCCGGCCTTTGACGTAGATGTCCGGCCGAATCGCCTCGAGCACCGGGCCTGCCCACTCGTCTTCGCTGAGCGCCACATAATCGACGCAACCGAGCTCGGCGAGATTGTCGAGACGCAGGTCTTCTGGAATGTACGGCCGCTCGTAACCTTTCATCACGACATCGTCACTGCTCACGGTGACGACGAGGATGTCGCCCAAGCTTCGTGCGAACCTCAGATAACGAATGTGACCTGGGTGCACGATGTCGAAGCAGCCATGGCATTGGACTACGGTCTTGCCTTCTTGCCGTAACCGTTCCCGCTCTCTGGCTAGGTCGGAAACGGCTAGGATCTTGCGGTCGACTTCAGGTGTTCGCACGCGTTTGGCTCCACGTGAGTAGAGTGTCGATGAGCGCGTCCCGGTCTGACGGGTCGAGCTCGGGAGAGACGGGTAGGCTCACGATTCTGCGCACTAGGGCTTCTGTTCGAGGTAGAGACACCGAACCGACGGATGAGAGCGCCGTTTGCCGGTGTATGGGAATGGGGTAGTGGACCTTGGCCTCGAATCCGTGTTTGGCCAGATACGCGATTAGCTCGTCTCGGTCGTCGTGTCGGATGACGAACGCGCTGAATGCAGGCTCGCATGATTTGGTCACCGCGGTCAGCTCGAAGTGAGGCCCGAGCGCTTCGTGATAGACGGCGCCGTGTTGCCTTCGGGCGGATATCCAGTCCTTCAGGTGAGGAAGCTTCACGTTGACGATGGCTGCCTGCAATGTGTCCAGGCGGCCGTTCTCGCTTGCAAATTCCACGTGATCCCGATCCAAATGTCCAAGCGACCGTAGCTGTCGGAGTAGCTGTGCGCGGTCGCTATCGTCGGTCGTGATGAAGCCGCCGTCACCGCAGGAGGCCAGGGTCTTAAGTGGATGTAGGGAGAAACAGCCTGTGCCGAAGCTGCCAACGCTTCGGCCGCGGTAGGTAGCTCCGATTGCCTGAGCGCAGTCTTCGATCAGGTGCAACCCATGCTCGCCACAGAAGCGCTCGATGGGATCCATGTCACACGCGATCCCACCGAGATGCACCGGCATGACGGCCTTGGTTTGCGGAGTGAGCGCCGCCGGTAGCAAGCTCGCGTCCATGAGCCCCGTAGCGGGACCGATGTCGACGAAGACCGGCCTGGCGCCTACCAAGAGAATTGACGTGGCCGTGGCAACGTAGGAGTGCCCCACCGTGATCACGTCGTCGCCAGGGCCGATGCCCAACGCGCGCATGGCCAACGTCAGGGCAGCCGTGCCAGAAGCGACGCCGATGACGTGCTTTACGCCGAGGAGCCCTGCAAGGTTGCTCTCGAAGAGATCGACTTCGGGTCCGTTGATGAATTGCCCGTGACACAAGACGCGATCCACCGCCTCGAGGATCTCAGCACGCAACGCAGCGTGCTGCTTAACGAGATCTACGTACGGCACCGTAGTCATGACGCTTGCTTCGTGAGGTTTCTCCAAACGTTGGGATGCGCCTTCATCCATGCCACGTTCCGATGGATCGTCGATTGGCTGTCTGGGACCCGGCCCGATCCGTAGGCATCTTTCAGCTCGCGAACCGCCATCACCAGATCGTGCTCTGCCTCGAACCCGAGCAGCTGACGGGCCTTGTCCGCGCACAAGTGATAAGATCGTGGATCGTCACTCGGCTCGGTATCGATTGGCAGAGACGGGTCCAGCTCATCTCGGATCATCTCGGCCAGCGACATCACGGACGCGTTCTCACGGCATACGTTGAAGGCCTCGCCGTTTATCACCTCGGCTGGCGCGTCGAGCAAGATCCTGTAAAACCGGCTCAGGTCTTGGACGTGCACGTTGGGCCGCATCTGTGCGCCTCCGAAGACTCGAATCCGGCCCGCCGTGAGAGCTTGGTCAGTGAGAAGATTGATCGTGAGATCGAGCCGCAATCGCGGGGAGTAGCCACAAACCGTTGCGGAGCGAACCGATACTCCGACGAAATGCTCATCGACCAGTCGATTGAGAATGGCCTCTCCCCGGGCCTTGCATTCCGCGTAGATCGTGATCGGTTCGAGCGGGAGGTCCTCGGTCACATTCTCGGTGTCTTTGATTCCATAAACGCTCGCAGAGGATGCGTAGAGGAACCGGCTGACCTTGTGGCGCTTCGCTGAATGCATGAGATGCTCGACCGCCTCGAGATTGACGCTTTTCGTCACCTCCGGATCGAGGGCCGAGCTCGGGTCGTTCGAAATTGCAGCAAGGTGAATCACTGCGTCGAACCGTCCCCGCTTCAGGACCGAGTCCACGAATTGGAAGTCGCGTATGTCGGCTCGCAGCCTTTGGCATCGCTCATGGGCGATTGGATCGACGCTGGGATCGGTCCCATAAAGGAACGCGTCGAGCACGGTTACGTCGTGGCCCTGCCTGATGAGCTCGGGCACGAGCACTGCACCGATGTAGCCCGCGCCCCCCGTCACGAGTATCTTTCTGTCCGACATTCCTCCCCTGGCTTCCAATACGATATCCTATCCAGCGAATGAATGAAAAATGACGGCGTTTGGGGTGCTTTTCGACCTGGACGGGGTGCTCGTCGACTCGGCATCCCTTCATCTGCGAGCGTACGAGCAAGTGTTCGAAAGCGCGGGACTTGCCTTCAGTGACGCCGCCAAGGACGCAGTTCGAAGAGGCAAGTCGCGCGCTGAGGTCTTGAACCTCGCGCTTCCCATGGCCGAGCGGGGCCTGAAGGAGAAGCTCGCGGAGGCCAAGCCCCATGCCTTACGAGCAGTGCTTCAGGAGCACGCCGATTGCAGCATGCCCGGGGCGGTGGAAACGGTTCGGGCGCTCGACCGCGCTGGCATTCCGATGGCTGTCGTCACCAATAGCCGTACTCCCGAGATCTGGCTCGAGAAGCTGGGAATCTCGCAGCGGATACGGGTCGTCGTGACGGGATCCGACGTTTCCTCCCCCAAGCCCTCCGCGGAGGGCTACCTGCTCGGCGCAAAGCGTCTCGGACTCCTTCCGGCCGACTGCCTTGCGATCGAAGATTCCTGCGACGGCTGGACTGCCGCCCGGACCGCGGGAATGCAAGTCGCAGTCGTAGCCAAAGAGCGGCCCGTTTGGATGGACGCCGACACCCAGCTCATGCCCCGGCTGGATTCTGCGACGATCCTCGGGCTTGCCATGGGTCAGTCTGGGCGCTCGCCCGTGGGGGGATGATCGTCCGTGTACGGCGCGATCCCCATGTGGCCATTCGGGAACCCCAGTCGTGCTGCCTCTTCGAGAGGGACCAGATCCACCTCACAAAGTCTTTCGTTCCACCGGGTGATGTAGCCCTGACGACCGGGAAACGAAGCCAGCAGCCGCCGATCTTGTTCGACCGAAAGATGGTTGGCCCAAATGATGTCGTTACTGAAGTCGGGGTCGTTGACGGGCCACCAAAACACGAAATGGCGCGGCGGGAATGCAACCCCGCTATTGCAAGTAGGAGCCCAGGGACGGTTGACGAATATCACGGCATTGTGAAGATCGGCCTGCTCGACGGCGTGTGGTACCCTGCGGGTCATGCTGCCGATCTGGCTAACTGCCTTAAGACGGTACGGAGTGAACAGCAATACCGATGCTGTCACGAATGTAAGCGCGAGGTTTCGCGGAAACGGAGAAGCGCTTGGTGAGATTTGGGTGGCCCACCGCGTTGCCCGTTGGCATCCGAGCATGCTGAGAACGAGGACAGGCAACGCCAACTCGAACCAGTGTGTTGGGCCGAACGTGTCGATGCCCGCGTCGAACACCGCGAGATGAGTCAGGACGTACGTTCCGAAGCTGGCCCACCACCAGTTGGCCGGTCGAAGAGCAATCGCCAAAGGTACGAGCCCCAAGGAGAGCGGCCACCCGAACAATGACATATTGAGTCGCAAGAGACCGACGGTGGTCATGGTAAGCATCTCAGGCAAACCGCCCGAAGCCATCATGACGGTCGCGCCAGCACGTTGAGGTGCCACGTGAGAGAAGCGCAAACCGTTCTCAATGGCGTACTGGAAGGCCCGCCGATATGCGACGCCGAAGACGGACCCCGTCAACTCGAGGTTTACGAGAAGGAAGAGGATACTCAACAAAAACGTGGGAATCGCAAACCAGAGGATATTCCTGAACGCGCGGTTCTTGAGTTGAGTCCACATCCAGAGCAGGCCCCAAGGCAATGCGACCCCGATTGCCGATGCGGGTCGGATGAAGAACGCCACAGACAGCGCCAAACCGAAGCCGAAGTGGGTGGCACGGCCGCCACCGCGAAGGGCCAAAGTGGCCAACCACATCGCGTAGACGAGCGCGCCAAGCGCTGAGGTGTGAGACATCGCGGTCGCTGCGGCCATTTGAATCATCGGCGAAGTCAGAAAAACGAGGACACCCAAACGGGCCCAAGTCACTCCGGAAACGGTTTTGAGAAGCTGATAGAGGGCTGGAACCGTGGCGCCGGATACCAACGCGTTGACGTAGCCTGTCGCCCCGAAGGGGACCCCGAGCGCCATGATTGCCGGCCACCCGAGGAAGTACTGCGAGAACATTCTTCCGTCATTCACCATGAACGCGTGGTCGAAGAACAATTTCAGTGGGTGAGAGGGAGCCGTGAGGCGTCCCGATGCCAGAAGCTCGGCCGAGAATCGATAGACGGACTCATCGTCAGCGACGACGCCGCCGGCTAGGACGAGCGAGCGGATGAGGACCGGGATGAGCACTCCAAGAGCCGTTGCGGCGATCAAGAACCAACGGGCCTCTCCGCGGAAGCCCGCAGAAAAACCGCGCGTCCATCCGACGGCAATACACAACGCGCCTGCGCCTCCCAAAAGACCATAGAACATGGTGAAGGCGACGAATCGATAGCTTGGGAAGCCGAGATTGCCGAGGCCTAAGGCGTAGCCGTGGTTTGCTTGGGCCATGACCTGGAAGACCGCCCAGAGAGAAAGCCCGAGAAGAATCAGCAAAAGTGAGCTGGCTTTGGATGCACCCGCAGCCGCAGGACTCGTCCGCTCCCGGTGGCCTAGGAGGTTATCTGACATTCGAGGTCGATAGCGTGGTTTGAGTGTCTGGTTCAGAAGAGAGCGAGCCAATGGAGAGCAAGACGTTTGACCTCAGGCCGAGGAACCGATGGAATCTCACATTCGCACGATCTCTCGTTTCCGCCGGAAGCAAATCGAGAAGCTCCTCTGCGTCCAAGAGGTTGAGGTTCTCTTCCTTCGAGAAGAACTCGAATCCAACGGCCGCATAGATCTTTCTGTAGATGCGTGCCGGAAGGTAGTGGAGCATCGGAGTAACGGTGTGAAACTCAATCGGATGCCACCGATTTGGCGTCGTTATGAACGCCCGATGTGCAACGCGTAGGAGTTCAGCCAGAAAGGCTCTCTGTTGCTCGCGCGAGCCCACATGCTCTATGACGGCATTGCAGAACAGGAGATCGAACGCTTTGTCCCCAAAAGGCAACGGAGCACCACGTCGGACTTGTACGTACGTACTGCTCGGAAACACACTTTTAAAGACATCGGGTTCTTCCAATCCGGCCGCAGTAATCTGGGCCGGATAGGGGTAGCGATCGTGGAGAAAATAGTCGCGCGGGTCGGTGAGCGAACCGTTGGTCCCAACTTCGAGGACGCTCCAGTCGTGTCGGGGCGGGAACGTTCGAGCAAAGTGTTGGTAGAGCTTGGCCTGTTCGTTTCGAAGCACTCGGCGGAGAACCGAGCGCGGCAGCGCCTTGGTGCGGTAGTTCATGCTCCTGTGCGATGAAACATCCATCATCGTGAATGTTCGTCGCGGGGGGGCCTGGCGGTCAAGAGATTGACCTGCACACGTCGATGGAACAGGAATGGAGGAATACTGGCCCCAGAACCCTTCGTCACTGGCGAATTTCGACGAGGAAAGAGGATGTCCGAAGAACTTCTGACAGTGATAGTTCCCTGCTTCAACGAGGAACCAAGCATCGCGCGAACCGTTCAAGGCGTGGTCACGGTCGCAGCCCACCTTCCGCTGGCTGTGGATGTTTTGATGGTCGACGACGGAAGCACCGATGCGACGGCAGAAATGATGGAGCGCCTTTGTGAGCAGCATCCTCGTTGTCGGGCTCGACGTAATCCTCACAACATGGGCTTGGGACGCTCCGTGATGTCCGCGTACGACGAAATCCCCGCTCGGTCCTGGGTGACCGTGATCCCTGGAGACGACGAGATCGACTTCCAGTCCATCCACAACTTCTTGGCTGTTCGGGATCAATACGATCTAATCCTGGGTTACTTCCAGAATCCGGTGATCCGGCCAATGCGTCGGCGGATTGCCTCCGCATCGTTCAGGCAGGTGACTCGTTCACTCTACGGGTTTGATTTTCGATACCTAAACGGAATGAAGATGTACCGAATCGAGGTCTTCCGCGGGATTGAAGTGAATTCCTCTGGGTACGCCTACACCGCAGAGCTCATCGCCAAGGCAATGCTTCGAGATCCGTCCCTTCGTATCGGTGAGGCTCCCTTCATAGCTCGAGGAAGAGCATACGGGAAATCGAACGCATTCCGTCCGGGGGCGATTCTAAACGCGGTCTACGAAGTGGTGAAAGGCCAGCGTTCCGTCGCCCGATATCGGGAGAGGGTGATTGCTGCCGACGTGGAGCTCGAATGATGCGCCTTGCGATCACGCAGCCAAACTTTCTGCCGTGGCTGGGCTACTTTGAATTGCTGGACTACGTGGATGTGTGGGTCAGCCTCGACAATGTGCAACTGAGCCGAGGGTCGTTCGTACTACGCAATCGTGTACGTCGACCCGACGGTGAAGTGGAATGGATTAGCGTAAGCATTCCCAAAAAATGCCGGCTCGGAACCTCCATCAAGGATGCTCCGGTCTCGAACAACGGGTGGCAGGATCGCATCATTCGAAGGCTGGAAAGCTACTACCGGAGCTCGCCATTCTATGGTCAGTTCGGAGATCGCGTCGCCGCCTTGTTGGCTGCAACGAAGGATCTCGATCGCGTTGCCGCTCTCAACGAGTTCATCATCCACGAAGTGTCATCGTGGCTCGGGATCGAATACGATTTCTACAGAGCGTCGGATTTGATCGAAACTCTGGAGGGCTCTCCCCAAGAAAAGGTGCTTTCTCTCATTCAGAAATTTGATGCAGACACGTACTGCAACTTCGCGGGAGGAATCGACGCAGGCCTGTACGACCCATCCGCGTTCGAGCGCGTAGGGGTGTCTCTCGAGAAGCATGGCTACCGGCATCCCACGTATCCCCAGCACGGCGGAGGGTTTATGCCCTACCTCAGCATCGTCGACTTGCTGTTCGAGACCGGACCAGGTTCGCTCGAGGTTCTTCGAAGGGGTCGTCGCTGGGAGCGCATGCACCCCGATTTCATTTCAACAGGCGGCTAGACCAGGCCGATTTCGGCAAATACGTCGAGCACCCTATTGATATCCCCTTGTGTGTATCTACCGTCGGTCGGCAATGTGAGCATGCGGCGACTCAAGCAGATGTGCTCCTCCGGCACCCCGGCGACAACAGGATCCTCCAAGGGCCATAGACGCGACGGGTAGACGTCCCTTGCGATCATCTGCTTTTCAGCGGCGGCGCAACTATCCGCATTAGGAAATACACAGGCCACGGCGAACGGTGCGGCCGACCGTTCGGCAGGGTTCAGCACTTCGAAGGGGCGAGCAACACCGAGTCCTGCGGCCAGTCGCTCGAAATTGTCTCGTCGGGCGCTTCTCCATGTTTCAAAAGGAAAAACGTCGATCACGGTCTCAGATAGAGGAGAGACCTTCGCGACCGAGCCCGTTGCGGCATCTCGCTCGCCACTGTCCATGAGCTCACGAAATAGCGGCTTCGATATGTCATGCCCCTCCAAATACAATGATTTCATGAGCATTCCGGAAAGACGCTGTTGAACTGATTTAGCTCGACCAGACCTGGCTGGCGATATCCTCGGCAGCTCGCGTGAGCGGGGGGACCAAAGCACCGCCCCGTCAGGTATGGGAATGCTCTTTCGAAGTGACGCAAAACAATAGTCGGCTCGGGACTGCTGAGCCCAAGTCGAGCATGGGTCATGCGTGTGGTCTTCGATGAGGGTCACTTCCGGGACTGCCGTCGGGATCAAGCAATCACGACTTCTAAGACCGAAGTAATTGAGGACGACTACGGAATCCCCGGGTTGAAGCCCGATGCGCTCGAGATTCAGGGAAGCAGCCAACGGGCTGTCAGGGTACCGTCGAAGCTCAACGCCTGAATCAATGAAGGGGGCGACGAGCTCCTGGCAGACGTAGCTCGGAAACCAGAGCCGATGAGGTTGGAGATGGTGCACCAGCGCACGCAGGGCGTCACGACCACAGCCAAAAAGAAGATTCTCGCTTCTCCACGGCACCTTCCCCCGGACTCCGTCAGGGCTAATACGCATCCAGTGGTATTGCGAGCCGTACTCCCACCGTGTTCGCGCCACGTCTCCACTCCAATCGGGCCTCCAGCCATTTTGCCCAGCGAGACCACGCGTTGCAACCATTCGTCACACGCGCTCGTGTAGTGTTTGCAGATGATCAGCCGATCAGACCTTCACTGCCCAAAGCGACCTCGATACGTGCAAAGTCATTCGCGGGAAGTCGGCGCCTGTTTGCAGTACCGAGCGGAGCGTTTGAAAGCGCATCCAGGTGCCGAAACGCGACTCCTGCAAAGCGAGCGACGCGTTCCATCTCCCGCTTTGGATTCGCTACAAGCTTCTCGTATCGCAAAGAGATGAATCGGTCCGATGGCAGCAAGGCGAGGCCTTGCTGAATATGGCGAGATACATCGCCGATTTGGTGTGCGATCTGTTCGATGGGATCTCGATCGATCCACGCATCGACGTCGCGTGGCCGGATTGACCACCACATGCGATCGTCGTTGTAGCGGCTACGGCGCGCCTCGAGGAGCGATTGGGCGGTGAAGCAGGGATCTCGTTCGATGTTTACGAAGAGGCTGCCACTGAGCTCCGCAGCGAAGCGAGCAATGTGGTAGTTCACGGCTAATAGGCTTTTCATCACGAGCGGTCGTCCGGCCCATCCTGCGATCGCCTCCAGCTCTTGTCTTATGGATTCCCAATCGAAAGCATCGAGCTCAGGTCCGATTCGATGGTGAGAGCATTCCATCGGCGCGTGATACTGCCAGAACCAGCCGAATTCGTGTGGCGCGTTTGGGCCTTCAGTTCTTCCCAGATGCGATCGGAGCTCAAATCGACGTTGTCCATCGCCGCGACGCAGAGCCCATAAGGGGGCCAGCCAATAGCGAGCGACAGCGTTGGTTATGTAAATGACATCCAGGTGCTGCGCCATCAGCTGGTACAGGAGCGTGGTGCCACTTCGTGGCACGCCAACAATGAAGACGATTGGTGCGCCAGGGACCCGATACTTCTTAGTAAGGCCATGCTCCCGTATGTGGAGCAGGCGATTGATGGCGTAGCGGGCGATGTCGGAGGCGACGTGTTGGTTGGTGTCGACCCTCAATCGCTTGTCTCCATGCACTAAACGGAAGAACCGAAGTATGTTCATGATGAAAAGACGCTTGATGTGATGCGGCAGGGTCGTTCGGGACGCGCGGCCGCTCGCGAGAAGGATAGCGAAGCACTCGAACTGTCAGCAGTTTTTGTGCCGAGATTCGCTACAGCGAGTCGAGCTGATGGCCGTTCCAATCGGCGAACAAGCACCCACTCGGTGACGACCGCGCGCTTTTTTGGTAACACCGAAGCTCTTGACCCGTTTGAGGTGGTACCTATGAATGGCGAAATGGCGGCGGAGGAGCTTTCGAGCGATTTTCAGAGGGTGCGCGCTCAGACCGAAGCCCTTGCAGCGCCGCTCTCGGCTGAAGACCAGTGCGTGCAGAGCATGCCCGATGCCAGCCCTACGAAGTGGCATCGCGCCCATTCGACATGGTTTTTCGAGACCTTCGTGCTCGCGCCGGCCGGCATCAAAGGTCTTTCGCCTGCGCCGTTCTCCGTTCTATTCAATAGCTACTACAACGCTGTCGGCGAGCAGTACCACCGCCCGTCTCGCGGGCTCCTCACGAGGCCGTCCAACGAGGAGGTCACGAGCTATCGCCAGCGAGTCGATGCAGCCGTGCTAGAGCTGCTCCAGTCAGGGGTCGACGATTGGGTCGCGGCGCGCATCGAGCTCGGTCTTCATCACGAGCAGCAGCACCAGGAGCTCTTGCTGACCGACATCAAGCACCTGCTCTCCCGCAATCCGCTCGACCCTGCCTACACGACCACCAAACCGGAAGGCATCCCCACCTCATTTCCCCCCATGCGTTGGGTGCGCCAGTCCGGCGGCGTCGTACGCATCGGCTGCGATTCGACGCGCTTTCATTTCGATAACGAAGGACCGGCGCACGACGTGCTCGTCCACTCCTTTCAGATCACGCAACGTCTCGTGACGAACGGCGAGTACCTCGCTTTCATCGAAGACGGAGGATACGAGCGCCCTGAGCTCTGGCTGAGCGATGGCTGGCAAGCCGTGCAAGCCCACCGATGGCTCGCTCCGGAGTACTGGCGTCCAGATTCAGACGGTTGGAGCGCCTTCACACTTCACGGGCGTCGCCCCATCGTCGCAGACGAACCCGTCGTGCACGTCAGCTACTACGAGGCCGACGCCTACGCGCGGTGGGCGGGCGCGCGCTTGCCCACCGAGCACGAGTGGGAGGCTTCCACCGCCGAACCGGAGCCCGCGCCCATGTGCGGACGCCCGCCTTCGGTGCACCCATCGCAACCGAGCCTCTACGGCGCTGCCTGGCAGTGGACCAGCTCGAGCTACGCCGCGTATCCCGGCTATAGCCCCGCTCCGGGTGCGATCGGCGAGTACAACGGCAAGTTCATGTGCGGCCAGTACGTGCTCCGGGGCAGCAGCTGTGTGACACCCGCAGGCCATGCGCGCCGAAGCTACCGCAACTTCTTCCCGCCGCACGCTCGATGGCAGCTCAGCGGCATTCGTTTGGCCCGCGACGCAGGGTGAATCGATGATCGCATTCGAGACATTGGGCAACGAAGAGCGGGTCCGCATCGTCGACCTTCATCCCGAGATCGGCGATTTGTGCGCCGAAGCACTGGAGGGCCTCCATCGCACGCACAAGGCGCTGCCGTGCAAGTACTTCTACGATGCCTTGGGCGCCCGTCTGTTCGAAGCAATCACGGAGCTTGCCGAATACTATCCGACGCGCACCGAGCTCGGGATCATGACCGGGTTCGTCGATGACATGGCGAACGCTATCGGTCCCCACGCCACGCTCGTCGAATTTGGGTCAGGGGTCGGCCTGAAGACCCAGAAGCTTCTCGATGCATTGATCGAGCCGAGCGGTTGTGTCCTGATCGACATCAGCAAAGACGCGCTAGAGGCTTCCGCGCGTCAGCTCGCCGCCCGATACCGGCAGATGGAGGTGGTTGCGGTCTGCGCGGACTACACGCAACCGCTTCGTCTTCCGCGTCCTCGGCGTCCGAGTGCACGCACGGTCGCCTTCTTTCCCGGCAGCACCATCGGCAACTTCACGCATCCCGAGGCAGTGCGTTTCCTCAAGCGTGTCGCCGAGCTGGTGGGGCAGGGCGGGGGCCTCTTGGTCGGGATCGATCGCAAGAAGGACCCCACGATTATCGAGCGGGCCTACAACGACCCCCTCGGCGTGACCGCCGCGTTCAACTTGAACATCCTCCGCAGGCTGAACGAGGCTGGCGCCAACTTCGACCTCGACGCGTTCCGTCACCATGCTCCGTACGTCGAAAACGAAGGTCGAATCGAGATGCGGCTGGTGAGCACGATTGATCAACGAGTCCGTGTCGGCGACACCGACATCGCCCTTCGTGTCGGAGAGCACATCGTCACCGAGCACTCCCACAAGTACGATTTGGAGCAGTTCGAGGAGATGGCCAGAGCCGCCGGATTCCGCCTCACCAAGCACTGGAGCGACGAGCAAGATTGGTTCAGCGTTTGCTTCTTGGAGGTCGGCGGCGGGTTATCTTTGCGAGAGCGTCGGCACCAAATCGAGCTCGGTTGAGTAGACGATGGCGTGGTAGAGAAAGCTGTCGTCGCCGTCGGTATAGGTCAGCTCGAACCGATAGCTGCCCGGCCCCACGGGTGTTCCCGAGCTGTCTTCAAACTCGCCTAGGTTGCCGATCACGAAGTGACGGCTCGCGCCTGGGGCGATCGCAACGGAGTCGATCTGGCACTCGGCTTCGGGAAACGGCTCGTATTGCGTCTCCCAGGCGTCTTCCTTCTTGCGCGCCCGGTAAAAGGGCGTTCCGCAGACCGTTTTCAGCCAGATCTTTTTCTTTGAGTCGTTCGTGATGCGTGTCTTGATCTTTTCACCGAGGCTCAGTCGCGGCGGTCTTGCTTCGACGCGGATTTCCCGCGCCTCGGTCTGGACCACGGCTCGGCAGCCCTTGCGAGTCCACCGATGGCTCGAGGGGCATTCGCACGGCATGCAGGACTTGCACGGCTCGTTCGGCGGGCATTGGGGGCAGCCCACGTACGTACCGCGGGAGCCTTCGCACAAGGCTTGGACACTGCGTCCCCCTCGAAAAAGCTCGGGCGGCTCGCTGGTGAGCACGCAGGCGCCCTTGAAGCACTTGCCGAAGAGCGTCTCGCATTTGGGCTCGCAGACCCGGAGCTCTTTCTGACCACGGCACTCGGCAAGCTGTTGCTGGTAGTCGAGGAGATACGCTTCATTGACGGCGACTCCGCACTCGCAGCCCTGGGAGGTACAGCTCGTTTCGACGACTCCGCACGCATCGCCTTCTTCGCAAGAGCGATGCGCAGCGGCCACTTCGATCCGCTCACGGGGCGTCTCCGCCTCCTTGCACCCCGCAACCGAGACCCCCAAGAGCCCGATTGCGCAGAGTAAGCTCCGCCCCCTCATTGCCCTACCGTCCTACCCTAGGGTCGAGGACGGTGGCAAGAAGCTGGGCTGTAGCGGGGGGCGACGGCTCGGCTAGAGCGCCTGAAGCCGCGCGATTCGCTCCTCGAGCGGGGGGTGGGTAGCCATCAGCTTGAGCATGCCCTCGCCGCGAATTCCAAAGGCAGTCATGTTGTCGGGGAGCTGCGAGGGGGCGTCGCGCATGGCCCGCAGCCGGTTGAGGGCCGAAGCCATCGCCTGAGGGCTCTGTAGCTTCGCTCCGCCGGCGTCGGCGCGAAACTCTCGCCGCCTCGAAAACCACGCGACGATCATGCTGGCGGCGACTCCAAACAGCATCTGGAGCGCGATGTAGATCATGAACCGGCCCCGTTCGAACTGGCTCGCGATGATGCGAGCGAGGAAGAAGACGAACGTGTTGAGCACCCCTTGGATGAGCGTCAGCGTCACCATGTCGCCATTGGCCACGTGGGTCACTTCGTGCGCAAGCACCGCCTCGGCTTCCTCTCGGCTCATCAACCGCAAGAGGCCCGTGCTGACGGCTACGAGCGCATTGTTACGGAACATGCCCGTGGCAAATGCATTCGGGTCCGGCGAGTCGTAGACGGCCACCTCGGGCATTCCGATGCCCGCCTCTTTCGCCTGTCGCTGCACGGTTTCGATGAGCCATCGTTCGATCTCGTTTGATGGCGACTCGATCACCCGAGCCCTGGTCGAGGTCTTGGCTACCCACTTGGACATGGCCAGTGAGATGAACGCGCCTCCGAAGCCGAAGATCGCGCACCAAATCAGCATTTGGATGTAGGGCGCGTCCGGGGGAATGATTCCCAACGCGGTCAGCACCGCCATGGCGATGGCCGCCACGAACAGAACGGCGAGATTGGTCGCTATGAACAAGGCAATTCTCAGCATTCACGTACTCCTAGCGCAGAAACTTAAGGCCCGCCCGTTCCGGAGACAATACGGCCCGGGTCGGTTTCCGGCGGCCGTCTGGTGGATTCTCCGAGGGGTGCCATTGCAGCCTCCTCAGAGCTTTTCACGAGAACCCGATCAAACTGCCACGTGGCCGAGAAATTCCGCACGAGACGGTGGATCAATCCTCGGTCAGGTCGCGTCGAAGGGCATCGCGCTGGCTTTTCGAAAGCTCGGTTTCGCTCTCTGCTCCGGGCATCTCGATACCGATCGCTGTGGGGGCTTCGTCGCCGAGCCGGAACGTCAGGTACTGCACGGAGGAAAGCCGTCCTTCGCCAACCTGGCGTGGGTCCCACGTCGGCCTCACCAGGCTTCCGTCGGGCATCTTGGCGTAGATCGACTCGTTCAGACCGATCCACGCTCGCAGCTTTTCGTCACGCTCGGCTTCGTCGTCGATCCCGATGAGCAGCGTGCAGCCGAGCGTCCCCCTCGGATGAATCAGCTCGTTGTAGGTGTCGAGCTCGTGCTGGATGTCGCCTTCCTTTACGATCTGCTCGGCGCGCATCATCTCTTGAATCTGGTAGCGGACGGTTTCGCGGTTCTCGAAGAGAAACGTGAAGTGCTCCCCGACCAAGATCCTGCGCACCGACTTTGCGCGAAGCGCGGCGGTCCGAATCTCGTCTCGTTGCTCTCCGTAGGTGACGTAGTCGAGCAACTCCGAGCGATCGACGGGTTTCATTCCGAACCTCCTTCAGAAGAGCCCCCCGGGGAAAGCGCTTTGGGCGCTGCGAATCCGTCCTCGCGATAAGCGCGCGCCAGAATCGACATGGGATGCATCGGCTTGACCCCAGCGTGCTGCTGAAACTGAATCGCGGCCAGAGGGCAGTCGGTCGCCCAGATTTCCGCGTCCGCCTCTTTCATTCCGTCGAAGGCCTTCTGTCCGACGCGGATTGAGTACTCGAAGCCCTCCACGGTCATCGCGTGCGTGCCGTCGTGCCCGCAGCATTCCATCACCGTCGATGGCACCACCCCTGGAATCTTGCGAATCAGGTCGCGTCCCTTGAATCCGATGCCCTGGGCACGCAGATGACACGGTGCATGATAGGCGACCCGGTCTCCGGGCGAGCTCTTGAAGTCCGTGTTGAAGCGCGGTTCCTCGCGCAGGGCCCATAGAAACTCGCTCGGATCCGCCACGGCTTCGGCGAGCTTCTTCGCGCGCTCGCGGTCCTGCCCTTCGAGCAGCTCGGGATATTCCCTGCGGAGCATCATCGAGCACGTCGGATTGAGGGCGAGCACCTTGGCGCCGGCTTCGACGTGAGGCATCAGCCGGTCGAGATTCACGCGGGCCTTCTCTCGCAAGAGCTCCAGGTGGCCGCTTTCCCAGGCGGGCATGCCGCAGCACTCGAGGCCCTTCTCGCACCGAAAGTCCACGCTGTTCTTTTCGAGCACCTCGACCGTGTCCATGCCGATCTGCGGGTCGTTGCCCTGCACGTAACAGGTCTGAAAGATCACGGCCTCGCCGCCTACTCCATCTTTCATCAAGCCCGCGCCCTCGGCCCATGCTTCGAAGGTCGTTCGGGCGAAACCGGGGAGCAGCTTCCGCCGGTCGATGCCCACGAGCTTTTCCATGAACCATCGGTGAATTCCCACGCGGTTCATCACATTGGCCAGCCCAAAGCTCGCGCGGGCCATGGCGCTCGCTCGATCGGGGTCTTCGAGGAGCTTCAGACGCAGCTTGTGCGGGTGCTCGCGCTTTCGATGCCGGATGGCGTCGTAGCGGTGGACCAGCTTCGGAAAGTCGAGCTGGAACTCGTGCCCATCGCGCGGCGTGTAGGGGCACTGCACCTCGCAGAGCTTGCATTGAAAGCAAGCGTCCATGACGCGCTGCTTGTCGAGGGGGGTGAGCTTTGCGACGTCCCCATCGTACTTCTCGTCGATTGCGCCAAAGAGAATGGGAAACGAGTCGCAATATTTGAAGCACATGCGACAGCCGTGGCAGACCTCGAAGACGCGCTCGACCTCCTCGTCGAGCGCGTCTTCGTCCCAATACTTCGCCTCGCTCGGGTCGTAGCTCAACCCGTCAGTCGGCAAGTACGAGATTTGCTTTTTGGCTTCCTCGGCCACGCGGTGCGAATCCCGCGCTCAGGAGAGGTCGTCGAGAAGCGCCTGGAACCGGCCCGCATGCGACTTCTCGGCCTTGGCCAAGGTCTCGAACCAGTCGGCGATTTCATCGAAGCCCTCTTGGCGCGCGGTCTTGGCGAACCCGGGATACATGTCCGTGTACTCGTGCGTTTCGCCGGCGACCGCTGCGGCGAGGTTGAGCGCGGTGTCCCCAATGGGCTTGCCCGTCGCCGGATCCCCGACCTTCTTCAAGTAGTCGAGATGCCCGTGCGCGTGGCCGGTCTCGCCTTCAGCCGTCTCTCGGAAGTTGCCCGCAACCTCCGGGTAGCCCTCGACGTCTGCGACCTTGGCGAAGTAGAGGTAGCGACGGTTGGCCTGGGACTCCCCGGCGAACGCGGCCTTGAGGTTTTCGTGGGTCTTGCTGCCCTTGAGCTGGGTCATGGCTTCATTTCCTCCGATGTGGTGCTTGCTTGGTCGGCACGAAGCGCCGTCCGTGCCAGTCGAGAGTGGGAGTTATCCCGGTCTTTTTGCGGATCGTCAACGGGATGCCCCACGAGGGGGAACATCGAGCCGCCGCATGGCGCTGTCCACTACGAATGCGCGCTGGGCGGTGCTACTTTCGCGCAGTGGTGGATCCCAGCTCCCTGCTCGATGTGCTCGAAGGACATCGCGAGCAACCCCTGATCTCGTCGAGCCTCGACGAAATCTGGTGCGCCTACGATAGCGAGCGTGCCTCTGGCCGATCGCCGTTTTCGAGCGCGATCCGGGTGGCTTCCCGCGTGGACCGCCTCGGCTTTGCCTTCGCCGCCGGCTATCCCGCAGCGTTGGAGCACATGATCGGCCCGGTTGAGGCCCCGTGCGCGTTGTGCGTCACGGAGGCTGGCGGCAACACCCCGCGGGCGATCGTGACGACGCTCGAGGCGACCGACGGCGGCTATCGTCTGCGGGGGGCGAAGAGCTTCGTCACCTTGGGAACGTTGGCAAGGACGCTCTACGTCGCGTGCCGCACGGGCGAAAAGCCCGACGGCCGGCCCGATCTCGCGCTGGTCCGAGTTCCAGCCGATCGCAATGGCGTCGTGCTGCACGAGCTACCGGCGACGCCGTTTGCTCCCGAGGTCCCACATGCGCGCGTCGATTTTCAAGATGTCGAGGTGACACCGATCGAGCGACTTCCAGGGGATGGCTATCTCGACTACGTGAAGCCCTTTCGCACGATCGAAGACATCCACGTCCTCGGCGCCGCGCTCGGCTATCTCGTCGGATTGGCGCTTCGGGTCCGGGGACCGGCTGACTTGATCGCAGAGCTCGGTGCGGCTCTCGTAGCCCTCGACGCGCTTCGGACCGAGCCGGCCCTCGATCCACGCGTTCACATCGCGCTTCACGGAATCCTTCGACAGGTGAAGCGTTTGCTAGAATGCAGCGGGCTCGCGAAGCTCTTGGAGTCCGCATCCGATGACGAGCGGGCTCGCTGGTCGCGCGACTGGAAGCTTCTCGAGGTCGCCTCGAAAGCCAGGGAAGCACGCTTCGAGCGCGCGCAGGCCGAGCTCTGGTGAGGCGCCGCCCGATGCCTACGCGGCGTCCGCGTCCTTTTCGAAGGGGGCGTAGCCCCGTGCGCTTCGATATGCGTATCCGCCGGCGCCGTAGCGGTAGCCCTTGATGCGCAGGTCTGCGTCATTGAGGATCGCGCCAAGAAGACGGCCTGAAACACCGCTCAGCTGCTTGCGCGCGCCGGCCACCGACTGAACGGTGCTGGTTCCCGCCCGGACCACCAGCAGCACGCCATCGACTTGGGGGGCGAGGATGGCCGCGTCGGTCACGGCCCCCATCGGCGGGCTGTCGAACAGGACGTAGTCGAAGTGCTCGAGCAGCTCGGCCTTGACCCGGGCGAAGCCTTCGGAGTGAAGCAGCTCGGACGGGTTGGGCGGGATGGGCCCCGAGGTCAACACGCTCAGGCCGTCGATCTTGGTTTGGTGCACCGATGCCTTCCAGCTCGAGCGTCCCTCGACGAGCGTGCTCAGGCCGGTTTGGTTGTCGACCTCGAGCACGCGGTGAAGCCTCGGGCGCCTCAAGTCCGAGTCCACGAGCAGCACCGAACGACCGAACTGCGCCAACGTGACCGCCAAGTTGCTCGCGATCGTGGTCTTGCCTTCGAGGGGCATGGCGCTGGTCACGACGACGCTTCGGAGCGGGTCGTCTTGCGACATGAATGCGAGGTTGGTGCGAATCATGCGAAAGGTTTCCGCGGCCGGAGACATCGGTTCTTTGACCACGACGAGCTCATCCCTCGGCGCCTGAGCCGCGCTGATCTGCTTGAGCGCCGACTTGGCCTCGGAGGCCGGCTGACCCAAGTGCGGAATGACCCCGAGCACCGGGATGCCGAGCCCTTCTACCGACTCGACCGTTCGGATGGTGCGGTCGAGGCGGCTCATGAAGAACGCCGCGGCAAGCCCCAGCACGAGCCCTGCGAGGAGAGACGCACCGACGTTCTTGACGAGGTTCGGGGTCACGGGCTGACCAGGAAGAAGCGCTTGATCGAGGATCCGAACGTGCGTCGTCTTGAGCATTCGCGTGAGGTCGGTTTCCGTCAGGCGCTGCAAGACTATCTCGTAGAGCTTGGCCTTGTTGTCCCGGTCGCGATGAAGCTGGCGGTACTCGATTTCCCGTAGATTGAGATTGAGTCCCGCGGATTGCGCCTGATCGGCCGCAGCGCGGAGGCCGTTCTCGACGGTTCGAATCTGCTCCACATCCCGCTCGGCAGACGCCAAAAGGGCCTCTTTTTCCTGCGCGATCTGCCGTGTCAGCACTGCGATTTCCTCGCTGAGCGTTTGCATCGTGGGATGCTCGCTCCCGTACTTCACCGCGAGGGCGTCGTGCTCCTGGCTCTTTTCGCGAAGCTCGAGCACCAGCGCGCTGAGCGCCGGATGGTCGGTCATGACGGACGGGTCGATGTCATCGGGGCGCTTGCCAAGCGAGGCCTTGAGCCGTTTGTAGCGCGCCTCGAGCTCGATTCGCTGGTTCCGCACCTCGGTGAGCCGGTCGTGCGTTGCTTGAATGTCGCTCGCAACCAGGTTCTGCCGGTCCTCCATGGAAACCGACAACACGTTGTGCCCTTTCTTGAAGCTGTGTAGCGCGAGCTCAGCATCGTCGAGCTCTTTGCGGAGCACCACGAGCTGGTGCTCGAGCCAGTCCCTCGCGCGATCGGTCGATTCGAGCCGGTCCTCGATCGTCTTGTCGACGTAGGCCTGGGCCACCGCGTCCGCGATGAGCTTGGCGCGCTCCGGATTCACGTCGCGCGCATGGATTCGCACGATGCGCGTGTCGGGCACCGGCTCGACGGTCAGCCCGGATTGAAGCGCGATGGCTGCCGCTTCGACATCGCCAGTCGGTCCGGTCGCATCATCATCTTGGGCGAGATAGGTGGGGTCATGCTGCAGCCCCAGCTTTTGCACCACGCGCTCGGCGATGCCGCGGCTGGCGATGACCATGTTCTGGGTCTGAAAGAACTCCCGGGTCGCCCAGTAGTTGCCGATCGGATCGGCGACGTCCTCCACCTGGCCTCCGAGCGGCTTCGATGGGGCGGGGTCGTACTCGATCGTGGCGGTGGCCTCGTAGATCTTGGGGGTGCGGAGGGTCCAGACGACACCAAGCGCCATCACCACGAGCGTGATGCCCGCAATGACCCACTTGTACTCCTGCAACACATGCAGGACCTCCCGTAGGTCGAGCTCGGGTTCTTCCATGGTCTCAGCTTGTGGACGGTCTGGCTGAATAGCGCCCCCGAACACTAGCGTTCTCGATATCGAGGAGGGGGTCAAGGGAGGGCAGGGCGGGGTGTCGCTTCCCTGAGCTCCTTCGCAAGCCGTTCCTCCTGCGCGCATGCGGGTCCGCCCGGATTTCGGCTGCAGAGTGTTCCATAGACCCGACGCGCATGCGATGATCGTCCCGAGCGGAGCGCGAGCTCGGCGGCACGCTGCAGCGCGGACGTCTCGGGGCTGGCAGCATCGGCTGCAGCATAGGCAGCAAGGGCCTCATCGACGTTTCCAAGTGCGGCCTCGAGCTCGCCCTCGAGCATGAAGCTTGCGGCGACCTTTCGAAGGTCGCCCGCGGACTGCCCACGAAGACGCGTGATCGTGGCGCGCATCTCATCGGTGTTCCCGCGCCCGGCTTCGACACGTGCCTTGGCTTCAGACATTGCAACGTCGTCGAGATCATTCGAGCTTGCCTCCTCAAGAGCAAGCTGCGCCGCGTTCACATCTCCGACTTGCAAGTGGGCTTGGATGAGAGCGACCCAGAGGCTCGCGGTGTTGGGATGGATTCGGGCCGACCGCTCCAGGAGTGCGATGGCATCTTCCGACCTCCCGCCGGCGACCAAGCGCCGGGTCGCACGTAGTGTCGCGGCCGGGTGTGTTGGATCGTCCACCAAAATGGCTGCGTCGATTTCTTCGTAGAACGCGACGGGAAGCCTGCCGCACGACGTGGCGGTTCGGTTCAAGAACGCGATCCGTTGACCTCCGGTCGGCGCGGCGCGCTCAAGGTAGTCCATGTTTGGAGAGCTAACGAGCACCTCGCAGAGAACCTCGCGGGCACTTCCCGCCCGCCGTTCCTCTGCCTCACGAATCTCGATGAGCGCCTGGTCGATCTTGCCCTCGGCCACCAGCCAACGGGCCGCGATCGCGTGGGGGGCAGCCCACTCGGGCGCTTCGATCATCACTATCGAGAGCCAACGCGGCGCGTCGGGATGCCGCTTCGAGCCAGCGTAGGCCGCTCCGAGAAGTGCAATGGCAGGCTCGCCAGGATGAAGGGCGAGCCCTCTCTTTAGCGTCGCCTGGAATCGCGCCTCGTCGTCAGCCCGCATGTACTGGGTGAGCCGATCGACGATCGATTGCGTGTCGCTTTGCAGAACACGAGGACCTAGCACTCCAAGCGCGGTGGCAAACAAGGCGAA
>LJTN01000007.1 GCA_001303415.1 Myxococcales bacterium SG8_38
CGACAAGATGGCTGCGATGATGCCGCCGTGGGTGAAGACGATGGCTCGCCCACCTTCGGGCAGCCGACTCCGAAGCGCCGCCAGCGACGTGTCGGCGCGTTCGAACACCTCCAGCCAGCTTTCGCCTCCCCCGATGGCAAAGGTGCGCCGGGCCTTGAGGGCCGCCATCTGCTCGGGAAAGCGCTCCACCACCTGGGTCATGGTGAGCCCTTCCCAGGCGCCGACGTCGATTTCACGCCAAGCGCTGTCGTGCTCGGCCTCCACGCCGAGGGCCTTGGCCGTGTCGGCCGCGCGGCTGAGGTCGGAGCTCACCGCCAAGTGATACTGCTCGCGCCGAAGGGCTTCGCGCAGCGCCTCCACCTGCCTCCACCCGATGTCGCTGAGTGGCGAGTCGCCCTGGCCCTGCCAGACGCCGCTCGCATTCGACACCGATTGGGCGTGCCGAACCAGGCAGATCTCGACGACACTCATGCGGCTGGGGCGACCGCGAGCTCTTTACGCGGCATGATCACGTCGTCGACGAGCCCGTATTGCTTGGCCTCGAGCGCGGACATGAACTTGTCGCGCTCGGTATCGTGGCGGATTCGCTCGACGTCTTGGCCGGTGTGGTGGGCGAGAATCTCGTTCAGCTTCTGCTTGGTGTTGAGGATCTCGCGCGCGTGGATCTCGATGTCCGAGGCTTGGCCCTGGTAGCCGCCGAGCGGTTGGTGGATCATGACGCGGCTGTGGGGAAGGGCGCGGCGGAGGCCTTTGGTGCCGGCCGCGAGCAAGAACGCACCCATGGAAGCCGCCTGCCCCAGGCACACGGTCGAGACGGGGCAGCGGACGTAGCTCATGGTGTCGTAAATCGCGAGGCCCGACGAAACCATGCCACCGGGGCTGTTGATGTAGATCGTGATCTCCTTGTCGGCGTCTTCGCTCTCGAGATAGAGGAGCTGCGCGATGACGGCGTTGGCAACGAAGTCGTTGATGGGGGTCCCGAGGAAGATGATGCGGTCTTTGAGGAGACGGCTGTAGATGTCCCAGGCTCGCTCGCCTCGATGGGTTTCTTCGATGATGGTGATGGCCCGCGTCGCCAAGTCGTCGCTCATCTGCAAAACCTAGTCCCTCCTGCTCTGCTTGCAACGCAGATTTTGAGCGGCCTGATTCGGCGCTATGTTCGCTCCATGCTTCCCTCCGCCGCGGACATGCTGCGTCAGCTGATCGGCTCCCCATCGGTCAGCTCGCCGGACGAGCGCTTCGACCAGTCGAACCGCGGGGTGATCGATCTCGTCGCCGAATGGGCGTCCCAGCTCGGTTTTTCGGTGCGAGTGGAGGCGCTGCCCGGCCAACCGAAGAAGGCGAACTTGATTGCCAGGCTCGGCGACGGGCACGACGGGCTGGTGCTTTCGGGGCACACCGACACGGTCCCCTACGACGCCGATCGATGGACCGACGATCCGTTCGAGCTAACCGAGCGCGACGGCAAGCTCTATGGGCTCGGAACCGCCGACATGAAAGGCTTCTTTGCTGCGGCGCTGCACGCGGTGGCGCGTACCGACCGAGCGCGGCTCCGCCGGCCGATCGTGCTTCTCGGCACCGCCGATGAGGAGAGCACGATGGATGGGGCCAAAGCGCTAATCGAAGCGGGTGAACGACTGGGGCGTCACGCCCTGATCGGAGAGCCGACCGGCCTTCGTCCGATTCGAAAGCACAAGGGTGTCTTCTACGTGCAGCTGCTCATCGAAGGCAGGTCCGGTCATGCCAGCAATCCAGCCCTCGGCGTGAACGCCATCGATGGGCTTCAGCGAGCGCTTGGAGCGCTTCAGTCGTGGCGGGAGACCATCGGAGCTCGCCACCGCGATGACGAGTTCGAGGTCCCTGCGCCGACGCTCAATTTCGGCAAGGTGAGCGGCGGAGATAGCCCCAATCGGATTTGCGCGCAGTGCACCCTCGACCTCGACATCCGTTTCTTGCCCGGAATGTCGCGGGCGGCCGTGGTGGAAGAGCTTCGCAACGTGGTGGCAGAGGCGCTCGAAGGCGGGGCGTGGTCCTTCGAGTTGCGTGAAACTGGCGCCTTCGCCGAGGCGTTTGCCGGGCCGACGGATGCGGGCTTTACCCAGGCTGTCGAAAGCGTGTGCGGGTGTTCAGCCAAGACAGCCCTCTTCGGGACCGAGGCGCCATACCTGGCCGAGCTCGGCTTGCAGACCCTCATCCTCGGGGCAGGCGACATCGCCGTTGCACATCAACCCGACGAATATGTCACCATGGCGGCTATTGGGCGTGCCACCGAGGTGTACGCCGCACTGATACGACGTTTTTGCATCGAGCCCGCATGAGCCCTCAAGTCGACCCTTTCGTTCAGCACTTCCGAGCAAGCGCGCCATACATCCACGCGCATCGCGGGCGTACGTTCGTGATCATGTTCGGCGGCGAAGCGGTCGAGTCGCGAGATCTGCGGACGCTGCTCTACGACGTCGCTCTGCTTCACTCGTTGGGGGTACGGATCGTCCTGGTCGTGGGGGCGCGCCCGCAGATCGACGAGGCGCTTGCGCGGCGGGGCGAGGAGCCCCGCTACGCGCGCGGCCTTCGGATTACCGACGAGGTGGCCCTGCAATGCGTGAAAGAGGCGGTCGGCACGACGCGTGTGGAGCTCGAGTCTCTCCTCTCGATGGGGCTTCCCAACTCGCCGATGGCAGGCGCCCGGCTCCGCGTCGCAACGGGCAACTTCGTGATCGCGCAGCCGGTCGGCGTCGTCGATGGCATCGACTATCAGTACACGGGAAAGCCGCGTCGCATCGATGCCGAGGCCATCGTCCAGCGGCTCGATGACGGGGCGATAGTCGTGCTCACGCCGATCGGGTACTCGGCCACTGGAGAGGCCTTCAACATCAGCAGCCACGATGTGGCGGCGGCGACCGCCGTGGCCCTCCGCGCCGACAAATTGATCGGGCTGCTCGAAGAGCCGGGCGTCCTCGATGCGGAAGGGAAAACACCCACGCAGCTCACACCTCGCGAGGCCGAAGCGATCCTCGCCTCCGGACGCGACCTCGGTCACGACGTCGAGCGCCACCTGGCCGCGGCCATCGAGGCCTGTCGCGGTGGAGTGCCTCGCGCGCACTTGGTGGCGCGACAGAGCGACGGGTCGCTCTTGCGGGAGCTCTTCACCCGTGATGGCATCGGAACCTTGGTGACGTCGGAGACTTTCGAGGGCGTTCGCCTCGCGACCCGGGACGACATCGGAGGCATTCTCGCTCTGATCGAGCCCCTCGAAGAGCAGGGCATCTTGGTGCGCCGCTCGCGCGAGATGCTCGAAAATGACATCGACCGCTTCACGGTGATCGAGCGCGACGGCATGGTCATCGCGTGCGCCGCACTCTACCCATACCCCAAGGATGCGATCGCCGAGCTCGCCTGCTTGGTGGTGCATCCGGACTACCGAACGTCGGGCCGGGGCGATCAGCTCCTTCAGTATCTCGAACGCGAGAGCCTTGCCGAAGGGCTGACGCGCATGTTCGTGCTCACCACCCAAACTTCGCACTGGTTCCGAGAGCGTGGCTTCGAGAGCTGCGCGCTCGACGAGCTCCCCAAGGCCCGGCGTTCAGTCTACGATCAAGCGCGCCGCTCGAAGGTGCTGCTCAAGACGCTCGGATGACGCAAGGACGCTAAAGCACGGCGCTTTCCGTTCACGCTTGGAGTCGAGTCGGAATCGTGCTACTCGTCCCCGAATTCGCTTATGCGGGACACGTTTCGTCCTTGATACGCGACCATGAAGCAGGCTGAGCTCAACCGACCTGACGCCAATCCGCACCCCGCCGACGCGGAGATGCAGGAAATCGTCGCGCAGGAAGAAAAGGTGCTGGCCCGGGTGCATCGAACCCTCGAGGCCCGGCGCCCGAACCACCGCGGCCAGCTGATCGATTACGACGCCGAGCTCATCGCGCTTCGCGACCAGATTCGCGAGGCGCGCCTGGAGGACATTCCGCCGCTGGTCGAGGAGATGGAACGGTTGCAGCAAGTCGCGCAGCGCCGGGCCAAGGTCATCGAGGGCGCGGTCGATGCGATGTCTCCGTATTTCGGGCGAATGGTGCTCGAAGAAGCCGACCGAAAGCGGGAGATCCTGATCGGCCGCAGCACGTTTCTCGATCCGAAGACCGGTGTGCGCATCGTCGATTGGCGAGACGCCCCGGTGAGCCGCGTTTACTACCGTTACGAAGAGGGCGACGACTACGACGAAATCTTCGGCGACCGCGAGGTCGAGGGCGAGGTGGTCGTGCGCCGCAATCTGTCGATTACGGGCGGAAAGCTGCGCCGCATCGGCTCTCCCCAGGGTACGTTCCGCCGGTCGCGAGACGGTTCGTGGCGGCGAGTCGACGATCAAGCCACCAAGCTGTCGGGCGGGCAGGGAATGGCCATGCGCCCGGAGTCGTACCATCGCCCTGGCGAGCTCGGAGTCGGCGACGAGGACCTGCGCGAGGACAAGCATTTGTCCGAGATCACGGCGCTCATCGATCCTCGGCAGTTCGATTTGATCAGCAAGCCGACCTCGGGGCTCGTCGTGATTCAAGGCGGCGCCGGTAGCGGCAAAACGACCATCGGGCTGCACCGCCTCGCGTATCTGGCATTCCAGGATCCACAGCGGTTTCGTCCGGACCAGATGCTCGTCATCGTCTTCAACGATGCGCTGGTTCGCTACATCTCGCGGGTTCTTCCCGCGCTCGGTGTCGAGGACGTGCCCGTGCAGACTTTCCAGAGCTGGGCGGAGCAGCAACGGCAACGCCACTTGCCGAAGGTCACGACTCGCTACGTCGAGGACACGCCCACGCACGTCGTCCGGATGAAGAAGCATCCGGCCATGCTCCGTGCGATCGATCAATACGTCGCGGAGCTGACCGAGCGAGCCGAAGCCGAGATCCTCGACCAAGCGCGGCAAAGCGAGGGCGGAGCCCGGGTTTCACGTGTGTGGCACGGCTGTGCCGCGCAGCCTCTCGGTGTGCGGCTCGAGCTGCTTTCTCAGTGGCTTCATGCCCGGGAAGGGGAAACGCAAAACGTGGATCTCGGCACCCGGCACGCCATCGGGCGAATCTGCGAGCGTTGGTCAACCCGGGCCAAGGACGTGGTGACCGCGTGGGCTGATCTGCTAACCGATCAGCAGCGGCTCGTCGACACCTTTGCGCGGTGGGGCGCCGACGCGATGAGCGACAAGGAGCTCGAATGGGCCCACGCATGGTGTAGCCGGCACTCGACTCGCGTGCTGCTTGCCTACGAGGAATCCATCGAAGAAGACGCGGAGGCAGAGCAGGCCGAGCTCGGTGTCGACGGAGCCCAAGACGAAGAGCCGGCCGGGCTCGATCGTGAGGACGATGCGCTTTTGCTCCGGCTCCACCAGGTGCTGTACGGCCCGCTCACCGGTCGGGGCGCGACGCTGGCCTACGAGCACATCTTCGTCGACGAAGCCCAGGACATGAGCCCGGTCGAGCTGGCGGTCGTGCTCGACACGGCAACCGCGCAGCAGAGCGTGACCCTCGCAGGCGACATCGCGCAGAAGCTCCACCTGGACAACGGCTTCACCGATTGGCGGCACGTGCTCGAGCAGCTCAAGCTCGACCACATCCAAATCGAGCCGCTCAAGCTGAGCTATCGCTCGACTCACGAAATCCTGGAGTTCGCGACTGACGTGCTCGGTCCTCTGCGCAACGAAGTCTCGGGTGAAGCCACGCGGTACGGAGCGCCAGTCGAGCTCTTTCAGTTTGGCGGCAGCGGAGAGGCCGTGGGCCTCCTGTCCGAGTCGCTTCGCAAGCTCGTCAGCTCCGAGCCGCTCTCCTCGGTCGCGGTGATCGCCCGGTACCCCGAGCAGGCCGATCTCTATCATAGGGGTCTGCGCCACGGCGAGGTGCCGAACCTGCGTCGCGTGGCCGACCAGGATTTCCCGTTCCGGCCCGGGGTCGATGTAACAGACGTGCGTCAGGTCAAAGGCTTGGAGTTCGACTACGTGGTCATCGTAGAGTGCAATACGGCGACATTCCCGGTCGATGACGAGGCCCGGCACCTACTCCACATCGCCGCCACCCGGGCGGCGCACCAGCTATGGGTGTTCTCGACGGGGACACCCTCGCTTCTGCTCCCCGAGGGCCTGGTCAGAGCGTCGGGGTAGGCCTCCCGGCGGGCGGCCCCCGGTGGATCGGCGGGAGTTGCAGTCTTTCTCAGCCTGTGTAAGATTCGAAAACAGCGGCGGCTGCGGTCTACGACCCGGGTACCAGTAGAACGAGCAACGACGCCGCGACGGGGTGAAGACGCGACACGCGTAGTCCTTTGTAGGTCCCGCCAAGTTCCACGACAAACCATTTCAGGCTCGAAAAGCCTTCGCTAGATGGCCGAAACCGCTCTCCAAGAAACGGAAGAAGAAGCCGCGCAAGAACGGCCGGCTCAGCAGGCGCCTTCACAAGAAGAAGCGCCTAGCTGGCGTGAGCCGACGACTATCGTGGCCAAGAAGCTCGCCTCCATGAGCGATCGCGCAATTCAACGCGTGACGGGCGGCAATGCCTTCTTGCGCGGACGGCTCTACGCGCGACGCAAGGCAGTGGAGAACCTCCATGAGGAAGAGCGCTCGGTCAGCGGCGACATCTCCGTTCGCACGGCTGACGAGCCGTACCACACGACGGTCAAGTACGACGCACAAAGCGATGGCTGGGAATCGAGCTGCACGTGTCCGGGGTGGCGGGGTCCGACGGGTCACTGCAAGCACGTCGCCGCGGTGATGGTAGCGCTGCGCGACGAAGTGCGTCCGCCGCGCGCGAAAGGCTCGCAACAGCAGCAGCAAAACAAGAAGAAGAAAAAGACCGAGCCGGTGCACGTGCCCGGGACGGTTTCCGTCGGTGGCAAGAGGCGCCGGTCCCGGCGCCGTCGCCGCAGCCCGGGTGGTGGCGAGATCGGCGCGCTCGAGATCATGTCACCTCGCGAGCTCCAAGCGCAGCGGGGCGAGACGCGAGGGCCGCTCGACGCTTGGATCCCGGCCGACGCCCTCGACAGACCGCTCGAGTTCGAATACCGGATGACGGTGCGTCCAGCGTCCATCACGGTCACACCCGTGTTGGCGGGGTCGCGCAGCGCAGTCCCCATCAACGACGCGCTCAGCGCGTTCAACATGGTTTCGATCGACGAGCGGCCCTTGTTCAGGGCTTTGGCTAGGAATGCCAACCGTGGGCAGGCCACGACTGCAGAGCTTCGTGGGGAAGACGCGGCCGAGGTCCTCGAGATGCTCAGCGACCGCCGCGTGTTGCTCGAGCCCGCCTCGATGGAGCTGCGCTTCGCCAACGAAGCGCTCAAGCCTCGAATCGAGCTCGACCCGGTCAATGGCGACAGCCTTCGTGTGCGGGTCGTCTTTTACCTCGAGAGCAACAAGCGGCGGTTTGCGCTTTCGAGCGGTGCTTGGTTCGAAGGGACGCCCGGGTGGCAAATCGACACCACCGAAGGGGTTGCCCGTCCGCTGAGCGAGCTGGTGACGCCGGCGTGGCTTCAGCGTCTATACCGCTCCCCGGCCATGGTCCATTCGTTCGACGAGCTTCCCGCGTTGCTCGGCGAGTACATTCCACGCGTGGCTGCCTCCATCGGGGCGGAGCTGCCCGACTTGAGCGCCGTGGCCGATCTCGTCGATCAGAAGCCGCGCTTCGAGCTCAAGGCCGATGGCGACATCATCGAAGCACGCGTGCGTCTCTACGTGCGGTACGAGGATCAAGAGTTCGACGTGCCCGCTGACGACATTCCGTCACCGCTGGCCGTGCTGCCTCCGAAGAACGGAAAGGGGCGGCCGAGGGTGGTGCGCCGTGACGTCGGCGCCGAAATGGCGGGCGTGCAGGCCTTGCTGAATCAGAATTTCGAGGTCTCCGAGTCGGGCGAGGAGCTGGTGGCGACCGGTGAGGATGCCATCGCGTTTTGGACGCACGGCATCGGAGAGCTCCCGGAGGACTGGGACCGCTTCATTCCGGACGATTTGGTGGATGTCACCATCCGCGATGAATCGGTGACTCCGCAGATGCGCGTGTCAAGTGGGGTCGACTGGCTCAATCTCGACATGACGTTCGAGTCGGGCGGGGCCGCGGTGCGGGAAGAGGAGCTACGGGCGTGTCTCGAGCACGGGCGGCGGCTCGTGCGGCTCGAGGACGGTTCCTACGCGCCGGTCGATCCCGACAAGGTGGGCGAAGTGTTGACGCGGATGGCGGAGATCTATGCGACCGCGGGCGTGAGGGACAAGCTTCCCCTTTCGCAAGCGGGACGCGTGCAAGACCTCATGAAGATGGTCCCGAACGCGAAGGTGTCGGCATCGGCCAAGTCGCTGTTCGCCAAGATCGAAGGTATCGACGAGGTTCCGAACGTTCCCAAGCCGCGAGGTCTCAAGGCCGAGCTTCGTCCCTACCAGAAGGATGGCTTCTCTTGGCTGGTTTTCCTCGATGAGCTCAATAGCGGCGGGATCCTCGCCGACGACATGGGTCTCGGGAAGACGCTTCAGACGATTGCGCTTCTCTTGTGGGCAAAGAGCAAGCACAAGGCCAAGCTCAACCTTGTCATCGCACCGACCTCCGTCGTGTCGAACTGGGAGCGAGAGATTCACAAGTTCGCGCCGGGGCTCAAGACGGTCGTGTGGCAGGGGCCGAATCGCAATCAGCGGGCAGGCGAGCTCGAGAAGGCCGACGTGATGATCACCAGTTATGCGCTGCTGCGGCGAGACGAGGAGCTGCTGCAGGAGCTCGACTTGCGGTACGTGATCTTGGACGAGGCTCAGCACATCAAGAATCCGATGAGCCAAACCGCCCGCGCGGCAAAGAAGCTTCGCAGCGAGCGAAGGTTGGCGTTGACCGGCACGCCAATCGAAAACCGGCTCAGCGAGTTGTGGAGCATCTTCGATTTCGTTTCGCCGGGGCTGCTCGGGACGCTCAAGACGTTCGAGGAGCGCATCGCGCGGCCCATCGACCGGGGCGACATCGAGACTGCCCAGCGACTGCGGGTGACGATCAAGCCTTTCGTGATGCGGCGCGTGAAGAGCGATGTTGCGCAGGATCTGCCCGACAAGATCGAGCAGGAGATGATCGTGCCGCTCGCCGAGGAGCAGGCCAAGCTCTACAAGCAAGTCCTACGTCAGGTGCGCAAGAGTTTGCTCAGCGAGATCGAGAAGCAAGGCGTCAGCAAGTCGCAAATTCAGATTCTCGCCGCGCTCACGCGTTTGCGACAGGTGGCATGTGATCCGCGGCTGATGAAGCTGCCGGATACCGACTTCGGGCCCGACGACAGCGGCAAGCTCGGCGCGCTTCGCGAAATCATCGACGAGGCGGTCGATGGCGGGCATCGCGTGTTGGTGTTCAGCCAGTTCGTCGAGATGCTCAACCACATTCGCGCGGCGCTCGACTCCGACGGGATCACGTACGAGTACTTGGACGGCTCGACCAGGGACCGCCTCGACCGGGTCGACCGCTTCAACGAAGATGCGAAGATTCCGGTTTTCTTGATCTCGTTGAAGGCCGGCGGCACCGGCCTCAACCTCACCGGCGCCGACACCGTCGTTCACTTCGACCCATGGTGGAACCCGGCGGTCGAGGATCAGGCAACCGACCGCGCTCACCGCATCGGGCAGACCAAGAACGTGAACGTCTACAAGCTCATAGCCGAGGGCACCGTCGAGGAGAAGATCATGGAGCTGTCCGCCAAGAAGCGAGAGCTCGTGAGCAACGTTCTGTCGACCGAGGGCAGCCCCCTCAAGGGCCTCACCAAAGCCGACGTCGAAAACCTCTTCAGCGAATAGGGGACGGTGGAGATCGCGTCTCTTGCGCAGGCCCAGCGTGTGCCTCGAAGAAGGCGAGCAGCTTGGACCAGGCTTCGGCCTCGGTGGTGGGGTCGTAGAAGGCGTGGATGGGCGTGTGGCGTGCGAGGCGCGCCAGGCGGCCCTCGTGGTCGTTCATGAAGGAGTGGCCTACGTCCTCGTGGATGAGGACCTCGTGCTCGATGCCGAGCTCTTCGAGATGATGAGAGAGACGTTTCGCGTGCGAGAGGTACACGGTGTCCTTTGCGCCGTATTGGGCGATCGTCGGGCACAGGCCTTCGAGGCGCGCGGCGTTCTTCGGAACGACACCGTAAAACGGGGCGGCGACCGCGAACGTCTGGTCGGCAGCCGCGAGCAGCGCGAAGCCTCCTCCCATGCAGAAGCCGACGACACCGATTCGGCGTGCATCGACGTCCGCACGCGTTGCAAGCCAGGCTCTGGCTGCATCGATGACCTCGAAGGCGAAGCCTTTCCCTGTCGCCATCGAGGCCAGCGTTTTCACCACACAGATCGGGCGGCCGCCCCGATACAGATCGGGTCCGATCGCTGCGTACCCTGCATCGGCAAAGCGCTCGCAGTGACGCCGAAGATCGGCGCTGTACCCTAAGATGTCGTGAATGACGACGACTCCAGGAAAAGGCACCTGGCCCTCGTCCGGTAGCGCCAGAAACGCGCGGTGCGCTCTACCGCCAGCCAGCTGAAAGGAAACGGGCTCTAGCACTGGACGCCGAGCATGTCCGTACTCCCGCGAGCACGCCACACGGGGACACGCTCGGCCCCCCAAAACGAGCTGCTTTCCACTAGTTGCAACCCATACCGCGCAAATCCGCTGCCGGTACGATTATCGCGGTGTGCTTTCTAAGTGTTGGATATTACCTGTGTTTTGGCGAGATAGCGTGTCCCGGTGGGCGAGGGGGTCTCGGAGGGGGGTGCGTCGTAGGGTGGCGATTTCGTGGGGGGTGTAGGGTGGGGTTGGGGGTCTCCCCGTGAATCGCGTGACGAGCCAGTTCATGAGGGCGGCGAGGCGCGCATCGGACAGTGGCGCTTGGGCAGCCCCGGGCACGCGTACCCAGTACTCGCGCGCGCCGGGCTTGCCCACCAGCTCGCCCATCGCGTGCAGGGACGGGACGATTCGCGAGCCCGACCCATCCATGCGGTGGCATCCTGAGCAGTTCAGGATGTAGTCGTGCTCTGCGAACGAGTCGGCGGAGGCCGTCGAGCTCGCGAGCAACACACCGGCGATGACGAGGGCGGGCCTCATCGTTCGGGTTGCGCTTCTTGGGCGGTCTTCACGACGACCGCGGTGGAGCAGTTGTAGGTCTGCGCCGACGCGCCGCCGCACCAGTTCAGGTCGTTGTTGCGGTACCAGTGATAGAGCGGGCGCTCGCCTTCATTGCGATTGCACATGCAACGCCCGCAAAACGTCTTCCCGCAACAATCGTTGTACGAGATGATGTAGTCCTTGCCATCGCCGGGATTGTGGCAAGTGCCGATCCAAGTGACAGGCGACATCTCGGTGCCTGGCGGACACGCCGTGTGCGAGCCTCCGCAGCAACTGCAAAGGAACCCGTCGATCGCACAATGACGCCAGTACTCGCAGCGCTTGGGGTCGCCTTCGCGGCCTCTGACCCCATCCTCGCCCATGGCGTTGTCCTCGGCAGCCCTGGCCACCGGGAGCAAGGGAAGGGTGGCGCCCCCGACCAGCACGCCACCAAATCGCGACAACCAATGCCGGCGCGAAAGACGCCGCGCGGATTGCCGGGTGAGACCCTCGAACCATCGATCCAGCCGACTCATTTGGCCTTCTCCCGCAAGTAGTCCTGGATCGACGCGACGCCGCGCCGCTGCGCCTCGAATAGGCTCTCGAGGTGCTCCCGCGTGTTGACCAGGCCCTGCGCCGCCACGATGCCCTCATCGTCGATGAGCACGGCATAGGGCAATTTCGCCACGCCATAGGTCATGCCCAAGGGTGCGGAAAGCACGTACGGCAAATGTCCGATCCGCTTTTCCCCGGCAAAGGCTCGGTGCTCTTCGAGCGTTCCATCGCTTGCCAATATCACGCGGACTCGTGGCACCTCCGTGCGGGCGACGCGTTCTACCGTCGGCAGCAGCGTTTCGCAGACGGGGCACGTGGGAGACAGGAAGAACAAGAGCGTGCGGGCTCCGTCTTTCGATGCCCCGCCAACCTGAATCGGGCGATCGTGGATGTCGATGACCGCGAGCTCAGGCGCTTTGTCACCGACCTGCACCTTGCTCCGAGGCGAGAGCGCGCCGACCGGTGAAATCCGTTCGTGCAGGAGCCCGATCTGGCGTGTCAGAGCGAGCACGGTCAGCGCCAGCCCGATCACCAGCAACCACAACACCACATTCGAGACGACCAGCGCATCGATCATCGGTTCCCTCCAAGTCTCGTGGGAGCGAGTCCATTCCCGGCGAGTCGGCGGCCCGCCGACCAGAGCAATGCGAGCACGATCAACGTGGCCGTCACGGTCATCCAGTCGACCCACAGCAGAGCGCGTTCACGGCTCGGCCAAACCAGGGCGCCTGCGGCCGTCGCCAAGACCAGGTTTCGGGTCAAGAGCCAGGGGCTGAGCGGCGCCGGCGAGGAAGACGCGAAGCATCCACAGTCGATTTCGCGCCGTCCCCGCGCGAGATTGATCCCGATGGCACCCGCATAGAGGACCAGGATGGAGGCTGCGGCCACGGAAGCGGCTGCTTGCGTCGGATCGTAGAGAAGCCCGACGGCAATGGCGGCCTCGGCCAGCGGAAGCACCCGCGCGAAAAACGAAGGCAGCGCCTCAGGGAGCAGCTCGTAGGCGCGGACCGTGGCCGTGAACCGGCGCAGGTCGGACACCTTGTGCCAAGCAGCCACCACAAAGAGGAGCGACAGAGCGAGTCGAAGAGAGAGCGCGACGACTGGATCGATCATGGCACCACCAGCAGGGCCCCGGACAACCCCGCCTCGTCGATGTCGCGAAGGTGCTCGCCGCTCAGCGCATCGAGCACGCCCACCGCGCCGAGATCGGAATGGCGTACGAAGAGCAGCGGCCTTTCATCCTGTGTGACCGTCAAGCTATGCACGCCCATGTTCGGAAGCACGAAGCTCAGAAAGCTGCCGAGCATGCCGGTGGCGTCGAAGCCAGCTTGCGGACCGAGAAAAGGTGCGATGAGATTCGGGGCGGAAAACGTGTCGATTTTGTTCCGCGAGGGCACGTCGTACACCCAAATCTCAGTGCCCGGATCCTTGTGCGAGCCGGGACCGCCCTCGTGCACGATCGAATAGAGTCGCTTCGTTTTGCGATGATAGGCGAGGTGTTGGGCGCCGCCGATGCGCCAGCCGGATTCGATTTCGTTTTCCGTGAAAAGCGGCCAGGGCTCTTTGGGTGCGGGGGCGTTACCGCTGAAATCCACCTCGTAGAGGAGCCCCTCGAACGAGGCGAACCACCACGTCGAGCCGTCGCGTACCCCCTTTTCGGTCACCGGGTCGTCGATCACGTCGAAAAACGGCTTGCTGCGTGCCAACCGATCGAGCTCTCCGTTTTCCGTCAGGTGTACCGTCAAGGCGGTCCCATCTCCGCAGAGCATGCCGAAGCGAGTGGGGCCCGCCGGGAACACCCCCGCGCAGCCCGCTGTCTGTGCTTCGCCGACGTGGCGCCGGTTCTCGAGGTCGATGACCGAGACCGAGGTTCCCGGCGACTGGTTGAGCACCACCAGGAATCGGTCTCCGTCGAGCAGGCCGACCAGCGCGATGCCCGTGCCGGTATCGGCGGCTCGCGGCGGCACCTCCACCTCGCCCTTCACGTTCAAGGTGCGCGAGTCGTAGATGACGACGAAGTCCTTGCGCTCGCCGCGGTGCCCGCGCGAGTAGATGGTGTCGACATTGTAGATTTCCTTGCGTGCGTGGGACCACAACGGCGGCTTCGGCGTGATCTGGACGCCGCTGTCGATCGCACCGAGCATGCGGCCGCTATCGCCGTCGAACAGAATCGAATGACGGAAGAGGCGGTCCGGAACCCACAACCAGTGTGCGCCCGCCATTGGGGGTAGCTCCGCGACCTGACCTACGGTCTCGGGCGGAACCTCGGCCGCTGCTCGAAACCACAAGAGGCACGCGCCGAGGCTCAGCGCCCCGAACAGCTTCGCCCGGTTGCTCATGGGGAGCTTTTACTCGACTCCTAGTGGGACTGACAACGGTCAGCTGTCAACGTCGCGTCTTTGCGGAACTCCAAGCACTGCGGGCTTCCCTTTTCGAAGTCCCGACACGTGGTGCCGCGAAGCTCGTATATCCGGCAGGCGTTTGGATTCTCCGCCGTTCCGAGGTGCACGCAGGACCCGTCCGGCCGCGTCGCAAATCCCACCATGCCGAAGTGCCCGGGCTGTACGGCATTGGCGATGTCGTCGCGGCCCATCTCACGCCAGCGGACGAGATCTTCGGTCGAGATCAGGATGCGGCCATCCGTCCCGGTACGGCAGCACGCGCCACAGGTCAGGCAGTCGAGCTCGGCGGTCACGGTACGAAGTATGCCTCGTGCTCCACCGGTCGACGAGAAGCAGCCCTAGCCGTATGCTCGCCGACCATGCCGAGCAAGTACTTTTGCGCGCATTGCAATGAAGAATTCGTCCCGGAGCATGCCGAGAACAAACCGCGCTGCCCGAAGTGCATGAGACGCAGCGGCGTGGAGTCGGTCCAAGAGGCTCCTTCCGACCGAGGCAGCCGCCGCCGGTGGCTGCTCGCCGGCGCGACCGCAGTCGTCGCCGCGGGTATCGGATACGGAGTCTACCAGTCCACCGCCGTGACCCTCGAGGAACCGCCCCCCGTGCGCCCACTCGAGCCGCGTGAGCTTTCTGCGTATCTCGAGCGAGAGCAGGTCGACGCTGGACCCTATCGATCCATGTTCGTGCTGTCCGGGGAAATCGACGGGTGGCCGGCCGGCGCTTCGGAGATCGCGGCCCGAATGCACCGCGAGTCGTCACGCTGGTCCCTCGAGCATACGTTGCCTCGCGAGGTGCTCACCGCCGAGGAGACGCTTGCTTCGATCGAAGCGCAGGACGAAAGAATCAAGCTCTACCCGCTCGAGATGGCGGTGGCAATGACGGCCCTGCTGCGGGAGCGCGGATCGCGCGCGATGGTCGCCGAGGCTTGGGAGCTCGACGGGGCAGAGGCCCCCGCAGATCCATCCGGGATGCTCGGGTACTTCGTCTGCGCGGTGTATGACGGCGACGACGAGGTGCCGTCTGCGTTCTTCGACCCGTGGGGCACCGGCGGCGAGGTCACTCCCTCCGGGGCTCGTGTCTTGCGGGATACCGAGGTGGTGGCGGCCGCGCTCGGCACCGAAGCGACTCGAATCTTTGCGGGCTCTGGGGACGGCGCCGCGGCGTTGCCCATGACCGAAGCCGCCATGTCCCTCGACCCGGTGTCGCCTTCCATCCGGGTGTCTCACGCGACGGTTCTGGCCGAGTCGGGCGGGCTCGCCGATGGGGTCCGTGAGCTCCAAGCTGCGACCGAGCTCCGGCCGGACGGGCCCCGGCAGCTCAACTTGGCGCAGCTCTACCTCGCGCAGGCCGGGATGCTCGAGATGACCGGTCAGCAGGAAGCAGCGGATGCGCAGCTCGCCGAGGCGAACCGCATCGTCACCGAGGTCGTCGAGCGATGGCCGCGCTACGGACGCGCGCATCTCGCGATTGCTACGATCTATCTCGGCTTGGACGACGCGCCGCGCGCTCGAATCGAGCTCGAGGAAGCCGAATCGCTGAGCCCGGATGCGCCGATGTTGTGGGCGGCATGGGCGCAGTACCACCTCGCGGAGCGCGATCCGATCTCCGCCATGACCAAGATGAAGCGGGCCGTAGAGATCGATCCGCATAACTGGCAGCTCCGTCTTCAGGCGGCACACGTCTTCCAAAGAGCTGGAGAGGACGGCGCGGCGCGAGCCAGCGTGGCAGCGGCTCTCGACTTGGTGGCCTCGGAGAGGCGCAGTAAGGTTCGTGAGTACGTGGAGCGGATGATGGGGGTTGACGTATCCGCGCCTCCGGCGGCAGCCGGCGGCTCCGAAGGCCCTGCGCTCATGCTCGGCGACCCGTCTAACTTGCGTTTGCGAGACCCGGACCAGACCTTGAAGCTCGAGCTCGACGAGTAGCGCGTCACGATGCGGCGCCGTTTTCGGCACGCCGAATGCTGCTCACCGACAGAAGCCGCTCCCAAAGCGCTTCCCGTCCGTCGCCGGTCACGGAGCTGTAGCCGATCACGGCGCCGCTCAGCTCCTGCCGAAGGGCCGCCAACGCGAGCTTTCGCTTGCTCGCGGGAAGCTTGTCGATCTTGGTGGCCACGATGATGGGGGTCACGCCCACGCTGCGGAGAAACTCGAGGAGCTGGAGATCATCTTCTTGAGGGCCGCGGCGAATGTCGAGGATGACCACCGCGCCGCGCAAGCCAGGCCGCTCACTCAGAAAACCTTCGATCAGCGGGCCCCATGATCGGCGCTCGGCCTTGCTTCGCTGCGCGTAGCCGTAACCGGGCAAGTCGACCAAATCCAAGTGGGCCTCGTCGCCGTTGGTCCGGAGACGCACACGAAAAATGTTGATGGCGCGGGTGCACCCCGGCGCGCTGCTCGTTCGGACGAGCTTTCTTCGTCGTACCAGGCTGTTGATGAGGCTCGACTTCCCGACGTTGGATCGGCCCGCAAAGGCGATCTCGGCGAAGGTGGGTGCGGGCAGCTGTCCGAGGTTGGTCGCACCTGCCACGAACTGGGCGTCGAGCACGTCCATCGACTGGTTGTAGCGACCCGAAGCCGCTCACGCACGTACGCGACGCCGAACGGCCTCACGCAGGTCCCGAAGCTCGGGGCATCCCAGCACGGCAGCCGCCCCGAGATAGGTCAGCGCGCCGGCGACGGCCGTCGCTGCAAAGACCACGAGATTCCTCGGATCGTTGCCGCCGAGCTCCCAGCGGCCCAACTCGACCCCCACCCACACCACGCCCGCCATGGCCGCGCTGGCTGCCAAGATCCGAACGGTGCTGCCCGCGACTTCTCTCAATCCCAGCCGGCCGGCGCGTCGTCGAAGGAGCCCTAGGAGCGCGATGAGCTGAGCGATGGCGGCGACGGTCGTGGCCGCGGCGAGCCCTGCGTGCTGCATCGGATCCATCAGGAGCCAGCTGAGCCCGACGAACGTGATCAGATTCAATGCGCTCGCCACGACCGGGGTTCGAGTGTCGTTGTGTGCATGGAACATCGGTACGACGGTCCGCACGGAAGCAACGGCCCAAATACCAGCTGCCTGCCACACGAACGATCGCGTCGTCTCTGCGATCGCCATTGCATCGTAGCGGCCTCTTCCGAAAAAGACGGTGATGGCTGGCTCCGCCATCACGGCCAGCGCCACGCCCGCGGGCACCGCGACGAACAAGGAAAGACGCAACGCGTGCCGGAACAAGCGCTTGGCCTCCGCCTCGTCCCCGTGTGCGACCGCATGGCTCAGGGAGGGAAGGGCAGCGGAGGCGATCGCCAGAGCAAACATGCCCTGCGGGATCTCCGCCAACCGCTGTCCGTAGTACAGATAGCTCACGCTCCCGATCGGAAGGAACGACGCGAACAGCCGTGAAAGCAGCACGTTGAGCTGATAGACCCCGAGCCCCGCCAGCAGCGGAATCATGAGCCGGGCGCACTTTCGTACGTAGGGGTCGTCGAAGCCGAGCTTGGGACGAACGACGAGGCCCTCTTTGGCCAACGACGGAAGCTGCGCGACGAGCTGAAGCGCTCCGCCGAGTAGCGCCCCCCAGGCGAGCGCAAAAATGGCGGTCCAACCGAGGGTGTGCATGACCGGAGCGAGAAGGAGTGCCGCCCCGATGAGGGCGACGTTCAGGAGCCCGGGGGCAAAGGAAGGCGCGGCGAACCGCTTGCTCGCATAGAGCGCTCCCATGATCAGGGCCGAGAGCCCCATCAAGAAGATGTAGGGAAAGAGCAGACGGGTGAGCGCGACGGTGGTGCCAAACAGGGTTTCGTCGCGTTGAAAGCCCCAGGCGTATCCCTTGACGATCCAGGGAGCGCCCACGATACCGAGGACCGTCACGCCTAGCAGCACGACAATCATCACCCCGGTTAGACCGCGGTAGAATATTTCGGCGCGCGCTCTGCCCTCGCGCTCCCGAACCTCGGTGAACACCGGGACGAACGCTGCAGAGACGGCTCCCTCCCCGAGAAGCACACGCAAGGCGTTGGGAATCGTGAACGCCAGCCAGAAGGCGTCGGTTGCCGCCAGCGCGAATACGGCGGCGATGACGGCATCCCGAACCGCGCCGAGCACACGTGAGGACAGGGTGCCCGCGGCCACCATGCCCGCGCGACGGACGATTTCGCCGTTGGTGGACTCAGATGGGTCGCTGGACATCGGCGGAAGGATGCGCATGGGGCGCCGGTCCCGGCAAGAAAGCCGGGCCGATCAGCTGGCGCTCAGGAGACCTTGCAACTGCGCGATCTCGACGGCGTAAGAAGCGCCGCAATAGTCGCAGCCGATGCTGAGCGGGTCGCCTTCGTCGACCAGCTCCTGGATTTCCGAGCGGTCGAGCATGGTCAACGCAGTCATCACGCGAAGCTGGCTGCAGTGACAGCCGAAGCGAATGTCGCTGCTGTGCAGCCAAGTGAAGGGCATGCCTTCGAAGATCTGCTCGATTAGCCGTGTCGGGGAGGCGTCGGAGCCTTGCAGACGCTCCCGAATCTCCCTGAAGCTTTCGAGGCGCTTCGTCATGGTTTCGAGCGCGGCCTCGGCTTCGGATGCCTCCGGCAGGAGCTGCACCACGAAACCTCCGACGGCTGGGTTCGCGTCCTCGACTGCGGACCCAAGCGAGATCATCGATATGATTTGCTCCGATAGCTGCATGTAACGCATGAAGGCTTCCGAGAGATTCCCGCCTTCCGGAACCTCCACGATGCCCCGGTGAAGATCGGAGCTCGGAAGGGTCCGCATCATCTCGAGCGTGGCCCGGTCATGACGCATGTCGGGGGCGTCTCCGGTGGGAGACTGGAGCAGCCCGCGGCTCCATCCATCCGGATGCGAGTCGGCAATCAGCTGTCCCGCGCCACCTTCGAATCGGACGATGCACTGCACGCGCAACGAGGGCGCCATGGTCTCCCGGTAGAGCACGGCCGCGGTGAGCAAGTCTGCCATGTCGCGGGCGATGTCTCCCGAGAGCTTCTGCGCGTCGATGACGGCGCGCGCCGTATCGGTGGTCCTGGCCGCCACGATGCGAAAAGCGCCGTCATTGGTCATCGCACGCATGACCGAGTCGGTTTCAGGCATGTTTCTTTTTAGAGCGCATTGGCGATCCGTCTGCAAGCGCTAGTCTTGGGGCCGGAGCAGGAAATGACAATGCATCAGATTGTGCTCATTCCGGGTGACGGCATCGGCCCGGAGGTGGCTGCGGCCACGACCCGCGTGCTGGCAGCCGCTCGAGCGCCCGTGGAATGGGTGATTCGGCACGCTGGCGTCGCTGCGCTCGAGAGCGAGGGCGAGGTGCTTCCCGAACGGACGCTCGAGGCAATTCGGGAACGGGGCATCGCGCTCAAGGGTCCATGCACGACGCCCGTGGGCGAAGGTTTCAGCTCGGTCAACGTCCAGCTGCGCAAGCGGCTCGATCTGTACGCTGCCGTGCGTCCGGTCCGCAACCTCCCGAGCGTACGAACGCGCTACGAGGGCGTGGACCTAGTGGTGATCCGGGAAAACACCGAAGGCCTGTACAGCGGCATCGAAAACGAGGTGACCAAAGGCGTCGTGACGAGCCTCAAGGTAGCCACGGAGTATGCGTCTTCGCGCATCGCCCGCTGGGCGTTTCGGTACGCCCGCGAACGAGGTCGAAAGAAGGTTACCTTGATGCACAAGGCCAACATCATGAAGTTGACCGACGGGATGCTGATCCGGTGCGCGCGGGCCGTTCGCGACAAAGAGGGCTTCACGGACGTAGGTTACGAGGAGGTGATCATCGACGCGGGCTGCATGCGGCTCGTGCAGGACCCCACGCAATTCGACGTCTTGTTGCTCGAAAATCTCTATGGAGACGTGCTGAGCGATCTCTGCGCCGGCTTCGTGGGCGGCCTCGGGGTGATTCCGGGCGCCAACATCGGCGACGACTATGCCGTCTTCGAGGCCGTACACGGCTCTGCGCCGGACATCGCAGGCAAGGACGTGGCCAATCCCCTCGCCCTGCTGATGTCGGCGGTGATGATGCTCAACCACATCGCCGATGCGCGCGGCGATGACAGCTGCCGTGCCAGCGCCTCCCGAATTCGCGAGGCGTACAACCGCGCGTTGTCCGACGGTCAGAAGACCCGCGACCTCGGGGGCACGCTCGGCACGGATGCCTTTGCCACGGCGGTCATCGACAGGCTTGCCCGTTAGTCGTCGTTCCGCACCGGGCCGCTTCCGCCGGCGACTCGAAGAAGCGGCGGCAGGACCACCAGGGTGGCGATCAGACAGCCCCCAAAGGTGACGGCAAACAGCTCTCCGAAGATTCGCACGGGAACGAAGGAGCTTGCCAGCAACACCCCGAATCCAGCCATCAGCGTGAGACAAGAAATGACGATGGCGCGGCCGGTGCTCCGCATGGCTCGCACCAACGATGCTTCGCGCCCGATCCCCGTGCGCATCTCCTCGCGAAAGCGCGCCAGCACGTGAATTGTCGCATTGACCGCGAGGCCGAGGCTGACGGAAAAAATGATGACCGTGGACACGTTTAGAGGGATTTCGCGCCACACCATGTAGGCCATTGTGGCCACCAGGGGAATCAGGTTGGGCGGAATGCTCAGCAGACCAAACCGAACGCTGCGGAAGAAGAAGGCCAGCAACAGGAAGATAACGACCACTGCGAGGAGCAGGCTTCCGGTCAGGTCGCTCACCACGGCGACTTGCCCCAAGGAGCCCGTGTACGCCTCTCCTGTAAACGAAACCCGCACGGTCTTGTCGCTGCCGAGCTCCGTCTCGATTTCTCGCTTCAGGTCGTCGATAAAGCGCAGCGTCGCCTTGGCCCCTATGTCGCGCAGCTTGAACTGAATTCGGGCCTTCGTTCCGTCTACGGTCAGCCAGTCACTCAAAGGGCTGGAATCGCGCTGGCTCATCATCGTAACCAGGCCCTTGACCTGCTTCATGCTCTTGAAGCTTTCTGCGCGAACGCCGGGATCGCCGCTGAGAAGCGCGTAGGATTCCCGCAACATGTCGGCGTAGCTGAGTGAGCGGATGATCTCCGGACGCAGTGCCGCCCAGTTACGGATCCTCTGAATGGTTTCGATCATCTCGGGCTGCATGAGATGATCCGGGTCGCTGCTCGCCAGGACGACCTCGAGCGGCCGGACCCCTCCGAGCTTCTCCTCGATCAGAAGGGTGGTCGTATACACCGGGTCGTCTTCATCGAACTGATCCAGCAGGGCATGATCGACCGTGATCTTGCTCGCCACGTAGATCGCACCCCCGGTGACCAATGCCGTCGCCACGAGCACGGCCCAGCGCCAGCGCAGGAGCTTCGCCGTGAAGGTGGTCGTCACGCTGCTGAACATGCTCGTCCGCTCTTTGCGGACCATCTCGTGCTTCGGTGGGGTCACCCAGGTCAGAACCGCCGGAATGAAGATGATGATGACGAGATACGAAAACATCACTCCGAGCCCGGCGGTCAGACCGAAGTGACGCAGCATGACGGTCTTCGAAACGACGAGCGAAATCAGGCCGGCCGCCGTGGTCGACGAGGTGAGCAGGCATGCTATCGCGATTGCGCTGATCGTGCGGCGCCCAGCGGCCCTGTGGTCGCCGGCTTCGTCGTCGAGGTACACCTCGTCGCGGTAGCGCTGGATCAGATGGGTCGCGTCGCTCATGACCATGATGACCAGCAAGGGTACAATCACGTTGTTGAGGATGTTCATGGGCTCGCCGACCAATCCCATTCCGCCGACAGTGACCAAGGCGGTGATGGCGACTCCGGCGAGCGGGAGCAGGACCCCCGGCACCCATCGGAACGACAGCATGAGCAGGACGACACAGACCAAAGCGCTGAGCGGGATCAGCCGTAGGTTGTCCTGGCGCATCTTGCTGACGATGACGCTGCGCAGATAGGGGAGGCCGCCCACGTGCACGTCGATGCCCTCTTGCTCGAGCCGGCTCAAGTCCGCGCGCAGCTCCTCCATGGCCGCCAGCATCTCGCGCGGATCGAGCTCCTTGAGCTGGAGGGCGATGCCCGCCACGCTGTGGTCTTCGTCGATCAACCTGCCGACGAGCAGCGGGTTGTCCTTGACCGCATCGATCAGCTCGGCCGCATCTTCCTTGGTGACCGTGGCACCGTTCACGATGGGCCCGGTCTTGAGCTCTGCCGAGAGAGCGGGTCCGGCCTTGGCTATGCCTCCGGGGAACCGATCGGGATCGCTTTCGATGATGTCGAGCAACGCGTTGAACGCATCGTCCTCGAGATCGCCCTGCACATCCGCTTCTTCGTCCAAGGCATCCAGATCATCGAGATCGTCCAGGTCATCGAGGTCCCCTTCGTCGCCAACGTCACCGACTTCCTCGAGCCCCTCCAAATCGTCCTCGCCCGGGCCGCCGGCCTCTTCATCGGTGACTGCCCGGACGCGACGGGGGATGTTCAGCGTGGTGATGCTCGCAACCTTGTCCACCCAAGGCTTGCCCTCAAATCCCAAAGAGATGTCGTGGATCTGTTGCAGCGTTTCCACGGACAGGACGTCATCGGACTCGACCAGAATCAGCACGGCTTCACGCCGCTTGCCAAACCACTCCTCGAACCGCTTCTGGATGAGGGCGTACTCCTCGCCCTCGAACGAGGACAGAAGGCTTTCCGGCGCGGGATCGGCGGTGAGCTTCGGTATCTGCGTCGTGAAGGCCACCGTCACCAAGACCGAAACCCAGACCACGAGCCTTCGGCGCTCCGTCACGAGGTTGGCGAGCCAATTCAACGTTTGCTGGCGTCGGGACACGAGCCTCTATGCCTGTTGGGTCCGGGGGCCGCAAGCCTCTGGCCACCGGCTTGACAGCCCTCAATCACAGGGCTAACACCCGCGTCCCCACGGGAAGGATATCAGAGTGGCCAACCACGCTTCAGCAAAAAAGCGAGCCCGCCAGACGGTGAAGCGCACTGCCCGTAACCGGCACATCCGGACCGGCGTGCGGACGAGCGTGAAGCGCGTTCGCGCCGCCGTCGAGGCAGGCAACGCCGACGCGGCGAAAAGGGCGCTCCTCGAAGCCGTGAGCCGTATCGACGGCGCGGTTGCGAAGGGCATCTACCACCGCAAGACCGGCTCGCGATACATCTCCAGGCTGACCCACCAGGTCAACGCGCTCCAGGGCTGAGCGCCGCTCTACCGGCGCTACTGGCGCTGGTCTGCGCAGAGCTCGAGGACGGCTTCTTGGACGATTACGTCCGGGGGGCGCTTGCTGCTCTTGAGGGCGCGGTCGGTTTCGGCGATGAGCGCGAACGCCTTTCCCAGGCTGTCGGCGGTGAAGCGCCGTGCGGACTCGGTCAAGTCACCCGCTTTGAAAGGTGGCGCACCCGCTCGTTTGGCGGCCTCTTGCGGGCGCAGCCCATCCGAGAGCGCCTCGCGCATCCGCGCCACGATGCGGAGCTGACGCGCCACCATCGCGAGCAAACGGAGCGGCGGCTCGCGGTCGTCGAGCAGGGACTGTGCTGCCGCGACGCCCTTGCGGCGATCCTTGAGACCGATCGCGTCGACAAGGCTCCAGATCGACTCCACGCGAATCCGCGTGACGCACGTCGACACGGCGTCCGCGTCGATGCGCTGGCCCGGCCCGACGAACAAGGACAGCCGCTCGATCGCATCATCGAGCGCCGCTAGATCGTCGCCCACGGCTTCGATGAGCGCCTCGATCGCTTGAGGCTCGATGTTGTGCTCGCGCGCGGCAGCTTCGGCTTGAACGAATTCACGCAGCTCTCGACCGCGCAGCGGCTTGGTATCGACCAGATACCCTTGCTTCTTGGCGGTTTTGGCCAGCTTTTCGCGGCCGTCGAGCTTGCTCGCAGTGAGCACGAGACAGGTCGTATCGCTGGGATCGTCCAGATAATCGGCCAAGTGGCGCTGCTCGGCCGGCGTCATGCCATCCACGTGGCGCACCAGGACCAAGCGCATGTCGGCCATCATGGGAAGCGTCCGCGCAGCGGCGACTACGGTCGATGCCTCGAGGCCCTTCCCGTCGAACACCTCGATGTTGAAGTCGGGTGCGCCCATGGCGTCGACCGCTTTGCGCACGGCGTCGATCGCCCGCTCGATGAGCAGCCGTTCGCTTCCGACCAGAACGTAGACGGGATCGAGCGAGCCTTTTGCGGCCCTCTTGGTGACGTCACTCAGAGTTGGCACGAGTCAGCGGGCTTCGTCATCCGTGAAGGTGACTTCGCCGCTGTGTTGTACCCTGTCTCCGAGAATTTGAAAGCGGTAACGGCCGACTTCCTGGCGCCGCACCGTGACCACCATCTCCAGACGGCGGTTGGGCTCGAACTGAGGCCGTTTCAAGTGCAGCTTGTGCACGATGGTTCGCTGCGTCCGGTCATTGACGAACACCGTCATGGCGGGCGCGATGAACTTCCGCTCGTCGGTTTGGATGTCGTAGAAGAGCACCTCGAACTCCGAATCGCCGACTGGGGCGTTGAAGTTGACCACCAAGGTAGCGCGCCATTGACGGTCCTCGATGGGGGCGTCCGTCGTTTCCTGTAGGCGAGTGGCTTTGTTTCCCTGCGCAAAACGGACGACACCCGACTCCGAAAGCGAGCGCGGAACGCCCTTTTGCGTCAGGAAGATACGGGCACGTAGGCCCGAGGCGGCACCGGCCTCCTGCCAGGGAGTCACCGACGAAACGACGGCGGCCAGCGCAGTTGCAGCGAATGCGATACGAAAGTTCACGGCTTGCTCCTCGGTTGGGTTCCACGGATCAAGCTAACAGCTGTAACTTTACAGTGACAGGGTGATAAAGTACTCCAGTGTAGGATTTATGCCTACGCAGGAGCCGAGGTACGCCGAAAAGTTGTGCCCCACGGCGGCGACAGCTAACTCGGACGCAGGAACGGAGCTCGATGACGACGGTCAGTGGGGGGGTCAAAGGACTAGTCGCACGCGCGCAGCGTGAGGCGCAAAGGCGGGCGCATACGCCGTCGACAGCGTATTTGCTGCTCGTGATGCTGCAGACGGGGGGGCCCATGGGAAAGCTCCTGTCTCAGCTCGGCGTGAAGGAAAGCGATTTGCTGAGCGCGATCCGCGTGGTCGATTCGGAGCCGACCAGTGCCTTGGAGCGTGCTGTCGAGCGTGCCTATCGCATTGCCAAGGCCATGGACGCGCCTCAAGTGCTCCCGGCTCATCTGCTCTTCGCGATCGCCCGAGACACCCGCAGCGCGGCGCATCGAAGCCTGGAGGAGATCGGAACCGGATCGAGGCGCGTGCAGGAAGCGGTGCAGAGCGTTCTTCAGCCTCGTGAGGACCGGGCGATGCCGAGCGCGCCGATCACCACGACGCGCAGCCGGCCCTCGGAAACCCTTCCGGCGCAAGGTGCGCCGAAGCCCTCGAGGCCGTCTGCCCGGCCGAGTGTCGAGCCTTCACCCTTGATCGAGCTTCGCTTGAACGGGCCGCAAGAAGAGCCGATGGCCGAGGAGCCCGCCGAAACGAGCGATCCGCTCGAAGCATTCGACGAAGAGATCATCGTCCCTTCCTCCTCTCCGTTCACGCTCGATGCGCGCATGTACCCGACGCTCGTCAAGCTCGGCCGCAACCTGACCGAGCTCGCATCGATGGGCCACATCGACGAGGTGATTGGAAGGGATGCGGAAATCGAGCGGCTCCTCGACGTGCTGGCGCGGCGCCGTTCGAACAATCCGATCCTGGTGGGGCCGCCCGGCGTCGGCAAGACCGCCATCGTCGAGGGCCTGGCGCGCCGGCTCGCGCAGGGAGGGACGGGCGTGCGCGGGCTCGAAGGCACGATCCTGGTCGAGCTTTCGGCGGGGGGCTTGGTTTCCGGGACGGGCGTGCGCGGGGCGCTCTCCGAGCGGGTCCGGAGGCTTCAGTTCGAGGTGAAACGGGCAAACGGCAAGATCGTGCTGTTCATCGACGAGGTGCACGCGCTCTTCACCGGCGGGGACTCGCCCGATGACTTGTCGCACGAGCTCAAGGCATCGCTCGCGCGCGGCGAGCTTCCATGCATCGGCGCGACGACCGACGTAGAGTACCGAAAGTACGTCGAGCGCGACGCCGCACTGGCGCGGCGCTTCTCCCCGATTCACGTCGCCGAGCCCACCGCCGAGGACGCGATCGAGATCTTGAAGGGCATCGCGCCGCGTTACGAGGTCCATCACGGCATTGCCTACGAGCAAGAGGCCGTCGCGTCCGCGGTCGAGCTCTCGGTGCGCTACATGGCCGACCAGAGCTTGCCCGACAAAGCGATTGGCATTCTCGACCTCGCGGGTGCGCGCGTTCGTCGGCGGGGTGGGGCAATCGTCGATCGCGAGTCGGTCGCCCGAGTCGTGGCGGACAAGGTTCGCGTTCCCGTGGAGCGGCTCTTGGTCAGTGATGCGCAAAAGCTGCTCGAGCTCGAGCGTCATCTTGCCGATCACGTGGTGGGTCATCGCGCGGTCATGCGCCGGATTTCGGATGCGCTTCGAAAAGGCGCCGCTGGGTTCCACGGACAGCGGCCTCTTGCGACGTTCTTGTTCTTGGGGCCGACCGGCGTGGGCAAGACCGAGACGGCGCGCGCATTGAATGAGCTCTTCTTCATGGGTTGCCCGATGACCCGGATCGACATGAGCGAGCTCAGCGAATCGCACGCGGTAGCCAAGTTGGTCGGGGCGCCGCCGGGCTACATTGGTCACGACACCGGCGGACAGCTCACCGAGTCGATCCGGCATCGGCCCTATCAGCTCGTCTTGCTCGACGAGATCGAAAAAGCGCACATGGACGTGCTTCAGTCGCTCTTGCCGCTTCTCGAAGATGGGCGGCTCACCGATGGCAAAGGCCGGACCGTCGACTGCACGCATACGATCGTCGTGATGACTTCGAACCTCGGCGCCCAGCAGGCCCCAGGAAGTCAGGGCGCGATCGGCTTTCGCGACGAATCTGCACACTCGGCCGACGGCGTTGCTGCTGCGCTAGCCGCCGCCCGGCGCGCTCTGCCTCCCGAGCTGTGGAACCGCATCGACGAGCCGCTCTTCTTCGGCGCCCTCGAGCTCGACGAGGTTGCCGAGATTGCGCGGCGGATGGCGGCCAAGGTGGCTCAGCAGCTTCGCGAGCGACAGGGCGTCGAGCTGCGTATCGATGACACCGCAATCGATTCCTTGGTTGCGCTTGGTGGATACGATGCCGCCCTCGGCGCTCGGCCGATGCGCCGTGCGATTGGGCGAATGGTCGAGGCCCCCTTGGCTGCGTCGATTCTGGCGGGAGAGTTCGATCGAGGTGATCGGATCATCGCCGTCGGTGATCCTGATGGCATCCGCTTCGAGCGAATCGAAGGATCGATCGAAGCGGCCGAGTGAGGCCTCAACGTCTCACCAGTCGTAGAATCTTCTCTGCGCTGCGCTTGGAAAGCCCTGCGGCGCGGGCGCACCGAACCACCGCGGGCAACACGGCATCGTAGGCGCTGAGGGCCCCCTCGTCGACGTCGCGCAAGGCTCTGCGGTGTGCTGCCACGGTCTCGGCCTCGCCTCGGGCGATTGGGCCGGTCAGCGCCTCGGGCACGCCGAGCCGCTCCACGTTGTCGCCCACGGTGCGCAAGAGGCCTCCAATAGCACGCTCGGCGGCCCGCCGCTCGAATCCCAAACGCGTCAGCACGCGCACCGATGCGAACGCGAGCGCCGCGGCACCGTTGGCCGCCAGCGCTGCGGCCGCATGGTACGAAGGGTCGCCCGTCCTCGCCACGACGGCTCGCGCTCCGCACGCGGAGGCGATCTGACGGCCGGCGGCGATTGCACTGCGCTCGCCCTGGACGGTGAAGGTGGTGCCCTCGAGGGAGGGATGACTCCGCGCGTTAGGAAACGACACCAACGGATGCATGACGCCGACCGAGGCACCTCGGACCTTGCATGCGTCGAGCTCCTCGGTGCCGCGTGCGCCCGCGCAGTGGAGAACGCAGACCCCCGGCGTCAGGTTCGGCGCGATCGAAATGGCGGTGGTTTGGATGGCATCGTCTGGGACCGCGAGGACGATCACATCGGCGGCTCGTTCCCGAGAAGGTTGAGGGCGGCGCCCGCCGGTCGTGACCCGATGCCGGCCGCTCGACCGCAGAGAACGCCCGAGCGCGCTTCCCACCCCGCCGCGCCCGATGATGTGGACGTTCATTTCTCGTCCAAATAGAGGTGGTGGGCCCGAATGTGATCGATGACGGTCCGAGGGACGACACCGGAGACGTCGCCCGCGTAATGGAGGCCGCGCCGTATGTCGGTGGAATTGACGTTCGGGATGGAGATGGGACAGCCCTCGGGGACTGGATAGCCCTGGCGGCCGATCACGAGAGGCGGGGCGATTTTCACTACCTCCTCCCAGCGGTGCCAGCGATCCGTGCTAGCGAGGACATCGGCGCCGATCAAGAGGCGAAAGGCCGCATCCGGGTGCTCCGCTTCCAGCTTTTCGAGCGTCGCCAGCGTTCGACTGGTCCCACCGAGACGGCGCTCGACATCCGAAACTTCGACCCTCCGAAACGGCGCGAAGGCGAGCTCGCACATCGCCATGCGCTCCTCGAACGATGCGCCATGCTCTTTGTCGAAGGCATGCTTCCAGGTGGGAATCACCCAGACCTCGTCGACATCGGCTGCCGACAGCGTCCACGCCACCGAGAGCACGTGCCCGATGTGAGGCGGATCGAAGCTTCCTCCGTAGACCGCGACCCGTCGCGTCACGGCGCCACCATGACTTTGGCGCCCCGGCCCTGTATCGGCTCGCTCCATCGGACGTCACCGTTCAGGTGCAGCGCCCTGAGAACGACGCCCGCCGCCTCGCTTTGATCGTCTAGAAGCCCCACGAAACCGGAGGCCAGCGGGCCGGGGCTGAAGAAGGCACGCGGGCCGAAGCGCTTGAACATCAGCTCCTTGGCGTCGCCGTAGACGACGATATTGGAGTTGATCACGTCTTCCTCGGCGACCATGGACTTGTGGCGCACGATCAGCACGATCCGATCGTCGACCATCTCCAATGCGCGTATGGGAGGCGGCGGAGCGACGCGCAGCTTCTCGAGATAGCGGGCGCCGCGGAGCCTTCGCAGGACGTCCTCGATGTCGTTCGGCGAGCCCGTTGCCGCCACTTCCGCTACGCGTTGCTCGATGCTGCGCTCGCCATCATTCAGCTCGTGCGCACTGACGAATTCGTGAAGGGCCGCGTCCTCGGCGAGATAGACCACGGAATCGACCGCGAAGTCGCAAATGAGGAGCCTCGCCGCTTCCTGGAGGGCGCTGGCGTCGGTTTCCGCGGGTCCGATAAGACCGAGTCGCATGGCTCTACAGATCTACACCAGCTTGGGCCCTGGCTTCAAAATGTGCGTCGCTGATCGCAAAGCGAATGATCGCCCAGGCTTCGGGGACCTCGCGGATCGCACCGAGCCTTCCGGCGTCGTTCGGCGGCACTGTCTTGCCGGCCATCTTCAGAAGGGCGTCGACCGCAGAGGGAACGTCCCCCGTGAGGGTCAGGGCGACACGGTCGCCGAGCTCGCTGATGGCAAACGGCGCCGAGCGCGCCGAGAAGGACGGGTTGCCCCGAAGCTCCAAGACCAAGCTCTCGACCTCGTCACGCCAACGGCGTGGGACCGCTTTGAGAAGCTTTCTCCGCAGCTCCTGGTTCTGCCGAGGATCGAGTCCCTGGCGGGCTTCTTCGTGGCCGTGCAACAGCGCGACGAGGGCTGCATCGAGCTCACCCGGACGCGCGCGAAGGGCCGGGGCCAGGTGATTCGCTGCGACCTCGAGCGCACGCGCGAAGAGGAACACGCGTTCTTGTGGCGTGGTGGTTTCGTGCAGGTGGCCGCCAATCACCAACGTGGGGGGATCGCCCGAGATGGGAATACATGCCGAAGGAGCGACGTAGGTAACCTTCAAACGCGGCTCGCTGATCCCCATCGCCTGTGCGACCGCTCCGGCCTCCTCGACGAGAGACCGGTGCTCGCTGGAAGGTTTGCGCAGCCTCCACGCGGCTGCGTCGAAAGGCAGAACCTTGTCGAACGAATGCTCGCACAGCGTGAAGAGACGCCGAAGCGTCGGCGGCAGCCCGGGCGGCGCTACGACGGCGTGGATTGCCGGCCGCAACGGAACCTCCGGCTCTCCCAACGCCTCGTGCCGAGCCGTCACGTCTCCCTCGAAGAGAGAAGCCGGATGTCCGATCGCAATGGCCGCGCTCGCTGCACAGGACGCAGGCCCGGGACCATGACGGCGGTGCAGGACGCGCACCAACGTGATCCACAGCGCCTCATCGCCGGGCTCCGCCTCGAGCGCCGTGCGAAGATCGTTGAGCGCGCGGTTGAGGTGCATCGCTCCGGCGGGCGAATCGCCTTGTCGCTCGTAGAAATCGGCCACTGCGAGGATCACGTCGGGGTCGGTAGGCTGGTCGGCTCTCAGACGTTCCAGCACGAGCTCTGCCTGTCGGGCTTGACCGGCTTGCTCGACCGCGCCCGCGAGTCGAATCCGATAATCACGCCTCTGCGCGTCGTCGGCCGCCCGGCGCACCAGAGCTTCGAGCAGGCGCGCCGACTCGAGGGCGTTTCCCCGGAGCGTAAGGACGGATGCCAGGCGGTCGAGCGTCTCGGTGTGGCCGGGTGCTAGTTCTCGTGCGCGGCGCAACGAGGCCTCTGCCCGTTCCAAGTCACCGAGGTGCTCGTGATAGATCTCGCCGAGCTGCGAGAACGCCCAGGCTTGCTCGTCAGTCGAGCGTTTGAGGCGTGCGATCCGGATGAGCGCCTCGGCGGCGCCTTGGTAGTTTTCGGCGTGACGATGCGCGTCGACGAGCTGCGCGAGTGCGGCGAAATGATGCGGGTCGAGCTCCAAGCATTCGTGCAGCGCGTCGACCACGCCTTCGGCGTCTCCGCGCTCGCGCCGCTGGGCAGCCTGCTCGAGGAGCAATGTGACGAGCGTCGGCGTGTCGGCTCCGGCGTCGATGCGCGCCTGGGTGAGAGAAACGAGCTCGTCGTCCTGGCCGCTGCTGCGGTACTGGTCGGCAAGGCGCCTGTAGACATCGAGGTAGGTGATGTCGGCGTTTGCCGCGGCCATCCATGCCCGGGTCGCACGCGTGTCGTCGGCGAGCTTGTCTTCGAAGAGGAGCGCGGCCTCACGCCAGAGGGATGCCGCACGCTGGTGATCTCTGGCCCGGCTGGCCGCCTCCTCATACGCCGAGGCGGCAGCTTCCCACCGTGCAGCCGCTTGCAGCAGGCGGGCCTCCTCCTCGACCGCCAGCGGATGACTTCGCGAATGCCGTAGCGTTTCGAGTGCTTCGTCCGTGTCTCCGAGCTCCCGCAACACGCGGGCTTCTTCCAAGGCGAGCGCGCCCCGCTCGAGCTCTTCCGTCAGCGAGGTGCCGAGCGCCCGAAGCGCGCCCAGACAAAGTACGCCATCGTTCTTGGCGTACGCCGCCCCCAGCAACTGCCGGGCCAACCCGGGGTCTGCATCGGGGCGATCTTCGATGGCTCGCAAGGCATGGTCGATGTCGGTCTGGAGGATGTCGGAATCGGCCTTGAGCAGCTCCACGATGAGCCTGCGTCTTGCCAACCCGTCAGCGCAGCCCCGCTCCAAGGCGTCGATCAAGCGGCGCGCGCCGGAGCGGATCCGTTCGGTGTCCTCCTCTCGAAGCGCATCCCATTCGAGCGCGCGGGCGGTCGGGATGTGATCGGGACGCATCTCGGCGATCGACTGCAGCGACAATCGGGCGCTTTGCATGTCGCCACGTGCGAGCCGGTCCATTTCCGACATGGCGCACAAGGCGGCAAGTTCGTCCTCCTGGCTCTCGGCCGCTTTCGCGCGCTCCATCGCGGCGTCTGCAAGTCGTGCAAACTCCCCCGCTTCGAGCTGCGCGTCCTTGCGCCGTGCGCGAATGCCGACGTCGTCGGGCATGGCCGCCTCTGCATCCCGCAGCAACCGGGCCGCAACTGCGGGTAGACCCGACGCGCGGTAGGCGTCCGCGGCACGTTGCAGATACGAAGGCTCCCCCAGCTTGCTCGCTGCGAGCCGCATGAGGCCACCAGCGTCCGCGGATGCAGATCCGCTCAGGTCGATCAGATGCTCGACGAGAAGCGAGTCCGGGGCATTCCAGTCCAAGGCGGCGTGCGCATGAGCCGCCCGATCGGCAGGGGAACCCGTCCAAAGCGACGCGCGTAGCAGATGACTCGCACGGTTTTGCGGGTCGAGCTCTGCCTGCTTGCGTGCGGCATCGGCCCGTACGTCCCTCGAGCTGTCTTCGGATTCCAGTTTCCAGAGCGCGGGCCAGTAGTCGGGCTGACGGCGGAGGGCCGATTCACACGCGGGGCGCAAGGCGTCGATGCTGGGCATCGCTCGGTAGGCCATCATGAAGGCAAACGCCGAGCGTGCCCCATCCGCTGCTTCGCCCTCCGCCTTCCATCGGCCCGCATTTCGTCGGGCGTCGCCATCGACGATCATCAGCGCTCGGCTCAAGAGCGGATTGCCAGGGCTCCTTCGCTCCGTGTCGAGCAGCGCCGCCAATCGCTCCGCCGAGCCGAGCGCACCCGAGGCTTCGGCAACGGCAAGGAACGCTCCCACGCGGCATGACTCGGGGACGTGCTCGATCTCTTGCTTCAGGGTGCGTAGCAAGGTCGGCACATCCGAGACGCGAGCGGCTCGATCCGCGTTCGCCATTTTCGCGGCGGGGCTCGCGTCGTCGCGGGGTACGGTTTCGAGCAGGCGCCGAAGGGCGCCATTCGACGGCTCTTCACTAGCGCACAAGCGCCGTAGCGCGCGAAGATATGGCACGAGATCCGGCAACGCTTGCGCCTCGAGGACCGCCGCCCCGAGCGCCGCTTCATCGTTCGCTTCCGCGTGAATCCGTGCACGCCTGGTGCTGCGCAGCGCGGCGAGCACCTCGGTGTCGTCGGTTGCATCGGCTTCGAGTGCCTCTCTGGCGCGGGTGGAATCGCCAGACAGCGAAGCGATTTCTGCGAGCGTCCAACGCGAAGATGCGTTCGTCGCGCGGTCTAGCAACGCCATGGCGTCTGCGTCGTTGCCCATCGCGTGGTGGATCACCGCAGCCGACCGGCGAAGCGCCTGCGCCACCGGTGCGGACTCGTGCTCCGCTGCCGCGCACAGCTCGTCGATCGCCCGCGATCGCTCACCGAGGGCCCGGGCCGCGCGCACGAGACCGAGGCGCGCCGCCAACGATTCCGGCTCGAGATCGACGACGCGTTCGAACAGCGTTTTGGCCGCTTCGGGAGCGCGAGCCCGCTCCATGAGCTCTGCGGCATGCAGCAGGACCACGGCCTGCGCAGACGGCACAGGCCACCGTTCAGCGGCGCGGGCCAGCGTTTCGGCGGCACGTCGGTGCTCGTTGCGCACAAGGCATGCGGACACGATCAGGGCGCAGGCGACGAAGTCATCGGCCTGCAGCTCTGCTGCGCGGGTTGCCGCCTGCTCTGCGGCCGCCGGGTCACCGAGCTTGTAAAGAAGGATGGTTGCCAGCATTCGCAGCGCAGCCGCCCGTTCCGACGTCGCGATATCGAGCGCGGCTTCCTTCTCGAGGGCCGCGGCCGCAGCCGGCCAATCCCGACGGCGAATCGCGTGCCGCCGGAGCGCCCGAAGGACGATCACGTCGCGCGCATCGGCGGCAAGCGCTTGCCCGTATCGAAAGACGGCGCCCTCTGCATCTCCGAGTTGGTCGCACAGCTCTGCGGCAGAGGTCATGAGCCGCGACCTCGCCGAGCCAACCGCTTGCTCCGTGAGGGTATCCAAGAGCACGATCCGGCGCTTCCGAGCTTCGACAGAATCACCGACCAAGGGTAGAGCGTCGTGACGCCGGATGCGCTGAAAGACAGTACGCTGCGCGACCTGCGCGCCCGCGTCGTTTGGATCGGCCGGACGGCTCACATGCTTCGATTGGGGCCCGGTCTGCGTCTCGACGAATGCGTCGAGAAGCGTGGCGATCGCGTCGTCGTCGAAGTCGAACGCGGGAAGCGCCGAATCCCGACTGGCTTGTGACAGGTCGTCCTCAGGCATCTCGACCCCACAAGGGCGACTCGTCATCAATGCAGAATCGAACCAGATCGAGGCCCCGCGTAGAAGATTTCAAGGTGGCGAGGGTAGGGGACTCACCGAGAAGCGCGTGAAGCGCTGCGGCAACGTCACCGGAGGCCAGCAAGCCCGCGCGGTCCGCAGCTCGATGCAAGCTCTGCGCGAATGCGAGCAGCGTCGACGCGTCGAAGACGGTGCCGCCCACTGCTTCCTGAACGGCCCGTCGCGCCGACCGTCGCAGCTTGATCTCGGCGGCAGGCAGCATGGGCTCGCCCGATTCCACCTCGCAGCGTGCAGCGCGCAAGGTCGCAGCGATCTTGCCGGCCGCTGCCAGCGCCGAATCGCCGAGCAGCCAGCCTGCGCCGCGCGGGACCGCCCAAGCCAACCGGCCCGCATGAAACCGTGCACGCGCGTCGAGACCGTTGCGGCATTTGTCGGGAACCAACCAATGGATCTCGCGGTCTGCGCCCCCGTGCGCGATCGGCGTCGACACATCGCCGCAAAGCCCGACCGAAGCAGCATGTGCGCCAAAGCGATGGGAGAGTCGCTCGAGCTCCGCGTACACGGGATCACCGGGGGCGGCCTTCACAGCGCGGAGCCGGAGCTTCGAAAGCGAGGGGCCCACCCGACGCAGCACTCGATCGAGCGCCGCAAAGCCTTCTTCATCCCACGGCGAGTCGACCGAGACGCCGTCCACCTCGAACGTCCACGGCTCGCCATCGGCGAGCTCGAGACCGAGCGCTCGCTCGACGGCGCGGATCGCCGATGCCCGTCCAGACTGTCCGCGCCAGACGGCTGCGTCGCGCAAACCCCGGAGCGACGATGCGTCGAGGTTTTCTTGCTCGATTCGCACCCAGAGCGCCCTTTCGTATCGCGTGAGGGCGGTTTGTGTCGCGGCGCCCTCGAGAAGACCGACCAACCCCGCGATCGAAGCAACATGGGTTGGCTCCGCCTGGAGGGCTTGCTCGTAGGCCTCGATCGCCGCTTTCGGGCTCCCCAGCGCTTCTTCGAGGGCGCCGATGCGAGCCCAGGTTTCCGCGTCCGCCAGCCCCAAGGCCTCGATGGCGCGCAGCTCGACGAGCGCTTGGTCTTTTGCGCCGAGGCGAGCTTCGAGAAACTCGGATGCGCCGAGGTGCGCGAGCCGCCGCTGCTCGTCTGGAATGCTGGAGCGGGCCAGTCGCCGAAGGCAGTCGACCGCGTCTTCCCATTGCTCGAGAGACACGTGGACCTCTGCGGCCAACGCCAATGCGCCGGCGTGGTCGGGATCGGTCGTGAAGAGCTCGCCCAGCACCTCGAGCGCGCCGGGACGGTCGCTGAACCCTCGCAGCAGGCGGGCGCGTTCGTAGAGCAGATCGGGGCGTTCCTGCGAGGCCCCGTGCGCAAGCCGCGTGGAGACGAGCGCCTCGAGGGCCTCGGCGTCTTCCCTTTCGACTAGCAGGTCATGCAGGCGCCGAAAGGCAACCGATCGCGTCGGATCTGCATCGAGGGCGCTTCGCAAGAGATCCTCTGCCTGCTGATGCTGCTCCATGCAATCGAGGCGGACGACGCCCGCCTCTTCCAGAAGGTCCGCTTTGAGCGAGCCCGAGACGAATTGCGCGAGCCGTTCACAGGCCTGGGCTACGAGCGGCCATTGCCCCGCCTGGCGCGCCGCGGTGCGCAGCGTCTCCCAGACGGCCAAGTCGTCGGGTCTTTGCTCGATTGCGCCGATGAGCAACGTCACGGCTTCGGCACCCCGTTCTGCCTCCACGAGCGCGCGACAATGCGCCGCATCGACGGCTCCACGCCCGAGATCCGCGCTGTGCCGAAGCTTTCGTTCGAGAGATGCGACCCTCAACTCGGGATCGTCGCCCGGCGCCAGCGCTTCGTCGATCGCGATTGCCGCCTCTGGCAGCTCCCGCGCCAGATCCTCGGCGTCTTGGGCCAGGATGAATAGATCGTCGAGCGCATCATCTCCTCTGGCGATGCGCATCGCGCGAAGCCCCTGTAAGAGGGCGCCAGTGCGCAAGCCGTCGGTGGGCGCGAGCGCGGCGAGCCCGAGCCAAGCGTCGCCGGTCGCGGCGTCCGGCCGTCCGAAGGATGCGCGCAAGGCGCCGTACGCCTTGGCAAATCCGCTAGCGGACGGCTCCGTCGAGCTTGTGGCATCGCCCAAAACCTCCTCGGCGGCCGAGCGCTGCTCCTCGCTCGTGAGGTGTACCGGCATCGAGAGCAACGCCACCGCGCCGCTGAGCGCCGTGACCGGGTGCTCGAGCGCTTTCTCGTAGGCCGGGCTCGCTTCGCGCGCCACGCCCGTCTCGAGACAAAGCGCGTCGCCGCGCAACAGGGAAAACAGCTCAGGGGCCCCTCCGTCGAGCGGCCCTTCGGCCAGGCTTGCGTACGCGCGCACCCTCGCACTGCCGTCCGACTGACGACGTGCGACCTCGGCGATCGCAAGCGCCGCCGAAGGCGAGCCGGGTGCATCAGCGAGCGCTTGCTCGTACGCGCGTCGCGCCGAAGACAGGTTCCCCGCGCGCTCCGCGTTGGCTCCCGCGAGCAACAGTGAGAGGTCCCCTCGCGCGTCGGTGGCCGGCGAAAGGGCGTGCTCTCGCGCTAGCGCGACCACGTCCTCCGTCCGGCCGCTTTCGCGCAACACCCCATCCAACAAGGAGAGCACGTGCCGGTCGCCCGGGGCGATCTCCAATGCCTGCCGGATCACTCGCTCCGAAGCGCTCCAATCGCCCACCCTGGCGTGCGCCTCGCCCGCGGCGCACAGGTGTCCGATGCGCACCTCGGCGTCGGTCAGGCTCGCCACGGCTTCGTGGGCGCGGGCCAACAGCGTCGGGTCGTCATCGAGGGCTCCACGAACGCGAGCCAAAAATGGGGCCCAGGACTGGTGGGTCGCCTCCCCGAGCGCATCGCGCAAGAGCCGCTTGGCCTCTTCGCTTTGGCCGAGGGCGTTTTGTGTGACGTCATACTTGGAGAAGAGGAGCAGCGCTTGCTCCTCCGGATCGAGCTTGCACTCGAGCAGGTCGTCAGATCGAGCGACGATTGCCTCGGTTTCCTTTGCAGCCAACGCGAAACCAAGAGCATCACGCAAGATCGGCACTTTCCACCGTCGGTCCTCGGCGGCCGCAACGCAAAGCTCGGCCTGGTGAGGCCCTTGGACGCGCGACAGCGCCGCTTGCCACGACGCGAGCTGCCGTGTCTCACCCTCGCCGGCGTCGGCCCGCTCCCGAATCCGGTCCGCAAGCTCGGCGTGTGCCGCGGTCCGCATGAGCCCAACATCGAGCGCGGCCTGCGCAAACCTGGAAGCGGGATGGCGTGTCGCCGCATCCCGCAGCACGTCCACCGCTTTGCGCTGCTCCTCACTCGTGAGCGCGCGTCTGACTTGGTACGCGACGAACGCCGGATGCTCGGGTGCCTCCTCACGGAACCACGCCGGCGCCGAGCCGGCAGTGTCGTCGTTTCCTTGGCGCTCCGAAAATGACAGCGACTGCAGCCGTAGCTGGACATCGTCCGGCAGCAGCTCGATCGCCGCGTCGAGATGACTGCTCGCGGCGTTCATATCCGATAGCTGGTTTGCGCTACAGGCTGCGGCCTCTTGCCACAGCAGAGCCGCCAGCGAAAGACGCTCGTTTTCGGGCACGGGCAAACGCAACGGGTCGACCGTCTGGCCGGCTCGGACAGCTTCTTCGAGCAAGGACGCCATAGAGGTCGCGGCGCGAATCAAGACGTCCCAACGTTCGTGCTGCTTGGAGATCCGCCGCTGAAGACCTCGGGCGAACCATGCGACCGCATCCGACTCGGCCGCGAGATCGAGCGCATGCAACGCCGCGTCGACCTCGTCGCTCTCGAGCTCGTTGAGCGCGACGTCGATCCACAGTGCGCCGCGCAGCGCCGGGTCCGACGCGTGGTGGGCTTGCGCGCGGAGGGCTTTCCCAAGCGACTCTCGATCGCCCGCGGCTTCCGAGAGCCACTCGAGGACGAGCGCCGGGACCACGGGTGCGGGGGACCTCTTGATTGCCTCGCCAAGCAGAGAGGCCCAATCATTCGAGCGCAAGGCCAGGTCGATCAGCGCCGCGGCGCTGACGGCTGGGGAGTGGGCGGAAGCCACCGTTGCCGCGCAAAGCGTCCCGAGGTCGTGCCCGCCGTTTGCCCTCTCGGCGATGCGCATTTGCGCGATGAGCGCGGGCTCGAACGAAGGCGCCGTCTCCTGCGCTCGCGCGTAGCACCGCATCGCCTGGTCGACCCGGGCGAGGTCGTGCTCGTAGAGCGACCCCATGTGATAGAGGATGGCGGCGCGGGCCGACGGGTCGGGATCCGCCTCCAGCTCGCGCTTCAAATTGGCGATGCGCAGCTCGACCAAATCGAGCTTGCGCGCGTTCCGCGCAGGCTCCTGTGGCGGCTTGTCCATCATGAGCCGCCCCGGCTATGCGAGCGTCCAGCCGCCGTCGATCACCATGACATCCCCCGTCACGTAGTCCGATTCATCGGAGGCCAAGAACACGGCCCCTCCCGCGATGTCCTCCGGTTGACCCACCCGGCCCGCTGCGGTTCGATTGACGATGCTGCCGCGTATCTGGTCGTTGTCTACCAGGACCTTGGCGAACTTCGTTTCGATCAGGCCGGGGGCGATGGCGTTGACCCGTATACCGGCGCCGCCCAGCTCCATCGCGAGGGTCTTGGTCATCGAGATCACCGCGGCTTTGGTCATCGCATACACACCCTGCATGGGGGCGGCCATCAAGCCTACCACGCTGGCCACGTTGACGATGGAGCCCTTGGCCTTTCGCTCCTGCAGATGGCCGGCCACCAGTTGGCTCATGCCGAAGTAGCCCTTCACGTTCACCTCGAACGTCTTGTCCCACGCCCCCTCGTCGATCGAAAGCATCGGCCCGAAGTACGGATTGGTCGCTGCGTTGTTCACCAGGATGTCCACCTTGCCGTACGTCTCGAGCGCCTGCTCGAGCATGGCTTCGCGCTCCGCCACGTGCCCCACATGGCAGGCGATCGGTGTCGCTTCACCGCCCCGCGCTCGGATGTCGTCCGCCACGGCGGAAAGGCCTTCGATCTTCCGTGATACGACGATCACCTTCGCGCCCTCGTCCGCCATCTTGGCAGCGATTGCAGCACCGATTCCCCGGCTTGCTCCCGTGACGATCGCGACCTTGCCATTCAGGCGCTCACCCATGCTGTCCCCTCCTTGCACGTGACGTATAGCGCCGCGCGGGGTAGTTTCGCCAGCGCGAACTGCATGAGGGTTGCGCTCCGTTGCTCCTGCGCAATGCTGGACCCCCTCTCTTCATCCCGAAAGAGGTCGTTCTGCTGCTGCTCTACGCAATCATCGCGGTCGTCGTGGGCTTCGTCGCCTTGGTCTGGGGGGCAGATCGCTTCGTCTACGGCGCGGCGGGTCTGGCCAGGAATCTCGGAATCAGCCGCGTGGTGGTTGGCCTCACGATTGTCGCATTTGGGACGTCCGCGCCGGAGATGTTGGTATCAGGGATGGCCGCCGCCGCTGGAAGCCGGGAAATGGGCGTTGGGAACGCCGTCGGGTCGAACGTCACCAATGCCACGCTGGTCTTGGGGGCCGCTGCGCTCGCAGGGCCGTTGAGCGTGCATTCGCGCCTGTTGATGCGCGAGGTTCCCGTTCTCTTCGTCAGCATGGCGCTCGCGTGGTGGTTTCTGTGGGACGGCGACCTCAGCCGGTTCGAGGGCTTGATCCTGTTCTCGGGGCTGATTCTCTTGATCGGGTGGATCAGCGTGGAGTCTCGCCTCGAGCAGCCCGACGCCCCTCGGGCGATCGGCGCAGACCTCGATGACGACATTCCCGATTCCCTGCCCGCCGCGAGGGCCATCGGGTTGTTCCTCCTAGGCTTGGCGTTTCTGCTGATCGGGTCGCGGGTGGTCGTATGGGGCGCGGTAGGCCTTGCGCGCAACCTCGGCGTGAGCGAGCTGGTGATCGGGCTCACCTTGGTCGCGCTCGGCACGAGCCTGCCCGAGCTCGCCGCATCGGTGGCTGCGGCGCGCCGGGGGGAACCGGATATCGCGGTCGGGAACGTCGTAGGGTCCAACATCTTCAACTTGCTGGGCGTGCTCGCGTTGCCGGGTATCATCGCCCCCGGTGCTGTCGATCGCACGGTGATCCACCGCGATTTTCCCATCATGGCCGGTGTGACCGTCCTCTTGGTCCTGATGACGATAAATCGGCACAATCGAATCGGGCGCCGAAGCGGGGTCGCGCTCATCGCCGCGTTCGTCGTCTACTTCGTGATGTCCTTTTGGGCGTCGTTTTGATCGTCGTCCGTCAGGCCGTTCTCCTCCAGACCAACGTCATGTTGTTGGCAGGCATGTCGACCCGATCTTCAAGCGATAGGCCGGTACGGTTTGCAAGCGCCGTCAGCTCGTCGATGTCGCGGACGCCCCAGCTCGGATCACGCGAGCGCAGACTCTGGTCGAAAGCGGCATTGCTCGGCGCGGTGTGCTCGCCATGGAGCCGATAGGGTCCGTAGGTAATCAGTGCACCGCCCGGGCACAGGAGCCTTTGCGCCCCGACGAAGAGAGCCTCCGTGGTCTCCCAAGGGGAGATGTGAATCATGTTGATGCAGACGATCGCGTCTGGATTGCGAACCGGCCACTCCGGCCAGCGCACATCCAGCTCGATCGGGGGCAGGAGATTGTCACCCGGGGCGTCGTCGACCCAAGCCCGAATGTTTTGGAGGGCTTCGGTGGATGCATCCGTCGGTTGCCATCGAAGGGAAGGGAGGTGCCGCGCGAAGTACGCTGCGTGCTGTCCGGTGCCACTGGCCACCTCGAGCACGATACCGGTCGGGGGAAGGACGCGGCGCAGGACACGGAGGATCGGCTCACGATTGCGCTCGGCTGCTGGTGCGAAAGCCTTTGCCATCGCTGTTTCATAGCCCATAACTTCCCCCCATCGAAGCAGACCGTGGGCAGTGGAGGAGACGATTCGGCTGGGCGCTCGTCGTGTCAGTATGCCTCGGTGCGCCGTGGCTGACGCGCGCGCTCCTCTTGCAGGAAAAGCACCTGCCGCTACGGCGGATCGACGTGCGTGGCGTGTTTGCCGACGCCTCGGTGGCTTTGCTCGTGATCGGGGTCACGGCGCTGTTCTTGCGAATCGGCCGGTGGTGGGGACGCACCTTGGCGGTTGGGGCCCTGGTGTCGCTCGTCGTGACGAGCTTTGCGATGTACGAGTTCATCACGGTCTTCGACTCGCTCTATGCCGTCAGCCACGTCGCATTCCTAGGTGATGCCACGTTTGTCGGCGGCTCGGCGCGACACATCCGCCACCCGGCGCTGCTGACCCTCATGATTGCGGCTGCGATCGCGGGCGGCGTGTCGGCGCGAGCACCAGGCACGCGTTGCTGGCGAGGGTGGGGCATTGCCCTCGGCGCGTGTGTAGTCGGGCAGGTGCTCATGCCCACTTCCTCTGCCTACGAGGGGTGGAGGCAGAGCCATGCCCTTCAGGCCAATCTCTCGCTCCCTTTCGAATCGCCAAGCGGGCGGCCCACCGCGATCAGTGCCGAGCTTCGCGGCGTGTTCCGAGCTGACCTCCGTGGCAGACGCTGGGTCGGCCCTTTTCAAGATCGGCCGAACGTGCTGCTGATCATGGTGGAAGGCGCTTCGGGCGCATACCTGCCTTCGGTCGCTGCCGCGCAGGGGGTACGGAGCTCCACGGTGATGCCGAGGTTGGATGCCCTCGCTCAGCGCCACGTATTGTTGACTCGCGTCATCTCCCACCAGCGTCAGACCAACCGCGGAGAATACGCCATCTTATGCGGGGACTATCCGAAGCTCTTGACCGATCAGTCGAAGATGACCGAGCAGACCTACGGGCTCGCCCGCCGCTGTCTTCCCGCCCTCTTGCGGGACGCCGGCTATGCAACCGCGTACATCCAGGCGGCCCCGCTCGGTTTCATGCTGAAGGACCAGTTCATGCCGAAGGCCGGGTTCGAGGAGCTCATCGGCGAGCCTTGGTTCGACCAAGCGTATGCGCGGACCGACTGGGGCGTCGATGACAAGGCGTTCTTCGAGCAGGCGCTTGCGCGAGTGTTGGCACTGCATCGCGCCGAGGAGCCGTTCTTCGCCACGATGCTCACGGTGGGCACCCATCATCCCTACACGATTCCCGAGACCCAAAACCCGAATGATTCGGTCCGCAGACACGAGCGAGCATTTCGGTGGGCGGACGATGCGCTCGCGGATTTCGTGGCCGCGCTCGAACGGCACGGCGTCCTTCAAGATACGGTCGTCCTCATCACCTCGGACGAGTCCGCTGGGCTGGTGGAGGCCGCGAGCGCGACCCAAAGGCTCCTCTCGCAGAGTTGGTCCTTCGTGGTCGTCATGCTGCCGCAGCCGCAGGCCAAGCGGATCGACACGCTGTACGGACACGTCGACACCGCGATTTCGGTCGCTGATCTCCTCGGGATGGAAAGAGGCGCGACGCAGTTCCTCGGGCGGAGCTGGTTCCGTGAATATGATACGCCGCGAAGACTGTTCGCCGGCAACACCTACGCACGCAGCGTCATGATGTGGGAGCCTCCGAACGGGGTCGTGGTGTGCGGCGAATCGCTGAGCCAGTGCGTGCGCACGGAGGCCGAGGAAGGCCGGATATTCGGGCCGAAACGCGAGAGTCGAGCTCCGGCGGCCCGCGAGCAGCAGCTTCTCGGGGAGGTTGCACGGCTGACGAGATCGGGCCGAGACGACTTGTCGGAATCGGGCACGATGAGGCTGTTGACCGACGAGCAAGTGCATCTGCGCGCCGGCGACGGAAAGAAGCTCTTGGTCGGCGGTCAATACCTGCGAGTGCCCGGCGGCACCAACCTGCGCATCGACCTCGACCTCGAAGTCGATGGCGAGCACGCCATCGTCGGCTTTCACCAGGACACGCTCATGGACGGCTATCCGAAGATCGCGCGGAAGAACGTCCGAGTCCGCAACGGACAGCGTTGGCAGCTGCGCTACGAAATCGGGGTGCCCCACGACGCCAGTCAACTCGTCGTTCAGCTGTACGCAGAGATCGTCTCGGGGGAGGCCGCGACCATTCGCTTTGCCGATGCCCGGCTCAGCATGATTCCAGCCGAGATCACCTCGGCCGAGCCCGTGGTCATCGAGGATGCGCTGTCGCCGGTTGGTCCGCCTTGACCCGAAGTCGGCACTCGATGCGTCGGAGCTGCGCTTGCTCCCACCGCTGCAGCTCGCTTTGAAGGAGGTTGCGTGCTTCCGGGGCTTCGGCGCCAACCAGTCGTTCCGCTCCACGCTCTCGTTCATAGAGCAACCAGGCATCGGCCGCCCTGTGATGGACCAAGCGGTATTCGTCGCGGGTCACGGCCCCCTTCGGCTCGTAGCCCTTGTTGGCAATGTGGATGCTCCGCAGCCTGTCCCGGATGGTGCCTTCATCGAGCCCCGGAAGGCGGAAGCTGTCGAACAGCTCCCGGCCGCGCACCGGAAACGCCTCGGAAAACGAGCCGCGGCCGCGCCGATTGGGGTCCAGCGTGAAGAGGCTTTGCGCGGCGATGTCCGAAGGAATCGGAAGCCCCAGGAAATGGAGCACGGTGGGCGCCACGTCCGCCAGGCTCACCCCAACCGTCGGCCGCATCGGCGCGAGGTCGGCGTGCCACAGCATCAGCGGGACGTCGATCATCCAGCCGTTCAGGTACACGTGGTGCCCCCAATAGGCATTTTCTCCCAAGGCCTCTCCGTGGTCTGAAAAGAAAACGACCAAGCTGTCGTCGAGCCAGCCATCCTCTTCGAGGTATGCGAGCAGGCGACCGAGCTCCGCGTCGAAATAGGCGACCTCGCTCAGATACGCGCTCCTCTTGTCCGGCCCAAAACCAAAACGAGGCCGGCTGATGTACGGGTCGTGCGGAGAATAGTAGTGAACCCATGCCATCACCGACGCCTCTTCGGCGCGTGCGGCGCGCAGCCGCTCGATGATCAACTCGGTGGCCGCCCCGTCGCTCGGGGCGAAGCTCGTTTCGACGCCTGGGGCGAGGAACTGCCCAACGATGGGGAGACGAAACCAGCCGACATCGGGAAACACCGCGATCTGACGATCCAGGTGGGCCCGCGAGCGCGTGAAGATGGTCTCTGGAAGCGTCGGGGAAAGATAGAGCTCGGCTGGGCTGAGACCGGTGAAGGCGCTTCCGACGGCGAAGAGGGTCGCCGGGTATGTCGAGGTCGCATTCTGAAAGGAGACCCCTCGTCCGGAGAAGCGCGAGAGCGCCGGCATGAGGCGCCGACCTTCCACCACCGTGTCGACGACGTCATTGCGGAGGGCGTCGACGGTGACGAGGATCACGTTGCGGCGGCTTTCGGCTGCGATCCCCATGGGCGTCTCTTCGACGAACGGCCGCGGCTCGGGGCAGGGCTGCCCGTTCGTCGACCAAGAGGGGTCGGCGTCGAGCCGTGGCAGCACGTAGAGCGTCACCAAGGCCCCGGCGCGGCTGTGCGCAATCAATGCACGCTGACCCGTTGCTGCTAGCGATGGAACGAAGCGCGAGACCAAGGCCAGCACCAAGCCCGCGGCGGCCACACCCACGACGAGGGAGACGCGACGTGTCCGGCGTACGAGCAAGAACAGAACCGAAGCGGTGAGAAGCCCCGAGGGGAGAACGAGCTGCGCCATCGAGTAATCGTAGGCTCGGTACCGCACCATCGCGGTGGTGAGAAGCGCCACGGCAGCTGTGGTCACGATCGACCAAATGGCGAGGCTTCGCGGTCGCTCGATCCGCATTCCTCCCACCAACCAAAGCCAACCACTCGCTCCGACAAGAGCGAGAAACGCCGCCATGATCGCCCGCAACGAGGCGCGCCATGGATGGAGGGCAGAGCGTGGTCCCGACAACAAGAAGTCCGTGTGCTCCCAGCCAACCGCGACCGTGAGAAGGGCGAGCGCGACGGTCGTCGCGACGACGATGCGGGGCTGCGATTGCGCTGCGCGAGCCGCCGCACCGAGTAGAAGGGTCGTGGGAATCGATCCGATCGAGGCCAGCCAGCAGAGCTCCCCCAGAAGCGGCAGGGAAGGCCACGCGTGCGGGGCCAGCTCCGCCAACAGGAAAAGCAAGCATCCAGCGTAGGCCGAAGACCAGAGCGCAAGCGGCGAGGTCGGCGGTCTAGAGGCCATCGAGCTCTGCCACCTTCTCGTTCAACGACTGCTCCGCGGCGATCTGGCGTGTCGCTCGGACCGGCGGCTCGAATGCGCTGTAGAAGAGCCACCAACGGGGATTGAACGAAAGCGTGGTGAGCTCCCAAACCTCGATGTCGAGCTCGTCGCGTCGCAGGTCGAGCATGAAGTAGCTGCCGAATTGCCGATAAGGATGACGTGAAGCGAAGCGAGCCCGCTCTTCTTCGGTGAAGGCATCGACCGCTGCGACGAAGACCCAGCCCGCGGCGCCTTGCTCGTTCGGAATGTCGCTACGTGGATTCTGCGACCAGCGGTGTGTGACGCGGTCGAGCGTGACGTCGAACCGCGGCTCGAGGCGACGCGACTTGAGGCTCGTGTGGAGCTGCACGCCCGTGTCCCGATTCGTCCAAGCTCTGACGCGCTCGGCGAAACGAAGCTCGGGCCTGCCGGAATCGTAGGTGTCCATCTCGCCTCGAACCGGGGTGAAGAACCACATCGAGCCCCCCACGTAGCGTCCTTGTGGAACGATCTGGGCCACGCGAATCCCGAGCGGAACCAAGAGAAGGGCGAGCGCCAAGCTCGGAGCGATGCCGGCCTTGCCTCGGATCCACCGCCCCGCATCGATCAATGAAGAAGCAACCATGATGCCCACGGCGGGAAGGGTCGGCCAGGCCCAGTATGAATGGACGATCGCGCTCCAGCGGAAGGTCCAGTAGTGGATCAAGCCGGCCACCAAGAACGCGATGGGGACGAGGTCGCGGGGCCGGGCCGCGCCTCGATAGAGGCGGATGAGCCACGCAATCAGCCAGCCCGCACAGAGGGCGAGAACCGGAAGCGTGAACATGAGCTCGGGGACCACCAGCAGGTGGGTACGAAACCGCGTCCACGAAAGCGCCCGCCTCGCGTTGAAGGTGCCCGTGAGCTCGTCGAGATTGCCCGTCAATGCTTCCACGAGCACGAAGTGCCCCACGAAAAGCAAAAGCACCCAGGCACAAAACACCCCCAACTGCAGGAGCGAGCCCGGGGCCGTCTGCGGCTCGCGACGCCACGAAGCCCAAGCCCAGTGGACGGCGATGCAAGAAGCGACGTAGTACGCCGGCCAATCCCAGGAGGCTGCGATTGCAAAGCTTCCCAAGAACGAGACGAAGCCAGGCCACGGCCACGTCGGCGCACGGCTCGCGCGCACGTAGAGGAACAGCGCGAGAAGGCTCCAGAAGATGAAGCCAGCCGAATGGTTGGCCATGTTGGTGTAGATGGCGTTGATCGGCAGCGCCACGTAGACGGCCGAGGCCGCGAGGGCATGGATGTTGTCCCAGAGCCGTTTCACGACCGCGAAGAGCATGCAGAGCGCCGCCACGCTCCAAAACCCCGCCACGAAGCGGATCGACAGCTCCCTGTCTCCCAGCAACGCGAGGCTTGCCACGTTGTGCAGGTGCAGGCCCAAAGGTGCGTGGGTATAGAGCTGCTCCCTGCGTGGAGGCACGTTGGCGGTCTCGTACTGGAGCGGGAAGAGCACATCCCAACGAAGCGTGTTCCGCGCAGCGTTGTGATACGCGGCTCCGTTCCAGCCGTTGTGCCCGCGCGTCCACTGATCGGCGATTCCCAGGACCGCCAGGAAGACCTGCAGTGCGAGAATCAGGGCGAAGGCGACGCGAACCGCTCGTCGCCTGCCGCCGACGCGGTCGGGACCCATCAGGGGCCAGTATGGCCGCTCGTCCGGCGTTCGTCAGCTTTCGAGGAGGCGCCGCGCGACCACGTGCGCCTGGATCTCGTTGGCGCCTTCGAAGATGCTCAGCACCCGCGCATCGACGAGCAGGCGAGACGCGGTGTACTCCTCCGCGTAGCCGTTACCGCCATGGATCTGCACGTTGGCATCAGCGGCCTCCCACGCGGATCGAGTGGCCAGCAGCTTTGCCATCCCTGCCTCGAGGTCGCAGCGCTTCTCTTGATCCTTTTCGCGTGCGCTGAAATAGGTGAGCTGCCGGCCCGCCTCGATGCGCGCCACCATGCGGCCGATCTTGCGTGCGACGCGGGGGAACTGGAAGATCGGCCCGCCGAACTGCTCGCGCTCGGACGCATAGAGAATCGCGTCTTCGAGCGCGGCCTGTCCGAGCCCGACACCTCGCGCCGCCGTTTGGATGCGCGCGCTCTCGAAGGTTCGCATCAGCTGCTTGAAGCCTGCGCCCTCCTCGCCGCCGAGTAGAGCATGGGCAGGGACCTTGAAGTCTTCGAAGGCGAGCTCGTATTCCCTCATGCCCCGGTAGCCCAACACCTTGATCTCCGTTCCCGTCAGACCTTCGTCCGGGAACTCCGGCTGCTCGCCTTCACCGACTCGCGTCTTTTCGGCGAGGAACATCGACAAACCCTTGTAGCCTGGCTCGTCGGGATTCGTTCGCGCCAAGAGGGTCATCAGGTCCGCACGAGCCCCGTGGGTGATCCAGGTCTTCTGGCCGTTGACGACGTAGCTTCCGTCGGCCTGTTTGACGGCGCGGGTGCTCAGGTGGGCGAGGTCCGAGCCCGTGTTGGGCTCGGTGAACACCGCAGTGGAGAGCACCTCGCCTGCGGCGATCTTGGGCAGCCAATGTCGCTTCTGCTCGTCGGTGCCGCCGCCCATGATGAGCTCGGCGGCGATTTCCGCGCGGGTCCCGAGGGACCCAACGCCGATGTAGCCCCGCGATAGCTCCTCCGTCACCACGCACATGGCGACCTTGCTCATTCCGAGCCCGCCGTGCTCCTCGGGGATCGTCAAGCCGAACACGCCGAGCTCGCTCATTCGATCGACGATGTCCATCGGGATCAAGATGTCGTTTCGATGGATGTCCTGCGCGCGGGGGATCACCTCGGCATCGACGAACTTCGAGAACTGGGAGCGAATCTCGTCGAGCATCTCGTCATCGAAGCCGCGATTGGGAAAGCCGTGGTCACGCGCGTGGGCTGCGAGCTCCAGGTACACGCCTCCGCTCGCATGCTTCGACGAGAACGCCACGACGGAGGGCTTGAGTAGGGTCTCGCGGAGGTCGTTGACCGTGATTCCCAAGTCGCTCAGCGGGACGTTCTCGCAAGGTCCGAGATCGATTCCGCCAGGGATCGAGCGGGCAACTTCACCGATGTACGCGCGAGCAACCTTCTGCTCGTAGTCTCCGCCAACGCGACCCGACCATGCGGCCAACTGACGGCAAGCTTCGAGCTCCGTGGCCAGATACGCCACACCGTGCGCGGCGAGCTGGTGCGCGTTCAGCTTCTTGGCGCTGATGCGGTCCCCGTCCGAGACCATCGCTTTGACGTTGTCGTGCGCCCGCTGGTACAGCCCTTCGATGGCTCTGATGACTTCCTGCATCGATTCCTCCTAGCCCTTGGACATCGCGGCGCGCGTCTCTTCGAAATTCTTCAGACCCGGCCGCGGAGCGCCGACCAGACACGAGACGGTTCCGTGCAGTTTGTTCTCGTACATGAGCTGGTGGGCCTGTGGAATCTCGTCCCAATTGAACAGGCGCGTCATCACGGGCTTGACCTTTCCTTGAATCATCAGTCGATTGGCGCGACGCGCAGAATCGGCATCCGCGAAATGGGAGCCAATGATTTTTTTCTGACGCATCCAGAGGTGCCGCACGTCGAAGGTCAGGTTGTACCCCGTCGTGGCGCCGCAAATGACGATCCGGCCGTACTTGGAGGCCAAGAAGACGCTCGCGGGGAACGTGGCCTTGCCTACGTGCTCGAACACCACATCCGGGCCCTTGCGCTCGCCCAAGATCTCCCAGATGCGCTTGCCGAACGCTTTGATGTCCGCGTTGTGGGCCTTTTCCTGCTCGGGCGTCATATCGTCCCTGTATTGCAGGGCCGGGAACTCCTTGCGATTGATCACCCCGTGCGCGCCGAGCTGCATTGCGAGCTCCGCTTTGTCGTCGCTCGAGACGACGGCGATACCACGCGCGCCCATCACGTTGCACAGCTGAACGGCGAACACGCCAAGGCCGCCGCCCGCTCCCCAGATCAAAACGTCTTCGCCCGGCTCGAGGTGGGCGCGATCGACCAACATGCGGTGCGCCGTGTAATAGGTCAGCCCGTAGCTTGCAGCTTCCTCCCAACTGAGCTGCGGCGGTTTCGGCAGTACCTGCTGCGCCTGCACCCTGGTGAACTGTGCGAACGATCCGTCCGGGGTCTCGTAGCCCCAAATCGTCTGCAGGTCATTCGTGCCCGGGTTCACCAGATGGTTGCAGTGGAGCACGACCTCGTCCCCGACCCCGATGTCATTGACGCCGGGACCGACCGCCCACACCAGGCCGGAGGCGTCGGATCCAGCAATGTGGAAATCGAGGCCATGGCCTTTGAGCACGTTGACCGGCTCCCCGAGCCCCGCCCAGATTCCGTTGAAGTTGACGCCGGCTGCCATCACCTGAACCAGCACCTCGCCGGGGCCTAGTTCCCAGACGTCCATCTCTTCCGGTTGGAAGGACTTCTTGGGCTCACCAAAACGTTCCGGCCGAATGACGTACGCGTGCATCTTCTCGGGAACCACACCTAGCTCGGGAACTCGACCAATGGGCACGATATCAGGACGTTTGCTCATCTTTTCCTCATCACCTCTTGCCGAGCGTCGCCAAGTACTCCCGGCTCAGTTGTTCGCATAGCCTCAATGGGGTTTGTCCGCCATCGAGGTCTTGCTCAGCGCGGCCTCTCAGCTTGGAGATGCCTCCTAGGGCCGAAATGCCGTGCTCGCCATGCTTGCGCCGAAAAAGCTCGAGGGCCCACTGTACCTCCCCGCTTCGGCGGCGGTCGTCCAAAGTCGCTTCGATATGCTTCCGATGCGCGTCGAGGTTGTCGATGAGGGCGTCGATTCCGGTGCCTTTGGTGGCGCTGGTCGCCACGATTGGAGTTTCCCAACCCGAGTCGGCCGCGCTCGACGCTCCGGCGGCCTGAGCCGTTCGAAGGGCGCCGCGAAGGTCGGCGACGGCGCGCTTGGCCAGCTCCTCGTGGTCGGCCTTGTTCACAACCAGTATGTCCGGGATCTCCATGATCCCCGCCTTGAGAAACTGAAGGACGTCTCCGCTCCCGGGCTGGATCACCAGGGTCACGGTGTCTGCCACGTGCACGATGTCGATCTCGGACTGGCCGACTCCGGTCGTTTCGACGACGACGACGTCATACGCGGCGGCCAAGACGCGCACCGCCGAGTTGGCGGCGTAGGCCAGCCCCCCGACTTCGCCTGCTGTGGCCAGCGAGCGCACGAACAAGCCTGCGTCGGTAGGGTCGAAGCTCATTCGGGCGCGGTCCCCGAGCAGCGAGCCCCCCGACCGGACGCTGGACGGATCGACCGCAACCACGCCCACCGTGCGCCCGCGTTGCCGCAAGGCCCGGGCCAGTGCCGACGTGAGCGTGCTCTTGCCCACCCCGGGTGGACCGGTGAGACCCACGCGGTGGCCGCCTTGCGCCTTGGGTGCATCCTTCAGGGCTGCGAGCAAATCCGCAACGCGCGCGTGTGATTCTGGGCGACGGTCCTCCACCACGTTCAAGGCGCGCGAAACCGCCGCCTTGTCCGCGGACATCACCCGCCGTGCGTCGTCGGCGAGATCACTCCGCGGCATGCTGGCGGTCCACCAGGTCGATCAAGTCGCTCATGATCTGATCGAGCTCGAAGTCTTTCGGCGTGTAGACCGCTGCAACGCCTTCCCGGCGAAGCCGCGCGGCATCGGCATCCGGAATGATGCCGCCCACGACCACCGGAACGTCGGTGAGACCTGCTTCGCGAAGCTTCTGCATCACTTCAGGGACGAGCGCCAAATGCGAGCCGCTGAGGATGCTGAGGCCGATGAGGTGCACACCTTCCTCGAGGGCCGACGCGACGATCTGCGCCGGAGAGACCCGAATCCCTTCGTAGACGACATCAAAGCCCACGTCGCGCGCCTTGATGGCGATTTGCTCGGCGCCGTTCGAGTGACCATCGAGGCCGGGCTTGCCGACCAATAGCTTCGGTCGTCTTCCCATGCGGGCCTCGAGATCGTGCAGGCGATTGCGAAGCCTTTCGACGGCTTTGGCGGCCGCTCCGGTGCCCGACGTCTTCGTCGTCGCACCGGACACGCCGGTCGGCGCTCGGTACTCGCCCCAAACCTCGCGCAACGTGTGAGCCCATTCGCCGGTCGTCACGCCCGCGTGGGCCGCGGCAATCGACGGAACCATGATGCTTTCGTCGGTCTTGGCGACACGCCGTAGCTCCGCGAGCGCCTTTTTCACGGCCGCGCCGTCGCGCGTCTCTTTCCAACGGGCCAGTGCTTCGCGCTGGCGCGCATCGACCTCGGGGTCGACCGTGAGGATTGCCTCCTCGAGGTTCTCGGTGAGCGGAGAGGGCTCTCCTTCGACGTACTTGTTGACGCCTACGACCACCTGGTCTCCGGTTTCGATGGCGCGAAGACGGGCCGCGTTCGACTCGACGAGCTTCTGCTTGATGTAGCCGGTCTCCACCGCTTCGACCGCACCACCGCGCTTCAGCACCTCTTGGACCTCGTCCCATGCGGCCTCGACCAGCTCGTTGGTCTTGGCCTGAACTACCTCCCCACCGGTGAACAAATCGGCGTACTCGAGCAGATCCGTTTCGTAAGCCAGGATCTGCTGCGCCCGCAACGACCATTGCTGATCCCAGGGCCTTGGAAGCCCGAGGGCTTCATTCCAGGCGGGAAGCTGGATCGCGCGGGCGCGTGCGTCCTTGCTCAGCGTCACCGCCAGCATCTCGAGGACGATACGGATGATGTTGTTCTCCGGCTGCTGCTCGGTCAGACCCAGCGAATTGACCTGAATGCCGTAGCGAAAACGCCGCTCCTTCGGGTCGGTCACCTTATAGCGCTCCTGCGTCACGCGGTCCCAGAGCTCCACGAACGCGCGCATCTTGCACATCTCTTCGATGAAGCGGATGCCGGCGTTGACGAAGAAGCTCATTCGGCCGACTACCTTGCCGAACTCGCCATCGGGTATGCGGCCGGTGGCTTTCACGGCGTCGAGAACGCCGATGGCGGTCACTAGCGCATAGGCGAGCTCCTGCGTCGGCGTCGCACCCGCTTCCTGGAGGTGATAGCTGCAGATGTTGATGGGGTTCCACTTGGGAACCTCGTCGACCGTATAGGTGATGAGGTCCGTGGTCAGACGCATCGAGGCCGCCGGCGGGAAGATGTACGTGCCGCGCGAGAGGTATTCCTTGATGATGTCGTTCTGCGTGGTGCCGCGAAGCACGTGATGGTCGACGCCTTGGTCTTCCGCGGCGGCGATGTAGAGCGAGAGCAGCCAGACCGCCGTGGCATTGATGGTCATCGACGTGTTCATCTGGTCGAGCGGGAGACCTTCGAACAGCGCGCGCATGTCGCCGAGGTGGGAGATGGGAGTGCCGACCTTGCCGACCTCTCCACGGGCAAGTGGTTCATCCGCGTCGTACCCCGTCTGCGTCGGAAGATCGAAGGCCACGCTGAGCCCCGTCTGTCCCTTGGCCAGGTTCGTTCGATACAGCTCGTTCGACGCGGCCGCCGTGCTGTGGCCGGCGTATGTACGCATGATCCACGGTTTGTCGCGCTCCCGCCTGCCGTACTCCGCCATCCGCCGGTCCTTTCCTGTGCGATTCGCCCGAAGGGCCAGAAGCCTACCTCGTTTTTCGTTGCGCTGCGTTCCAAGCCCTGGTGACCGTTGCGGTGCCCTTTACAGCTTCACACGGTCGAGCCTCGTGTTTCTCGATTACCACACGGCCAAGGCGGGTCAAGCAGCCGGTAAACCGGGCTTTTCAATGCAACGGGCCTCTGGGCGAAGCTGTAAATTTGCGGTAAAAGGTCCTGATGGCCGAAACGAACGCCGCCATGGGACAGCGATTGCGCGAGCTGCGGGTGCGGCGCGGCCTGCAGCAGAGCGAGGTCGCGCGGCGTCTGCAGATCTCGCCCGCGTACCTCAGCCTGATCGAAAAGGGAAAGCGCGTCGTCCAGCTTCCGCTCCTGTTCCAGGCGCTCGAGCTCTATGACGTTGCCGTCGAGGACTTCATGCGGAGCCTCGGCGAACGTCGGGTGGACGACGGCTTGGCGCGTCTCCTCGACGAGCCGCTCTTGCGCTCGCTCAACCTCAGCGAGGAGGACTTGGCAAGCATCAGCGCCGAGCCGCGCATGGTGACAACCATCACGGCGCTCTTCAACCTGTACAAGAACACGCGCAGCCAGCTCGATCACGTGCTTGCAAGCGTCGCGCAACGCGAGCGGCAGGCAGGCGACGACTCACTTCGATTCGACTACAGCCCCTACGACGAGGTGACCGACTTCCTCGAGCGCAACGACAACTGGTTCGAAGCGCTGGAGGAACGCGCCCAGCAGTTCCGGCGTGATGGCGCATTCGGCCGGCGTGTGAACAGCGCCGATTTGGAAAAGGCGCTCTTCGAGCAGTTGGGCGTTCGTGTGCACCGAATCCCCGAGCGCACCGACAGCTCGGTAATTCGCACATGGCAGCCCAAGGAACGCGTCCTGACGATATCGAGCGATCTGTTCGAGCAACGCCTGAAATTCCAATTCGCGCACACCGTGGCTCTCGCTTTGTTCGACGAAGAGAAGCTGCACGAGCCGATTCTCGAGGGCTACAGCGGGCAGCATGCCGAGACTCGCAAACTGCTCAAGATCCACCTCGCCAACTACTTCGCCGGTGCGTTGCTATTGCCGTATCCGGAGTTCTACCGGGAGGTCACCACCGCCCGATACGACGTCGAGCTGCTCGCGCAACTCTTCGAGTCGTCTTACGAGACGGTCGCGCACCGCATGTGCAACCTGTCCGATCCGAGACGCCGCGGCGTTCCCATGCACTTCCTGCGGGTCGACGTGGCCGGGAACATCTCGAAGCGTTACTCGGGCGACGGGATTCGCTTTCCGCATCAGGACGGGTCTTGTCCGAAAATGGCGGTCCATCTCGCGTTTCTGACCCCTAGCGTGATCACGAAGCAATACTCCGCGTTTCCGGACGGATCGACGTACTTCTGCTTCGCGAAGGTCGTGAGCGAGCCGCACCAAGGTTCCTTGGTCAAGGGAACCACCTACAGCATCGGTCTCGGCACTCATGCCGACAACGCCAAGCACTTTGCATACGCAGACGACATGCCGTTTGCAGATCCCAAGAAGATGGCGGTGCCCGTCGGAACGACATGCCGTTTCTGCGAGCGCACCGATTGCAACATGCGTTCTGCACCGAGCTACAAGTTCGCGTTCCGGGTCGACGAGTACACCAAGAAGGACAACTTCTTCTCCCCGATCGTCAACGCGGACTCGGGCACGGAGTCTCAAAAGACGGCTCGCCGGAAATCGACGGCGTGATATGGTCACACCAGGGAGGTTCACATGCCGTCGTTCGATGTCGTTTCCAAGCTAGACCAGCACGAAGTCGACAATGCGATCAACCAGGCTGGCAAAGAGATCGCACAGCGATACGATTTCAAGGGAACGGAAACCACGATCGAGCAGACCGAGGAGGGCATCGTGATTCGCGCGAATAGCGAGGGACGGCTCGATGCAGCGCGTGACGTGCTCGAGACCAAGATGGTTCGAAGACAGGTTTCCCTCAAGTCTCTCGATCCACAGCAACCGCAGCCGGCTGGCGGAAAAATGTGGCGGCAGCTCATCAAGCTGAAAGAGGGCGTGTCCAAGGAGAAGGCCAAAGACATCGTCAAAGCAATCAAGGACAGCAAGCTCAAGGTTCAGGCCTCCGTTCAGGGCGATACCGTGCGCGTCTCGGGCAAGAAGCGCGATGACCTGCAGGCGACCATCGCCTTCCTCAAAGAGCAGGACTTCGATCTGCCCCTGCAGTTCGTGAACTTTCGAGACTGAGGCAGCCGACGGTGACCGAAACGACCCGAGAGGCGGCAGTTGGTTACCAGGGCTCCGAGGGCGCTTACAGCCAGCTCGCGGCGCTCCGGCACTTTGCGCGCGCTGGCAAGCCGATTCGTTGCGTCGGCTACCGCAGCTTCCGGGCCATGCTGGAAGCGCTCAAGGCCGAAGAGATCGACTACGCGGTGCTTCCAATCGAGAACTCGATCGCCGGGTCGATCAACGAGAGTTACGACCTGCTGGCGGAGATGGGGCTCTTTTTGGTCGGCGAGGAGTTTCAACCGATCGCACACTGCTTGATCGGCGCGGCCGCGGTGCCCGTGACCGAGATTCGGCGCGTGTTTTCTCATCCGGTCGCGCTGGCTCAATGCGGAGCGTTTCTGGCGGCGTTGAAGGACTGCCACGTAGAGGCGTTCGTCGACACGGCGATGGCCGTCGAAAAGGTCAAGCATGACGGTGATCCGACACAGGCGGCCATCGCGAGCGAGCAGGCCGCCGCGCTTCACGGTCTGCCCATCCTGCGACGCGACATCGCAGATCATCCGGAGAACTACACGCGCATGGTCATCGTCGCGACGGACCCGGCCCACCACGAGCGCGGCGTGCCCTGCAAGACATCCCTGATCTTCTCGACCATCCACGAGCAGGGCGCCCTGGCTCGATGCATCACGATCTTCGCAGAGCGGGGTCTGAACCTCACCAAGATCGAATCGAGGCCCAAGCCCGACACCCCGTTCGAGTACATTTTCTACGTCGACTTCGAGGGCAACGTCGATCGAGAGACGACGCAGGCCGCACTACGCGATCTCGAGTCGGTCACGACGTTCTTGAAGGTCTTGGGCTCTTATCCGACGCGGCGGGCCGGCGTCAGCTAGCCATCGCTTCGGCGGCGTGCGCCAGGCGATCGGCATCGGTCGGCAGGCCGGCAGCCAGGCAGGCAGCTGCGACCATCTTCAAAGCGGCTGCTTCCGCGGACCCTTCGCGACGGGACCTGGCGACGGCTAACGCCTGTAGCGCGTCGATCATCGCATCCCGTTCGCGCCCTTGCGCGAGATGCAAGCACGCGGATGCGAGGGAGATCCGGATTTCCGATCCTGAGCCCTGGTTGGGGCTGCTCGTGGCGGCTTCCAACGCTGCCTTTGCCGAAGCGATGTCCTGTCGTGCGACGTAGGAAAAGACGCGCAGGCAGTGGGCGCCGATCAGATCGCCGCCTGCTGCAATCGATGCGTCGATCAGCGCATCGAACCGGGCGTGGTCCTGCTCCTTGAGCGAGCGCACCACCTCGGCGGCCGGCTTCTCGAGCTGTGCTTCGGGGATGGGCATCGTGGGCCGGTCTTCGAGCTCATCCGACGGGAAGCCCGAAGGCGCCCGGACCGCTCTGCTGATCTCGGAGGCCACCGACCGAGTGTCTCCGTCGGGTTGGTATTGCACGGCCGCAGCGGCAAGCCGCACCGCGGCGTTCGTGTATCCCCTGTCGGCCGCCAGAGAGCCCGCTTCGAGCAGGGCTTGCACCCCCCGCTCGAGGTCGCCTCCCTCACAGAGATACGCGCCCACGGTGGCCGCCATCGAGGGGCCGACCAGAGGCTCTGCGCTGTGCAACGCCTGCGCTACGAAACGGTAAACCTCGGTGCGCCGCGCCGGAGGCATCCGCTGCACCACCGCCCTTCGCAGAAGCTCCGACGCCGGCTTTCCCTGATGGGTCAGCAGCCCGTCGTTGATCAAGGCATCGAAAGCTCTCCGACGGGTATCCTCGGGAATGCCATCGAGCGCCACCGCGACGTCGATCACCTGGGCCGTGGAAGCGGGAAGGGCGGCGCACGCCACTTCGAGGAATCGCATCGAAGAGGTGTCCAAGGTGGCAAATCGCTCCTCGAGCAGAGCCCGCGGACCGACGAGCTGTCGCCGCTCCCCCTGCTCTTCGCGAAAGACGAAGCCTTTGCCGTCGTGCACTAGGTCGCCAGTGGCGATCATGGTCCGGGCAGCTTCGGTGATGCCGAGCACCGTCAGCCCGCCGGTGATGACGAGCTGCTTCGCGATTTCCTGGTCCGCGCCGGGACCCAAGATGGCGGTCGCTATCGACAGAGCCTCGTGCGTATTGAGCGAAGGCAGATCGATGGTCGCGGCGCGAGGAATGGGACGAAGCCCGGCCGGAATGCTCGATTCGGTCGTGCGAACGACCAGCAGGGCAGCCACCGTCTCGTCCGACAAGGCCGCCCCGAGCACCTCCACGGTCGCCGGGTCGACCGCGGACATGCGATCGGCATAGAGCCAAGGCATCCCTCGCTCCCTTTGGAGCGCGCGCAGCGTGACCTTGAGCGCATGGATGGCGGCTTCGCGGGGTGGCGGGGTAGCACATGCAATGCCTTTGAGCGCCTCGGCGACGCCGGGATCACTCCTCTTCAATCGCTTGCGGGTGGGCTCGAGGGTTCGCCAAGATTTCAAGAGCGCCAAACGGAGACCGCCGAGCGGCTCGAGACCGCCGGGTACCGCGCCGATCTCCAGAAACGCCGGCGGCCGTAGCTCGTCTCGGAGCGCGCGGAGGCAAGACCCCGCGCCGAGCCCGAGGGGGCCCTTCAGATAGAACGCAGAGGTGCGCCCTGCGCTCGAGGCCTCTCGGATCGGTTCGAGGGCTTGCCGAAGGCCTTCGGGCGTCGGTGCTGCCTCGAGCAGGCCGACCGCCCTTCGACAGTCTTCGAGCAGTGGCCTGGTTCGGTCGATCGTTTCGCCCCGCAACGCAAACGAGCTCGTGCTCACCGTTCGCCCGAACAAGTACGTTCTCGACGCGGCCTCCCGTGATGCGACGTCGAGCACCACCTCGCCCGCCAGTGCCTGGTTGGCCAGAAGCTGCGCACGATCGATAGCGCTCCCTCCGGTGGCCGGGTGGTCGGCGTCGTCCTTGCCGCGCGTGATGTCACCCGTGGCGATCCCAAAGGCAATCGGCACCCCGCCGACCGGCACCGGCTGCGACTCGGCCTCGGCGAGCAGGCGAAGCGCCAGGTTGATCGCAGCCTTGAGGTCGTGGAGCGCGAAGTGCGCGACGACGGTGCCCGCCAGAGAGGAAAGGACCTCGCCACCGCCCCTCTTGAGCTCGCTCGTGACGTAGCGCGCCCACTGGGCAGCCGCCGCCGTCGTTTCCTCCTCTTCGAAGGCCGGGGGCAGAATCCTGTGCCAGAGGACGAAGCGTTCCATCGTATCTCAGGGTCAGCTGCCGAGCTTTGCTTTGAGAGCCGCTAACTCGTCCTCGATCTGATCCCCGCCTTCCTCTGTTTCGAGAGCCCTGAAGCGCGCATCGAGCTCGGTGCGCTTGGGGTCTTCGAGCACGTGGTGCGCCTCCACCTCCGCGTCGAGCTGGTCGATTTGATCGGCCATGCGCTCCAGGTCGGAGAACGCTCCCCCACCGAGCCTGTCGCCAGCAGGGCGAGACGCATCCACGTGCTGCGCCCTTGCTTGCCGCACCTGGGCCGCCAGCGTCTTTTGCCTGGCCTTGAAATCGTCGAGCTTCTTTTCGATGCGCTCGAGCTGATCCTTCATCGCCTCTGCGGTGGTGGCCTGTTCGGCCGCTCGCTCTCGTACGTGCCGCGCTTCGTTCGAGACGCGTGCCTTGCGGCGCAGCGCCTCGCGCGCCAAGTCCTCGTCGTCGCGCTCGAGAGCGAGAACGGCCTTCCGCTCCCAATCGACCGCTTCTTGCTGGAGCTCCTTTTCTTTTTTCTCGAGGCGTTTGGCGCTCCCCATGGCCTCGACCAGCTCTTTGCGCGCGCGCTGAAGCGCCGATTTCATGTCGGCGACGGTCTGGCCGAGCATCTTGTCGGGGTCCTCGGCCTGGTCGATGAGCGCGTTGAGGTTGGACTTGATCACGCGATTGAGTCGACTGAAAATCCCCATGTCCCCTCTTCCCAACGATCCCACGTGGGACGCTCGCTGTAAAGGTACTGAGCTTTCTCGACTTCGAGCTTCGGGGTATGATACCTGAGGGGCGATGTTGAAGGGGGCGAACGTCCTGATCACCGGGGGCGCGGGGTTCATAGGGACTGCGTTGGCCAAGCGATTGGCCGCTGACAATCACATCCGCGTCCTGGACATCCTGCGCCGGAACGCGCTTTCGAAGGCCGGCCTCGATAGCCACCCGAACGTGGAGCTCATCGTGGGCGACGTGAGAGACATGACCGCGGTTCGGCGGGCGGTCACCGGCTGCGACTACGTCATCCACATGGCGTCGATCGCAGGCGTTGATACCGTGCTCAAGAACCCGGTTCTGACCATGGAGATCTCGCTCGAAGGAACCATGAACGTGTTACGCGCAGCAAACGACTGCACCGGCATCAAGCGCGTGATCGACTTCTCGACCAGCGAGGTGTTCGGCTCTTATGCGTTCCGTGTTCGGGAAGCCGACGTCACCAGTCTTGGGGCAGTCGGCGAAGCCCGCTGGACGTACGCAGTGAGCAAGCTCGCCACCGAGCATCTGGCACACAACTATTGGAAGCAGTTCAACCTTCCAACTTGCTCGATTCGGCCGTTCAACATCTACGGTCCGGGCCAGGTCGGCGAAGGCGCCGTGCACGCTTTCGTGGTGCGGGCGCTCCAGGGCGAAAGAATTCTCATCCACAACGAAGGCGATCAAATCCGCTCGTGGTGCTACATCGACGACATCGTCGACGCGATCTTGCTCGCCATGGAGCGCGACGAAGCCATCGGCGAGAGCTTCAACATCGGGAATCCGCGCAGCACCGTTACGATCTATCAGCTTGCGCAGCTCATCGTCCGTCTGACCGAGAGCAAGTCGCCCATCGAGTTCGTTGCGTGGGACTTCCCGGACGTCGAGCTCAGAATTCCCGACGTGAAGAAGGCCGAGGAGCGGCTCGGTTTTCGTGCCCACGTCGAGCTCGAGCAGGGCTTGTTGCACACCATCGAGTGGTATCGCCGAAAGCTCAGCGGCGAGGCGTGAAGTGGTCGGTCGCTCTCCACGCGTCTACGATCTTTCGACGGCGCGCCCCGATGGCTGGTTCGACGGTGTGCTCGCGCAGTCCGAAGACTTCGAAAAGGCGTGTCAGATCATCGGTCGCAACACGCTCGGGCTTGCCTTGGTGGCCGGTGCGCGCGTTTCGAGCCTCACCGCCAATCCACACTCGGAGGAGCGGACCATGGTGGAGTTCTCGATTGGACGGGATCCGACCGTGCGGCAAGTCCCTCTTCCCGAGTTCCGCCAGACGATTGCCCAGTACCTGTTGACGCCCTTGCAAGGTGTTGCGCTTCCCGAGAATCCGGACGTGGAGGTGCTTCAAGCCCACGTCGGGGGGCGCTACATGCTCGAAGCGTCTTTATTCTACGTACGACTGCTCGAGCTCCGTCACGAGGTCGGCCTCTCCGAGGTCGTCGTCGAGTTCAACGACCTGCGACATACCTTGACGCTCGACGATTTCCGCGACGTGATCGACGAGCGCGTTCGCGCCGAGCTCGGGATCGAGCAGCCGGCAGACGGGATGGCCATCGACCTGGCCGTCGTGGATCAAGCCGAAGAAGCCAATGCGCACGGCAACTGGGGAGCCACCGTTGCCATGCTGACTCCCTGGTTGACCCCCATCTCGATGCTTCTGCGGACGGGCGAGGCGGGAACGCTGAGCGAGGAAGTCCATGGCCGACTCTCCGAGAGCCTCGAGCTCTTGGGTACGGCCTACGCCAACATGGGAGACTTCGACGCGGCCAATGAGGTTCTTCGCCTCGGGGTTCAATGGGCCGGCGAATCGAGCAAGGCGGCAGAGCTGTTTCTGACCTTGGGCCGAGCCTCCGTGGCAAGCGACAAGCACGGCGAGGCGATTGGGCTGTTGCGTCGGGCGCTGCGACTCGGCGCGGACGAGCACCAAGCGTTGCTTCTTTTGGCCAGATCCTTTGCCGCGCGAAACCAGAGCTTGGCAGCGCTGGTTTGCCTCGAACAGGCGGGCGGATCAGTCGCAGACGACCCCTCGCTTGCAGATCTGGAAGCGGATTTGCAGGACCGCTTGGGCGACGCTTGGGCGCGGTTTCAGGCGTGGTTGGCGGCTGCGGAGTAGTCGCTTTACTTTGGCTCCGAGGCTTCGTACCGTATCGATCCGGATGTCGGGCTTTCTTTTGTCGATCGATCAGGGAACCACTGGTTCCACCGCCCTCTTGTTGTCGCCGGAGGGCAGGATTCTAGGGCGCGCCAATCGCGAGTTTCGGCAGCATTTTCCGAGGCCCGGCTGGGTCGAGCACGATCTCGAGGAAATCTGGGAGAGCGTGGGCGGCGCCGTCACCGACGCGGTCGCCAAGGCCGGGGTGGCTCCCAAAGACTGTCTCGGTATCGGCATCACGAACCAGCGGGAAACCACCGTGTTGTGGGATCGAAAGACCGGTGCAGCCGTCCACCGCGCGATCGTATGGCAGGATCGGCGTACCGCGAAGCGTTGCCAGGAGCTGAAGGATGCCGGCAAGGAAGCGGTGTTCCGCCAGCGTACCGGATTGGTGCTCGACCCCTACCTGGCCGGTACCAAGCTCGAATGGCTTCTCGATCACGTCGATGGCGCGCGAGCTCGCGCCGAAAAGGGGGAGCTCGCCTTTGGAACGATCGATTCGTGGCTCGTGTACCGGCTCTCCGGCGGCAAGGTCCACGTGACCGATGCCAGCAACGCATCGCGCACGCTACTGTTCGACATCGCCAAGCAGCGGTGGGACGAGGAGCTCGCTGCGGAGCTGCACGTTCCCATGGCTCTGCTGCCCGAGGTGAAGAGTTGCTCGGAGGTCTACGCCCAAACCTCCGGCGTGCCGGGCGTGCCGGACGGCATCCCAATCGCAGGGATGGCTGGCGACCAGCAAGCCGCGCTCTTCGGCCAGACCTGCTTCGAGGTGGGTGACGCCAAGTGCACCTACGGCACCGGCGCTTTCTTGTTGATGAACACCGGGTCGGAGGTGGTGCATTCAGAAAACGGGCTATTGACTACGATCGCATGGCGCCTGGGCGAGCAGACCGTGTATGCCCTCGAAGGAAGCGCGTTCATCGCCGGGGCTGCAGTTCAATGGTTGCGTGATGGGCTCGGCTTGATCGCCTCCTCGGACGAGATCGAGGCCAAGGCCCGCGAGGTCGAGACGACCGGCGACGTAGTGTTCGTACCGGCGCTGGCGGGGTTGGGCGCACCGTACTGGGATCCGCACGCGCGGGGCCTGATTTATGGGCTTACGAGGGATACGACCGCCGCGCATCTGGCGCGCGCAACCCTGGAGGGAATGGCTTTTCAGATAGTGGACTTGGTCGACGCCATGCAGGCGGATGCTGGTCGGCCCATCAAGCGCTTGAGGGTCGATGGTGGCGCGGCTTCCAATGACTTATTGATGCAATTTGAAGCGGACATGCTCGGGGTGACGATCGACCGCCCCGAAAACGTGGAGACGACAGCGTTGGGCGCTGCTTACTTAGCCGGCATGGCCGTTGGCGTGTTCGGCGGCCTTGATTCTGTGAAGGATGCTTACCGTATCGAGCGTAGCTTTGAGCCTCAGATCACCCGAGCCGAAAGGGAGGGCCACTTGAGGCGCTGGCGCGACGCGGTACGGCGGGCGCGAAGTGAAATGAGAATAACATGAGTGACGATGATGTCGGGCAGGCAAAAGAAGCACTAGAGGTACCGGTAGCTTGGGAGGCACTCGAAGACGCTTTTGAGAACAATGCACCCGAGGTGCACAGCTATTTGCACTTCGACACGGGCGAGGTGATTCGCATCGTGGACGGCGTCGCCGATCCGACGATGCATTCACGCATCATGAACGACAAGCGGTATCTGCGGATCGATCCCGTCTCGTCGCGGGAGCAATACCGTTGGATGGAGCGATTCATCGCCACCGTCGAAGCCGACGATCTCCGGCGGAGGCTCAACGTGGCGATCGACGGGAAAGGCGCGTTTCGACGATTCAAGGACGCGCTGATGAGCCACCCCGTCGATCGAGAGCGCTGGTTTGCATTTCGGTCGGAGCGGTTGCGGGCCTGTATGGAGTCCTGGCTGACGGCGCATGGAATCCGGCCCGTCGAGCGGCCCACCTGGCACGTTCCAACCGCGAACGAGGTCGCTGCCCCGGAGGCCGAGGGCGCGTCCGCGACGAGCGAGACCGCGGCCGCGCCGAACCGTCCGGACGCGGCCGACACACACCGGCGCCGGCTGCACGAGCTCGTCGACGGCCTCGCATCGAGAGACCTCGAAACCGCTCGCAGCTTCCTGGAGTTCTTGCAGGAGAAGCGCCACGCTCCGAGGGCCAGAACGATGCCCCCGAGCGAGCCACCCGCTTCGACCGCCCATCCAGCCGAGCGTGAATAGGCCGGCCGCTGCGGACGGGACGTGGCCATGGCGGCAGGGAACCACAACATATTGTGGGGGTCACTGACTGACACTCGCTTCTGGTCGCGCAAAACATTGCAATGTCGTATGTTCAGTGATAGCCAGATCCAGATACTCCTTTGGGGGGCAGCGTGAAGATCAAGAAGCTTCAAATCGTTGGCTTCAAGTCCTTCGTCGACCACACCACGGTCCATTTCGACCACAACATCACCTGTGTCGTCGGCCCGAACGGATGCGGAAAATCCAACATCGTCGACGCCATCAAGTGGTGCATGGGTGAGCAATCGCCGTCCCGGCTCCGCGGCAAGCACATGGAGGACGTGATTTTCAGTGGTGCCGAAGGGCGTGGCCCCCACGGATTCGCCGAGGTGACCCTGACTTTCGACAACGCCGACGGTCTCGCGCCCCCGGAGTACAGCGAGTACGAAGAGATCCAGGTGACCCGCCGTCTGGATCGCCAGGGCCACAGCGATTACCTCATCAACCGGACGCCGGTCCGGCTGTTGGATGTCACCAACCTGTTTCTAGGAACCGGCGTCGGCAAACGGGCGTACTCGATCATCGAGCAGGGCCGAATCGGATTCATCGTCACCTCCAAGCCGGAGGACCGCCGCGCGATGATCGAGGAAGCGGCAGGCATCAGCAAGTTCAAGCTGAGCAAACGCGCTGCGGAGCGCAAGATGGATCAGACGCGCCAAAACCTCTTGCGCGTAACCGACATCATCGGCGAGCTCGAACGCAGCCTCGGCTCGCTCAAGCGGCAGGCACAAAAGGCCGAACGATACAAGCGCTACAAGAAGGAGATGCGAGACCTCGACCTGTGGGTCGCATCACATCGATTCCTCGAGCTGCGCGGACAGATTGCAACGGTCGCTGCTGCTCTGTCGATGGCCAAGGAAGGTGCGCAAGCGGCGCGCCACGAGCTCATCGCAAAGGAAGCGTCGGTCGAGGCGGAGCGTGTCTCGCTACAGCGCTTGAGCTCCGAGGTCGAGCGTGCCCAGGCGCTCACGTACGAGCTCGACAATTCGGTGCGCCAACTCGAGGGTCTGATCCGCCAGCAGCAGGAACGCCAAACGGGCTTGGCCGAGCGAAAAGAGCTCGCGAGCCGAGAGTTGCGTCAACTCGAGCAACAGCGGCAACAGCTGCAGCAGGAAGCCTCGAGCGTGCGGGTCTCCCTTAGCGAGCTCGCGGCCCTCGAAACCGAAGCGGAGCGGCTTCTGTGCGAGGTCGAAGTCGAGCTCCAAGACCGCAAAAACACGGCAGAAGAGGCGGAGATCGCGCTCGGGAATGCGCGCGCCTGGCTGTCCGAGGGCCGAGCTCGCGTGGCGGGCGCGGAGGCGGTCCTCGCCGGGTATGGCGCGCGGCGCCAGGAGACGAAAGCCCGGCTCGAGCGGTTGCGCGACGAGACGCAGGCCTCGGCCGCGCGCGAGATCGAGTTTCGACAGCAGGGCGGTGAGCTCGAAGGCAAGATCACCGGCCTGCGCAGCGGCAAGGTCGAGACGGCCGAACGACAAACCGAGATCGAGGCTTCGCTTGCTTCGCAAAAGCAAGCGCTCCAGCAATCGGACGCCGAGGTCGATGCGCTTCGCGAGAAGCTCGCCGTGACGAGCTCGCGATTGCGCTCCCTCGGCGAGATTCACGAGCGCTTCGAGGGCGTCGGCGCAGGAACGCAAGCCGTCATGACGGAGTACGCGCGGGACGTGGGCGAGTCTCATTCGGGTTTGGTAGGCTTGGTTGCCGATCGGCTCGAGTGCGACGCCGAGCACACGCGCGCGCTGGGCGCCGCTCTCGGCGCGTCGCTCGAGTGCTTGCTGGTAGAGGATATCGACTCGGCGCTGCGGGCCGCCGCATACCTCGCACGCGAAGAAAAAGGCCGTGCCGCGTTCTTGCCGCGCGCGCCAAGCAGCGGGCCCCGTGTGGTGCCGCCTTTCCCGACCGGGGCGGGCATCGTTGGGCCGCTGACCAGCCTCGTTCGTCATTCCCACTCGGACGCCGCCTGGGTCCGTCATCTCTTGTTCGACGTGCTCGTGGTGGACGGCTTGGAGACGGCCGCGCGTCTGCACCGCGAGGGCTTTTCCGGGAAGCTGGTCACGCTCGACGGCCAAGCGTTGCTTCCGGATGGAGCCGTCGTTGGCGGCGCCAACGACGAGTCCGCTACGCATCTCCTCCGGCTCCAGCGAGAGATCCGCGAGCTCGAGCAGGCAGCCACATCACAGAGAGCCGAGCTGGAACGCGCCATCGGCGACCAAGGACGCCTCCGTGCTTCCATTGCAGAGCGACAAGCGGCAATCGACTCCGTGCGTGCGCGTGCGCACGATTGCGAGCTCGAGATTCTCGGCGCCGAACGCGACCTGCAGGCGCTCGAGATGGAGCTTCGGCGCATCGCGGAGCGCCGCTCGGAGATCTCCCTCGCGGAAACCGAAGCAAATGCCGCGCTATCCCAAATCGACGTCGACGAGGCCAACACCAAGCGCGAGCTGCAAGACGCGCGCCGCCACGTGACCGATGCCGATGAGGCCACGCGCATCGCGGAGAGCATCCTCGCGGAACGGCGGCGGATCGTCGAAAAGCAGGCCGCGCGGGCGACCGAGGTGAAGGTCGAGGCGACGCAATCACGCGAGCGAGCAGACCGCGAGCGTTCGGTCTTGGCTCAGCTCGATCGTGCGCTCGCCCAGCTAAACGCGCGGGAGGACCGGCTGAGGGAGGATGTGGCCATCGCCGATCGCGATCAGGGCCAGGCGGCGGGCCGCATCCTGTTGCACCGAGGGCGAGTCAGCGAGGCCGCGCACGAAGCTGCCTCCGCGCGCGAGCAGCTCTCGATCCTACGCGGAAGGTTCGACGAGGCCCAAGCCCAGCTCGGGAAATCCGAGGCTGCCCTCAAAGAGCTTCGTGGCGTGCTCGAGGAGCGCTCGAACGAGCTCAACGAGCTGACTCTTCGGGAACGTGAGCTGGCGCTTTCGCTCGAGCATCTCGTGGAGCAGGTGCGCGACAAGCATCGCGTCGAGCTCGCCTACGTGTTGGGCGACTACCACGACCGGCCGATACCCGACGCCGAGATCGCGGCGCGTGCCGAAGAGCTCCAGGGGCTGATCGATCGCATGGGCGAGATCAACCTCACTGCCATCGAGGAGTACGAAGAAAACGCCGAGCGCTACGAGTACCTGACCAGTCAGCGGCGTGATCTCGAGGAAGCCCTCACCAAGCTAGACAAGGCGATTCGGCAGATGAACCGTGAAAGCCGAGCGATGTTCCGCGAGGCATTCACCGGCATCAACGAGCGATTCAAGCGTATTTATCCGCTGCTCTTTCGTGGAGGTCAGGCCGAGCTCCGCCTGACGGAGCCACAAGACATGCTCGAGACGGGAGTCGACATCATCGCGCAGCCGCCAGGCAAGCGTCTGGGGTCGCTCGAGCTGATGAGCGGCGGTGAGAAGGCTCTGACCGCGGTCGCCCTCATCTTCGCAATCTTCCAGTACAAGCCAAGCCCTTTCTGTCTGCTCGACGAGGTCGACGCGCCACTGGACGAAGCCAACATCGGCCGCTTTGCCGATGCCATTCAGCAAATGACCGACCGCTCCCAGTTCATCATCATCACGCACTCGAAGCGAACCATGGAATACGCCGACGTTCTCTACGGCGTCACCATGGAACAACCCGGCGTCTCCAAGCTCGTCTCCGTCGAGCTGCGCGGCGGCAAACGCCCCGTCCCAGCCGCCGTCGAAGCCGCCGAATAGCGGGACACTATCCACCCTCCTAACACGCCGAAAACAAAGCACTCCCTCGCCAAAGATCGCAGCATCAAATCCTTTGACTTCGGCTCCGGCCTCCGGGCGGTTTCTCGGCTTGGGATCCGGGATCGGTCTGGTCGTCGCGAATATGGTGGGTGCGGGTGTTTTCTTGAGCGCAGGCTTCATGGCCCAGGAGCTGAGCGCCGGATGGATCCTCGCGGCGTGGGTAGTCGGGGCGCTTCTCGCGATGGCGGGCGCGCGATCGTACGCCGAGGCGGCCATGCTGATTCCTCGGTCTGGGGGCGAGTACCGCTACCTCTCCGAGTTGCTCCACCCCGCGGTTGGCTATCTCGCCGGTTGGGCTTCGCTGCTGGTCGGGTTCTCGGCGCCGATGGCGATCAGCGCGTTTGGCGCGGCGGCTTTTGCATTCGCCGTATTCGGCGCAGGGAACGAACGGCTTGGCGCGGCGGTGCTCATCGGCTCGCTTTGCGTGCTCCACGCGGTCGGCCTCCGCTCGTCGAAGTGGGTGCAAAATGGTCTAGTCATCGTGAAGGGGCTTCTCATCCTCGCATTCGTCGCTTTCGGCTTGGCGTTGGGCGACAACAGTTGGCCCACTTGGGAGCCGGCGAGCGATTCGACCACGCTCGCGCTCCCCTTCGCGACCAGCTTGTTCTTCGTCGCCTACGCATTTTCCGGCTGGAACGCGGCAGCATACGCTGCCGGCGAGTTCCACGAGCCCCGGCGCGACGTACCGCAGGCCATGCTGATCGGCTGTGCGCTCGTGGGCATCGCGTACCTTTTGGTGAACTGGATCCTAGTCGCCAACCTCACGCCTGAGCGCGCCGAGGTGGTCTTCGAGTACGAAGAAGCCAGGGTGACGCTAGGCCATCTGGTCGCACGCGACTTCCTCGGCGACGCCGGCTCGAACGCCATGTCGTTGGGCATCGCGGCGCTCATGGTGTCCAGCACCAGCGCGATGCTCTTGGTCGGTCCTCGTGTCTACGCGGAAATGGCGCGTGACGGCTTCCTGCCGTCGATGTTGCGCGCCAAGCCTGGCAGGCCGCCTCGGATGTCGATATTCCTGCAAGGAGCCATCGCCATTGCGCTGCTCTACATCCACACGATTGGTGACCTCTTGAGCAACGTCGGCGGAATCCTAGTCCTGTTTTCGGCCTTGGTTTCGATCAGCCTCTTCGGCGTCAAGCGCCGCAGGCCGGACCTCGGCGCCCCGCGTCCGCAGGCATTGGTGGCCGCCGCCATCTATTCGGGCTCTTCCATATGGATGCTCTACAACGCCTTCAAGACCCAGACCGGCCTCATCCCGTGGATCGCCATTGCAGCCGGCGCTGGGCTGTTGGCGTATGGCCTGACCGTCAGGAAGGCTCGTGGACGATGAAGTCGAGGGCGGCCGCATGTGCTTCGGCTAGCTCTTCGATTGGAACATCGCAGATGTCCTCGATCAACAGCGTAGCGCCGCCGACCCGGCCGATCTTCCGAAACGGAACGCCGTAGCGACGACAAATTTCGCCGACGTCGCCGACGTCGCTCGGCGAGATGCTCACGATGATGCGGGAAGGCTCTTCGCTGAAGAGCAGAGCATGCGCGGGCGCATCGTCGGTCGGGGGTAGGGTGACCCGAGCGCCGAGACCTTCGGCAATGCACGATTCGGCCAAGCAGATTGCGATGCCGCCGTCGCTGATGTCGTGTGCGCTTTGAAGCAGCCTATTGCCGATGAGCTCGAGCATCGCGTGTTGCAGTGCGACCTCCGCGTCCAAGTCGATTCCCACGGGTGCTCCGGTCACCGACCCCGTTCGCTGGACGAGCCATTCCGATCCGCCCAGCACTCCACGGGACGGCTCTCCCAAGTGCGCGATCACGTCACCATCGCGAACGAATCCGAGCCCAAGCCGGTGGCTCGGATCCTCGAGCTGGCCGACGGTGGCGACGGTGGGCGTAGGCAAGATCGATCTGCGATCCGTTTCGTTATAAAGGCTCACGTTGCCCGAGACCACGGGAGCGCCGAGCGCTCTGCAGGCGGCCGACAATCCGTCGATGGCCTGCGAGAAACGCCACATCTGCTCGGGCACTTCGGGATTTCCGAAGTTGAGGCAGTCGGTGAGACCAAGCGGCTTGGCGCCGACGCACACCAGATTGCGAGTGCACTCGGCGACCGCCATGGCCGCACCTGCGAAGGGGTCGAGCTCTACGTGCCGAGCGTTGCAGTCGACCGAGATGGCGAGGTACTTCTCACGCGTGCCCGTCTCGTCCCTGCAAAACACGCGAATCACGGCGGCGTCTCCATCGCCGGGCCGTATCACCGTGCCGTCCTGCACGATGTGATCGTACTGCCGCCAGATCCACGAGCGGCTCCCGATGTTCGGTGAGCCAATCAAACGCACGATCTCGGCGCCGAGGTCCTCTGGCGCATCTCCCGTCAGAGAGACGATCGAAGCCCGTTCGGTTCGCGGCCGTTGGGGACGGTCGTACTTCGGTGCGGCATCGGTCAATAGGTCCACCGGCAGATCGACGACCACCACCGGGTCTCGCGTGCCCGTGCCGTCGAAGGGGTCGTAGCCTGGCGTGGCCTTGCACACGAAACGCCCCGTGTCCGTGACCCGGCCTACGATGGAGGCATCGAGGTCCCATTTGGCGCAGATATCGAAGACCTCTTGCTCCCGGCCCTCTTTGGCCACCATCAGCATGCGTTCCTGCGACTCGCTGAGCAGCATCTCGTAGGGACTGAGAGCTTTTGTGCGTCGAGGAATCGCGTCGAGGTCCAGCTCGACGCCGTTGCCCGCACGCGCGGCCATCTCCACGGACGACGAGGTGAGCCCCGCGGCGCCCATGTCTTGTACGCCGGCCAGGCAGTCGGTCTTGAATATCTCCAGACACGCCTCCAACAAGAGCTTTTCCATGAACGGGTCGCCTACCTGCACCGTTGGCAGCTTGCTCTCGGTTTCGTCCCCGAACTCGGCGCTCGCCATGGTGGCTCCGTGAATGCCATCGCGCCCCGTTTTCGCACCGACGTAGATGATCGGATTGCCTACGCCCTCGGCCACGCCGAAAAAGAGCTCCTCGGTCTTGGCGATTCCGACGGTGAAGGCGTTGACGAGAATGTTGCCGTCGTAGCTGGCATCGAACTGCACCTCGCCGCCGACCGTGGGGACGCCGATGCAGTTGCCGTACCCGCCGATCCCAGCGACGACCCCTTTCAACAGATGAGGCGTCTTCGGATGATCGGGGCGCCCGAAGCGGAGCGAGTTGAGCGATGCGACGGGCCGCGCACCCATGGTGAATACGTCGCGCAGGATGCCGCCGACGCCCGTCGCTGCGCCCTGATACGGCTCGATGTACGAAGGATGATTGTGCGACTCCATCTTGAACACGGCGCAGAAGCCGTCGCCGATGTCGACGGCGCCCGCATTTTCACCGGGCCCTTGAACCACTTGTGGTCCGGTCGTGGGAAGCCTCCCCAAGTGGATCCGTGAAGACTTGTAGGAGCAATGCTCGGACCACATCACGCTTATCACTCCGAGCTCCGCGTAGCTCGGCTTGCGTGACAGCGTAGTCAGCACTCGGTCCCATTCGTGATCCGCGAGGCCGAACTCCCTCGCGATCGCAGGGGAGCTTTCCGGTTCTCCAGGAAAATTCGCTGGTGCGCTCATTCGAATCCCAAGTGCCGTCGAAGCGACTGAAAAATGGCTAGTCCGTCGTCGTTGCCGAGGATGGCCTCGCTTGCTCGTTCCGGGTGCGGCATCATCCCGAGGACGTTCCTTTCGCGGTTGTACACGCCTGCGATGTCTCCGACCGATCCGTTCGGATTCGCATTGCTTCCGTTGGGGGCGCCGCCTCGGCGGGTGCTGTAGCGGAACGCGATCTGCCCCTGTTGCTCGAGCTCGGCGAGGCCCCGTTCCGTGGTGTGATAGCGTCCGTCCGCGTGGGCAATTGGCAAGCGAAGGATGGTGCCTTTGCCCATGTCCGTGAAAGGGCCTTCGCTTTCGACGCGCACGTAGACGTCGCGGCATTCGAAACGAAGGTGCGCATTGCGAGTCAAGGCCCCCGGCAAGAGACCCATCTCGGTGAGGATCTGAAAGCCGTTGCAAATGCCCAGGATGGGCCCGCCGCGGCCCGCGAAATCCCGGATGGCGCTCACGATGGGGCTGAACCCTGCGATGGCGCCGGCGCGCAAGTAGTCTCCGTACGAAAAGCCCCCCGGGATCACCACCGCGTCGGCATCACCTAGGCTCGTTCGCTTATGAAAGACGTACCAGGCATCCGCTCCGAGGACGTCTCGCACGGCGTGCAAAGCGTCCCAGTCGGCGTTCGATCCCGGAAACTGTATGACCGCGACTCTCATTGGCTTGGGCGCTCTCGGCGGGCGGAGCATCGACGGGCGTGACCCGAAACACGATGGTGCCTCGGCACGTCGACGCGTCGACCGTTCCGTACGCGCGACTGTCCTGCCCCATGTATGCCCGGTGGTCTCCGAGTAGATAGAGCATTCCGTCGAGAATCTCCGTCTTGCGAATCGACTTGCGGCCGTTTTCGTCGATGAAGATGCGGTGTGGCTCGGGTCCAAGGTACTCGTCTCCCCAAATGACCGTCGACGTCTGATCGTTGTCGGCGTTGTGAAAGGAGATCTTTCCCTTTTCGTCGAACACCACGGGCTCGCCGTCGACGCGGACTGCGCTGCCAGCCGAATCGATGACCATGCCTCCGGTCGCAGCAACGCGTCCGACCACCCAGCCGTCCTCGGTGGGATGCCGGCAAACCGCGATCGACCCGAGGACGGGCTCCGCGCGCTTGTTGATCAAGACCCTTTCTCCGCGGAGCAACGTCGGCGCCATGCCATTGTGCCCCACTTCTGCCATGTCGAAGACGAACGCCTTGAGGAGCAGCGCGATGACGATGATGATCGCGCCCACCCAGGAGAGAAATCCGAGCCCACTTCGAACCGCACCCACAGCCTGGCTATTCGCCGCACTCGGGGCGCTTGTCAAGCAGGGTCGACAAAGCCCGGAGCGTCTCGGCCGGATCGCTCGACTCATAGATTGCACGCCGGACGGCTACGCCGAACGCGCCGGCAGAGATCAACGGCTCGACGTGCTCGGCGCCAATCCCTCCCAGCGCGAACGTCGGCATGCCGACACCAGCGATCGCCCTTTCAAACCCCCCAATGCCCAGGGGCACACCTTTGCCGGGAACCACGAAAACAGGGCTCAGAAACCCATAAGAAGCGCCTCGCCGCTCCGCGGTTTGAAGGCCTGCCCGATCGTGGCGTGATACCCCGATCAGCCTCAATTCCGGCCAAAACCGGGCCACGACCTCCGGCGCGAGACCCAGCTCGGGGAGATGGACGCCGTCCGCACCCACGATCTGGGCGACGTCCGGCCGTCGATTGATCGTCAACGCGGCGCCGGCAGCGGAGGTGAGCTCGCGCAGCTCCCGCCCCCACGCGGCCAATTGGCGATCCGATGCGCGCTTGGCGCGCAATTGCACGCCGACGAGGCCGGCCGGACAGCCATCGAGCGCGCGCCGAATCGACGCGATGGGGCCCTCCGGGCGATCCGGGTCGGTGATGATCCAGATCCGGGGTAGGCCTCCCACCATCGCGTCGACTCAGGAGCGGCTGTCCTGATCGGAGCCGATGACGCCTTCGAGCGGGCTCGATGCGGTGGCGTAGAGCCTTCGCGGGATCCGGCCGGCAAGGAATGCATCCCGACCGGCTTCGACCGCCGCCTTCATCGCGCGGGCCATGCGAACCGGGTCCTTCGCGCCCGCGATCGCGGTATTCATCAGCACGCCGTCGATGCCGAGCTCCATCGCGATGGCTGCATCCGACGCCGTACCCACACCGGCGTCGACGATGACGGGCACGGCGGCGTGCTTGACGATGATCTCGATGTTGAACGGATTCCGCACACCGAGACCGCTTCCGATCGGCGCGGCGAGCGGCATCACCGCAGCGCAACCCATGTCCTCCAAGCGGCGTGCCGCCACCGGGTCGTCATTGAAGTAGGGCAGGACCGTAAACCCGTCTTCCACCAGCGTTTTAGCCGCTTCGAGCGTCGCGGGGACGTCGGGAAAGAGGGTTTTCTCATCTCCGATCACCTCCAGCTTGATGAGGGGAGTGTCGAGCAGCTCGCGAGCCAGGCGCGCCGTGCGGATGGCGTCTTGCGCGGTATAGCAACCGGCCGTGTTAGGAAGGATCGTGTAGTTGCCCTCCCGCAGCACCGACATGATCGAGTCGGCTCCCGTGGCTTTCAGGTCGACGCGCCGAACGGCGACGGTCACCACCTCGCATCCCGACGCCTGCAACGCTCTTCGAGCGGTATCGAGGTCCAGGTACTTCCCGGTGCCGGTGAACAATCGCGACCGAAACTCGAACTGGCCGATCTTGAGCAGATCCTGAGTCACTCAACCGCCTCCTACGAAGTGCACGACTTCGACGTGGTCACCCTCGTGCAACACCGTGCTCTGGTGTCGAGCGCGCGGAACGACTTCTTCATTGCGCTCCACGGCCACGAGCGTGCCGCCGAGACCGAGCGAAGCCAAGAGCTCCTTCACAGTCGTGCTCGCTTCGACCTGCAGTTCCTCTCCGTTTACCAAGAGCCGCATCGAACAGATGCTAGGACCGCCCCCATGGAGCCGCAAGCGGGCGTCCCATGGGCGCGCGCGCGGCCCGATGGTAGGCTCGCGAGCGTGAGGCAGATCCTGCAGGGCGACAACCTCGAGCTACTGGCGAAGCTTCCCCGCGGATTTGCCCGCCTGATCTACATCGATCCCCCCTTCAACACGGGCCGCAAACAAGCGCGCAACCGCATGAGCGTCAGAGCAAGCGCCCAGGGCATCCGCGGAGGCTTCGGCGGCAGGCGCTACGAAGTCGAACGATTGCAAAGCCCTGCATATGACGACGACTTCGACGACTACGTCGCGTTTCTCATCAGCCGAATCGAAGCGGCCCTGCCTTGCCTGACGGCGGATGGCTCGCTTTTCGTCCATCTCGACTACCGAGAGGTTCACTACGTGAAAGTCGCCCTCGACCGGCTGCTGGGGCGTGCGTGCTTTCGCAACGAGATCATCTGGGCATACGACTTCGGTGGCCGGCCGAAGCGATGGTGGCCGGCAAAGCACGATACGATCCTGTGGTACGTCCTCGACCCCCAGCGGTACGTCTTTCGCTTCGAGGAGATGGACCGAATTCCGTACATGGCGCCCGGCCTCGTCGGGAAAGACAAAGCAGCGCGTGGCAAGACGCCAACCGACGTTTGGTGGCACACCATCGTGCCCACCAACAGCAAGGAAAAGACCGGCTACCCGACCCAGAAGCCACTCGGTCTCTTGGAGCGGATAGTGAAAGTGCACACCGACCCCGGCGACATCGTGCTCGATTTTTTCGCGGGAAGCGGAACCGCGGGCGAGGCCGCGGCGCGGCTGGGTCGAGGTTTCGTGCTCATGGACGAGCACCCCGACGCCATCGCGATCATGCGAAAGCGTCTCGCGCAATGGAACCCCGTCGTCGAGGCGCTTGCCGACTACCGGGGCACCAGCTCGACCTCGAATACGTGAGGCCAGAGCTTTCCCGTCAATAGAAACGTGTCGGTGTCGGGCTTGTACGCGATGCCGTTGAGCACGTCGGCACGCAGCGCCTCGCGCCAAGAGAGTAGGTTGCTGGCATCGATGGAGCCGGTGACCCTGCCGGTCTTGGCATCGATGCGGAGAATCTCCTGACGCTGCCAGATGTTGGCGTAGACGTCGGAGCCCACGCACTCGAGCTCGTTGAGCTGAGGCACTGGGTGACCGTTCTTCAACACGGTGACCTCTCGAATCAGCTCCATCGTGTCGGGATTCCGAAACTCCAGAATCGACGAGCCATCGCTCATCACCAGCGCGTTGCCGTCGAAGCAGAGCCCCCAGCCCTCCCCGGGATAGCGAAGCCTCTTTTGCTCCTCGAGGGATCCGAGGTCCGACACGACGGCCACGCCCTCCCGCCAGGTCAGCTGAATCAGCTGCTGACCGACGACCGCCAGCCCTTCTCCAAAGATCTGGGGCTCGAGCCTGCGCTCGGCGAGAATCTCGCCGTTCTCGAGACGGACTCTGCGCAGCGACGAGCGGCCGTACCGGCCGGTGCTCTCGTATAGAACGCCTCCATGCCAGATGAGACCTTGCGTGAATGCGTCGTCGGCATGCGGGTACTTTCGAATCACGCGCACCCCGAGCTCTTCCACGGCGGGGGCGACAGCGGGGCGTGGCGCCTCCTCGGGCGCGATCTCGACCGGAGTGACCTTCTCGTCTGCCGCCTCCCGAAGCCGAGGTGCGAGCACGATGCCGACGGCGAGGATGCCTCCCAACAGCATCCCTCCCCAAAGCAGCCCGGACGCGCGATGCTCCGCACGCTTGATCGCCTGCTGCCGACGTCCTCCCGCCCTCGCCATCAGGCAGCAGCCTAGTCCCCGCCGGCGGGGACGCCAATGCTTGACGCCGACCCGGCCAGCCGTTAGCTCCATGCGGTGCAATTCGATTCCGCCACACCGTTGAGGCCCGAGATGCGACGCGCGGAAGCATCTTTGCGCCCCACGCGTGCCGAGATCCTGCTCGATGCCATCGCACACAACCTCCAGGTCGTGCGCGCCGCTGCGCCCGGACGCCGGGTCCTCGCGGTCGTGAAGGCCGACGCCTACGGGCACGGCGTGGTGCCGGTTGCCCGGCGGCTTCAGGCCGAAGGCGTGGACGGGTTCGGGGTCGCATTGGCGGAGGAAGGCATCGAGCTTCGCGAGGCCGGCATCGACCGGGCAATCTTGGTGCTCAACGGCATCAACGGCGGCGCGCATCGAGAGATCGTCGCCGCTGGGCTGACGCCGGTCATCTACGAGATCAGCGAAGCGAGCGCCTTCGACGTGGTGGCCGGGGGCCGCCCTCTCGACGTGCACCTCAAGGTCGATACGGGAATGGGGCGCCTCGGCGTGCCGCTGCGCGAGCTCACGGGCTTTCTCCGCGAGCTGCGCCGCTTTCCTTCGATTCGCATCGCGGGGCTCATGACCCATTTGTCGACCGCGGATGCAGACCCCGAATACGTGGCGGAACAGATCGCCGCGTTCAAGCGTGCGGAGGGTCTAGTCCGTCGCTTCGGTCACGAGCCGGCGGTGATGCATGCGGCCAACAGCGCTGCCGTATTCCGTCATCCCGAAACGCATTTCGATTGGGTGAGGCCAGGCCTCGCGATCTACGGTTACCCGGGTTCGAGCTCGATCGACGCGCCCTTGCGTCCTGCGATGCGTTGGCGGACCGAGGTCTTGCAGCTGCGGACGCTTCAGCCGGGCGAGTCCGCCGGCTACGGCCGCTCCTTTCGCGCCGCCCGACAAACGCGCTTGGCCACTCTCCCGCTCGGCTACGGGGACGGCTTGCTGCGGTCGGCATCGAATCGAGGGCAGGTCTTGGTCCACGGAGTGCGTTGCTCGATCGTCGGGAACGTCTCGATGGACCTCACCACGGTCGACGTGACGGACGTGCCGGGCGTCGCCGTCGGTGACGAAGCGCTTCTTCTCGGGGAGCAGGACGGCGGCACCCTCGACGCGCGGGATCTCGCCGCCGCGGCGGGGACGATACCTTACGAGGTTCTCACGAACGTATCGCGGCGCGTGCCTCGCCTCTACCTGAACGCCTGACGGTCCCGCGCAGAAGCATGCTATGAAGCCCTCGTGCCTGACGCCGCGCCCACCGCGTCCGACGCCGAAGAGTCGTCGAAACCCCGCGCGTCCTTGCGCGATGCGGGCGAATGGCTCCTCAAGCTCCTTCTCTCGCCGTTCGCCGAGCTCGGCGCGCTCTTCGAGTTGCTTGGAGAGGCCTTGTTCTGGGGCATTCGTCCGCCCTATCGCGGCCGGCTTCTGGTCGAGGCCATGGAGTTCGTGGGCATCGGCTCGATCTTCATCGTCTCTTTGACCGCGCTCTTCGTCGGAGGCGTTCTCGCGCTCCAGCTCGTGGACGGCTTTCGCGACTTCGGAGCGGAGAACCAGACCGGAGCAGTCATCGGCCTGGCGCTTGCCCGCGAGGTGGGTCCGGTCTTTGCCGCGTTGATGGTCACGAGCCGCGCGGGCAGCGCGATGACGACGGAGCTCGGCTCCATGCGTGTGACCAGCCAGATCGATGCGCTCATCACCATGGCCATCAATCCGGTGCAGTTCCTGGTGGTGCCGCGTCTAGTGGCCGGGCTCGTCATGGTCCCCGTGCTCACGATGCTCTTCAACATAGTCGGGGTGTTCGGCGCGTTCTTCGTCGCGGTGTCGCTGCTCGGGCTCGACCCAGGAGTCTTCATGGACCGCTTGCAGTGGTTGGTGGACTGGGATGACGTGTCGCAGGGCCTGATCAAGGCCATGGTGTTCGGCATTGCAGTGACGCTGATCGCGTGCCGGCAAGGCTTCTATGCAAGAGGCGGCGCAGCCGGCGTCGGACGGGCGACCAATCGTGCGGTCGTCCAAAGCGCCATTGCGATCCTCATGCTCGACTATCTCGTGACCAGCCTGATCTTGGGTCAAGGTTTCTTCTGATGAAGCTCTTTAGGCGCAATGCGATGCGGCTCGCGCACGCTTCGCTGCCTCCGCAGAAGAAGGATGATCCCATCCACGTGCGCATCGTCGACGTACACAAGAGCTACGGAGACCAGCACGTCTTGAAAGGGGTTTCCCTCGACATTCATCGAGGCAAGACCAATCTGATCATCGGTCCTTCGGGCTCCGGCAAGACCGTGTTGATGCGCCAGCTGATACGCCTCGAAAAACCGGATTCTGGAAAGCTGTTGGTCAACGGGATCGATTTCGCGAAGCTCGAAGGCCTCGAGCTCGCCGCAATGCGACGCACGTTCGGCATGGTGTTCCAAATGTCGGCGCTCTTCGACTCGATGACCGTCTTCGACAACGTGGCATTCCCGCTCCGAGAGCACACCACTCTCTCGCGCAAGGAGGTGCGCGATCGCGTCATGGCGCGTTTGTCGGCACTGGGCGTCGCAGGCGCGGCCCACAAGCTGCCCGCCGAGCTGTCTGGCGGCATGCAGAAGCGCGTTGCCGTGGCGAGGGCGATGGTCCTGGAGAGCGAGATCCTGATTTACGACGAGCCCACGACGGGCCTCGATCCGATCACGACCGAGATGGTCGACGACCTGATCATCGAGGCCGAAGAGATGTTTGGGGTGACTTCGATCGTGATCAGCCACGACATGGCGTCGGTCATGCGCATCGCAAACTACTTGAGCTTTCTACACGAGGGACGAATCGTGGCATCGGGCACCAAAGAGGAGCTGCTCCGCAGTGAGCATCCTGCAACCGCGGAATTCGTGAGGGCATCCAGAATCACGCTGGAGTAGCGGCCTCGGCCGCTTGCGGCCGGAGGGATAGGCCCCAGAGTCCGGCCGTGTCCGACACGCTCCCGCCGCACGTTCTGGAGGCTCATCGCGCCGCGATGAAGCGTGGCGACGAAGGGTATCTCGATCCGGACACGGGTCTGTTCGTCATGACGGAAGCGACGCTTCGAGCCCGGGGCAGGTGTTGCGGGTCGGGATGCCGGCACTGCCCATACTCGGCCGAGGAGCAGCGGGCCGCCGGGAGGCCGACCATTCGGGAATGAGGCTCAGTCGGGCCGCTCTTCATGCGTAGTTGCGGACCACGATCTCGGTCACCTTGCCGCGTTTCGCGGCGTCGCAGTTGATCGCGCGGGGCGCAGCTACGATGTCCACCTTGAAGCGCCGGTAGAGGTTCCGGATGAACGGGACGTCGCTGTTGGAAAGCATGAGCTTGCAGCCCCTTCGGTCGAGCGCTCCATAAACCTCGGCCAGCCGTCGTTGATCCACTCGCGAAAATCCGTCGCGCGCATAGGAAGTGAAGCTCGCGGTCGTCGATACCGGCTCGTACGGTGGATCGAAATAGATGAAGTCGCCCGGTTTGGCGGTTTCGAGCAATGCCTCGAAAGAGGAGCAGCGAAGCTCCGCTGAACGGAGCGCACGGCTTGCTGCTCTCAGGCCTCCCTCGTTCAAGATGCGTGGATTCTTGTAGGAGCCAAAAGGCACGTTGAACTCGCCCTTTCGATTCACCCGATGCAGACCGTTGAAGCAGGTCTTGTTCAAGTAAATGAACATCGCCGCGCGCTTTTCGGCGGTGAGCCTCGCGCCGCGGTTGTAGCGTTCGCGGACCTGGTAGTAGCGTTCCTTGCAGTGGTCGGCCGCGAGCGCTTCCAGTGCGTCAATCACCCGATCCACGTCGTCGCGGATCGCGTGATAGGCGTCGATCAACTGAGGGTTGATGTCCGTCAGCAAGGCTCGGCTCGGCTGGCGCGAAAAGAACATGGCCCCACCGCCGACGAATGGCTCGACGTGCCGCATGCGGGCGACACCCGGAGGGAGGAGCGGCCGCAGTTGGCTGAGCAGTCGTCCCTTGCCTCCGGCCCATTTCACGAAGGGGGCCGCCTCCCGAGGTTCTCTCGCAACCCTCGATGCGATCGCGGCGGATGTCGTCATGTGTAGCATGGTTGCCTACACAAGCCCAAATCCGGAAAAAAGCAGCGTGTCCAAGGCGAATTCCGATCGGATTTCGCCGAGTTGAGGCGACTTCTAGTCGCGGCTCCTACCGGGCTTCGCGCACCATCGCGTCGAGCCGCCCGAGCGCCTCTTCGAGCACTGCCATGTGCGGCCCGAACGAGAATCGGACGTGCTGGACGAACCGAGAGGGGCGGCCGGTCCGGCGCTTCCCGGGATTCACGTCGAAGAAGTGGCCGGGCACGCAGATCACCTTGCGGTCGAGGGCCGCTTTGAAAAAGTCGTCGCTATTCCGAAGCGACGGGGGTAACCCGCTCAGGTCTCCCCATGCATAGAAGGTGCCCTGCGGCTCGAGGTCGAATCGGACACCGACGTCCTTTAGGCCTTCGACCAGGAAGTCCCGCTTTTGCTTGAACTCGCCTTGGATGGCCGCCGTTTCCTGCAGGGTCGGCTTCTCTTGCACGAGATCGACGGCGGCCCGCTGAACCGGCGCCACGCCTCCGCCGTCGAGAAAGGAGCCAGCGCTCGCGGCAGACTCGATCACACGCCTCGGACCGACGATCCAGCTCACCCGAAAGCCGGGATAGCGCCAGTTCTTGGTGAGCCCGTCGAACACCACAACGGGGTCTTCGTCGACGTCCTCGACGTATTCGGTCGCGCTGATGATCGATCGATCGCCTGTCCAGACGTAATGAGAATAGAACTCGTCGAGCAGCAGGGCGCACCCGAGGTCCCTCGCGGTTTCAACCCATCCGGCGAGCGCATCTCCTTGCACCACCTTCCCGGTCGGGTTGCAGGGATTGCTCGCCAGGATCGCGCTCAGCCCACGTCCGAGAATCTCGTCCTCGAGCTCCCGGCGGGTGAACTCATACCCATGCTTCGGGTCCAGCAGGATGGGGATCGGCAAGAACCGCCGAAACACATCGAGAAGCTCTTCGTACGCCGTGTAGTCCGGCAGAAAGTGTCCCAAGTGAATGGGTGCAATCGCTGCGCACGCCCGCATGACCGCCACCCGTCCGCCACCGGCGATGGCAACGTTCTCCGCCGAATACTGTGATTTCATTCCACGGCGGAACAGCTGATTGTAGAGGCCCGCCACTGCTTCACGAAGCTCCCACACGCCAGGTATCGGAGCATAGTCGAGGTCCGCTGGGTGCACCTCGATGCTCGTGACGCGCTCGGGAGCGCCTGGGAGCGGCGAGGTGTCGGGTTGGCCCTGTCCCAAGTTGCACCAGTCCGGCGCGTCGTGGACGTAGCCGCGCTTCTGCGCTTCGACGGTGACATAGATCACGCCCGTTCGCGGCACCGGGCGAAACGCGGCCACTTCCGCGACATCGTTGATGGGACTGGGCCTCGGATCGCTCATGGGCTGCGGCACTCTAGCAGAAGTCGCGAAATGCGATAGCCTTCGCCGAATGGACGTCCTGCGCATCGAGGAGCTGATGGTGGACTGCGTCGTGGGAGTCTACCCGCACGAGCGGAACGCCTCCCAACCGCTCTGCGTCGACGTCGAAATGCGGCTTTGCACCGAGGCGTCCGCGGTCAAGGAAAGCCTGCGCGCTACGGTCGACTATGCGGCCGTGGCTTCCCAGTTGGTATTCCTCCTGCGTAGCTGCCGCTTTCGTCTTCTCGAAACGGCCGCGCACGTTCTCGCCCGGTATATCCTTGCCCCACCCGCGCCTGACGAGCGACGCGCCCAGGTCGACTCGGTGGTCGTACGCCTCAGCAAGCCGGGGGCGCTCCGCGGATTCGCCATTCCGTCGCTTGAGATCGAGCGGCGGGCGGAATGGTGCAGCTTCGAGGTGGAGCACAAGCCGTTCGGC
>LJTN01000008.1 GCA_001303415.1 Myxococcales bacterium SG8_38
GAGCCGCGGACGAAAAGCGCGCCGCCGACGGTCGTTAGAGACGAAGAATCAGGCCCCAAGTTCAATCCGTTCGAGGTGGGCGCAAAGCGCAAGTCGCGCACGCCGTTTGCGGCCTCCGCCGAGGACGAGGGGCCGCAGTACGGGCTGGTCGCGACGGGTCCAGCGGTTCCGTCGCACGAGATCGAAACCGACGAGCGAGCCATCGAAGTCTCCGTGCTTTGGGGTGACCGCAACGTCCTCAACGTGGACTACTTGAATCCACCGCGAGACTACTACGTCGGCGAGCCCAACGGCGAAGATGTCGATTTCATTCTTGGTCACGACGCGATCGGCGTGGACCGCATGCCTCTTTGCGTGGCGGAGGGCGCGGGCGTGACGGCCATCGTGCCGGAAGGCGCCAAGGGAGAGGCCATGATCGGGCATCAGACGCGCTCGTTCGACCTCATGCGCGGGCAGGGCGATTTTCGTCCCAGCTCGCGTGTTGCCGGCGCGTTGGAGTTCCCGGTGCCGGAGGGCGGCTCGGTTCGCATCAAGCACCGCAACTTCACCTTCATCGTCAAGGACGTCAAAGCCGGCAAGAAGGTCGCCGGTCACGCCAAGCTCGACGTTCGTCCCATGATCTACGTGGCGGGCGCCGCGCTTTTTGCGAGCCTCGTGCTCACGATGTTCTACTTTCAACCGCCCCGTCCGCGCGGGCTTTCCTCGGACCTGTTGGCCACTCAGTTCCTGATGGAGCCGGAGGAGCTCGAGGAGCCGGAGCCCGAGTGGCTGAACGGCTCCGATTCGTCCGGCGGCGGCACGGGCAAGGCGCACGAAGGCGAGCAGGGTCAGATGGGCGACGAAACCGCCGAGAAGACCAAGAACAAGTACGGCATTCAAGGGCCGGAGGACAACCCCGATCCCGTGATGGCACGCGAGCAGGCCAAGGAAGAGGCGCGCACGGCAGGCATCATCGGGACGCTTGCGTCGATGCAAGGCTCGTTCAATGCGCCGACCTCGCCGTACGGCGCCGACTTCGCGCTGGGCAACGATCCGACCAGCGCGCTTGGCGCCATGACCGGCAACGACATCGGCCAGAACTTCGGCTTCGGCGGTCTCGGCTTGCGGGGCACCGGGCGAGGCGGCGGCGGTCTCGGCCAGGGCACCATCGGCATGGGCAACTTCGGCACGATTCGGCACGATCGGCCGAGGCGGCGGCCGAGGCGACGGCGAGGGTGGCTACGGTCGCGGTGTCGGCGGCTTCCGAGGACGCTCGGCGGGCGTGCCGCAGGTTCGGAGCGGCGGAGCCGAGGTTCGCGGCTCGCTCTCGAAGGAAGTCATCCGTCGTGTGGTACGACGCCACATCAACGAGGTGAAGTTTTGCTACGAGCAACAGCTCAACGCGCGGCCCGACCTCCAGGGACGGGTGACCACGCGCTTCGTCATCTCGCCGACCGGCTCGGTCCAGTCGGCGATGGTGGCCGACTCGAGCCTGCGCAATGCGGCGGTCGAGGGCTGCATCGTGCAGGCCGTTCGCCGTTGGACCTTCCCAGCGCCCGATGGCGGCGGTGTGGTGGTCGTAAACTATCCGTTCCTGCTCGACGCCGCCGGCCAGTGACGTTCCGGCCGCGGCGTGAGCGAGTTTTCCTTCGGATATCCCTGCTTTCCAGCTCCTGGCCTGCCGTTCAGGAGGCGTGGGCTGGTCTGAAACTGGCCAAAAAGGCGAAAACAGCTGAAAAAGAGCTGGATTTGGAGTTGTTGGCCATGCGACAAATGCTGTAGGATTGAAGTGCTTGTGAATTTGCAAGCACGGGAGGCAACGATGGGACCTCGCACATTCGGCTTGGTATTGGTGGGTCTAATCCTGATGGGCGGCAACTGTTCGCGTGCCCGCGTGGAATCGATGAACGAGATGAACGCGGGGGTCGAGCTGGCTCAAATGAAGCGGTTCAGCGAGGCCGCGGAGAGCCTGGAGAAGGCTGCGGCGATCGATCCCACCAACCATCAAGCGTATTTCAATCTGGCGATCGTCCGCATCGAGTTGCGGGCGTTCTCGGCCGCGCGCGAAGCGCTCGAACGCGGGATCGTCGCGAAGCCGGACGTTCCTGGTTACCACGAGAAGCTCGGCACCGTCCTGATGGAGCTCGAGGATTGGAAGGGTGCGCAAGCCGCCTTCACCAAAGCGCTCGAGCTGGACCCGACTCTCTTCAAGGCGCACTTCAAGCTCGGACGCTGCAGCGAGGAGCTCGAGGATCCGCAGAATGCGCTCCACCAGTACACTGACGCGATCAAGACCGGTCCCCGGTTTCTGCCGTCGTATTCGGCGCTCGGCCGGCTGTACGCGGACCTTCGATATCCCGATCATGCTGCGCAGGTGCTGACCGAAGCGCTCAAGGTCGCGATGCCCGGGACCGAAGAGGAGGCGAACATCCACCACCTCCTCGGCACCGTGTATCAGCAGCAGCGCAAGTTCGACGAGGCGATTGCCGAGTTTCAAAAAGCGCTCGGGATCGTGCCTGGCATGTCGGACGCGTTGTTTTCGCTCGGTTGGACATACGGGCTCCAGGGCAACGACGAGGAGGCAAAACGCTACCTCGACAAGTACGTGATGATGGCGGGGACAGACGCGCCGGAGCACTACGTGAAAGCCGCTCGAGATCGTCTCGCAGAGTTGAGGACCGAATCGCCATAAGGGGGCGGGGGCAAGATGTCGGAAGAAAAATCGGGGGATGAGGTTCGCGAGCTGACGGCCGACGAGGTGGCGGAGATCGAAAAGCTCGACGACGCGATTGCGAAGTTCGAGGACCAGAAGCGATGGTCGGACATGATCCGCTCCATCCTCAGCAAAGCCGACCTGGTGCCGTCATCTGCAGAAAAGGTCGAGCTCTTCCGTCAGGCAGGGACGTTGTATCTGGAGCGATCCAGCAATCAGGCAGAAGCCATCAAGTGCTTCGAGCAACTCCTCGAGCACGACCCGCACGATACCGACGCCATCGAGCGGCTCAAGGAGATGTACGAGAAGCGCCGCGATTGGGAAAAGCTGATTCGTACGATGCAGCGCGAGGTCGAGCTGCTGCCGCAGCAAGAGCGATTGCCTCGCTACTGCGACATGGCCGACCTGGCGACGCAGAGGCTACGCAAGCCAGGGGTTTGCATCGAACTGTGGCAGAAGGTTCTCGAAGACGACCCGAGTAATGCAACCGCGTTGGAGAACCTGGCGCAGCTCTATGAGCGGGCCCGAGAGTGGGAGCCGCTTGCCGAGGTTCTCGAGACTCTCGTCGCAGCCGATACCGATGTCGGCTCCATGAAGCAGCAACTGCAGAAGCTCGGCATGATCTACGCCGACAAGGTCGGAAATGATGAAGGCGCCATTCGCGCCTTCAAGAAGCTGCTGGAGCTCGACCCTTCGGATCGACGCGCGCAAGAGCAGCTCAAGCGACGCTACGTATCCCTCGGGGCGTGGGACGAGCTCGAAGCTTTCTATGCGGACGCCGAGAAGTGGGACGAGCTCATTCGCATCGTCGAACGTCAGGCCGAAGCGCAAGACACATCTGCCGAGGAAAAGATCGCGCTGCTCTTCAGGGCTGCGCGCCTCTGGGAGCGGGAAAAAGGCAAGCCGGACCGGGCCGCGCGCGTGTACGAGAAGATTCTCGGCGTCGACCCAGACAACGTGCAGGCTGCCGAGGCGCTCACGCCGATCTACGAAGACGCGCACGACGCGCGCAAGCTGGTGTCCGTTCTCGAGGTGCGGTTCGCCCATGCGAGCGAGGTCAGCTCGAAAGTCGAGCTTCTCTGCAAGATAGGCCGGGTCTTCGAGGAGCGCCTCCGCCAACCGGAAGTCGCCTTCGAGCGGTATCTCGAAGCATTCCGCCTGGCGCCCACCGACGACGGCGCTCGAACGGATGTCGAGCGGCTGGCCGAGGAGCTCAACGGCTGGGATCGGCTGGTGTCGAGCTTCGAGTCGGCGATCGACGCGGTTTCCGATCCTTTCCAGGCCGTGCCCATTCGGCTGAGCTACGGACAGACGCTGGTGCAGCTCGACCGGATTGACGAGGCCATCGGACAGTTCGAAGGCGTGTACGCCCTCGAGAGCGACAACTTGGTCGCGCTCGACGCTCTCGGCGAGCTGTATGTGCAAACGGAGCGCTTCGAGGAGCTCCTCGACATCTACGAACGCCGGATCGAGCTCGAGGAGAATCCCGATGCTCGCCTCGGCGTGGCCTATCGGCGCGCTCGTTTGTTCGCAGAGGCCCTCAACGACGTGGACAAGGCAATTGAAGCCTTCGAAGGCATCATCGACGAGCACGGGGTCGATGAGAGCGAGGCCTGTCAGGAGCTCGAGCGCCTCTACGAGTCCCAATCCAAGTGGGCGGAGCTCGGCCAGCTGCTGGAGCGTCGCATCGAAGCAGGGCCACAGAGTCACGAGGAGCTCGCCGCGCTCAAGTTCAGGCTTGGGCGAGTCTGCGAGTCCCGCCTCGGAGACAAGCATCGCGCAGTGGACCTTTATCGCGAGGTCTTGTCGCTGCTTCCCGAGCACGACGGCGCCAAGGAGCGCCTCGAGCAGCTTCTCGACGATGACGAAGTGGCCGCCCAGGCTTCCCGCGTCCTCGAGCCGATCTACGAAATGAGCGAGGAATGGGCCTCGTACGTCAACGCGCTGCGGGTGCAGAGCCGCTTCAGCTCCGAGGCACGACGGCGCCTCGAGCTGCTTTGTCGCGTCGCCGATACGTACTTCCAACACATCGGCGACCACGAGCGGGGTTTTGCTGCGCTGTGCGAGGCATTCCGAGAAATGCCCTCGGACACGGGGACCCTGCAGCGTCTCGAGCTAGTCGCTGCAGAGCATGACTCGTTCGAAGCGGTGGCCGAGCTGACCGGTGATCTCGCAGCGAGCGTCGAAGACGTTTCCTTGAGCCGGTCGCTTTGGATCAAGACGGCACGGATTCACGAGTCGCAGCTTGGAGATGTAGAGGCTGCAGTCTCGGCCTACCGAAAAGTGCTCGAAGTCGATGCCGCAGATTTCGAGGTTCTCGATGCGCTCGACGCGCTCTACCGCGGTGCGGAGCGCTGGCATGACCTCGCCGGCGTGCTTCGAGCGCGCGCTGAGGCGTGCTCCGACCCCGACGACAAGATCGCGGTCCTAGCAGAAATGGGACGCATTCACGCGGACGTTCTCGACGAGGCCGACCAGGCCATTGCGCTTCAGAACGAAATCCTCGAGCTCGACCCAACCAACCGAGAGGCGCTGCGCACGCTGGACGGCCTGCTCGCACGACGCGGCCTGTGGAGCGACCTCGCTGACAACGTCGAGCGACAGCTCTCCCTCGTAGACGAGCCGAGCGAGAAGACCGAGCTCATGCTTCGTCTCGCCGAAATCCGCGAGAAACGCATGGCTTCGCCCGACTCGGCCATCGAGATCTATCGCGACGTTCTTGCCAGCGATCCGGACAATCCGGCTGCGCTCGGCGCGTTGGAGCGCCTGCTCGAGTCGTCCGAGCATCAGGCCGCCGTCGCAGACATTCTCGAGCCGATCTACGAACGGAGCGGCGCAGCGGGACGCCTCGCCGAGGTGTACGAGATTCAGGCCCATCACGCGACGTCTCCTGAACGGCGCTTGGAGCTCTTCCACCAGATCGCCAAGCTGCAGGAGTTCTCCTTGGGCGACCTGCATGGGGCCTTCGAAAGCTACGCACGGGCGTTCGGTGAAGATCCGGGGCACCCGAAGTCCAAGGAAGAGCTCGAGCGATTGAGCGCTGCCGTTGGCGCGTCGGACGCGCTTGCGGCCGTGTACGAGCAGGTGGTCGAATCGGTCGACGATCCGCAGCTTGCGGTCTCACTGTTGCTCCGTGCCGCGCAGATCCGCGAGGAGGACCTCGGTCAGCTCGACCGCGCCATCGAGCACTACGAGCGGGTGCTCCAAACCGACGAGCTCCATCAGCGTTCGGCCGACGCGCTCGAGCGGCTCTTCCAACAAACGGAGCGCTACGAGGATCTGGCTGGGATCTACGGTCGCAAAGCGCAGATGGCGACTTCGCCGGTCGATCAACGCGAGCAGCTCGTCAAGGCTGCTGCGATCTACGAAGACATTCTCGACAAGCCGTCGGAGGCAATCGCCGTATATCAGAAGGTCTTGGAGAACGATCCAGAGGACGTCGAGTCGCTGGATCGGTTAATCGAGCTCCAAACGCAGCTCGGAAAGTGGCCGTCTCTGCTCGAGTCCTACGAGCGCAAGGCGGAGGTGGTTGCCGATCCGGACGTTCGCAAGGAGCTCTTCACGGCCATGGGCCGCGTTCTCGAGGGTCAGCTCGAGGATTCCGACAAGGCAATCGATGCCTACCAGCGCGTGCTGGAGATCGATCCGGACGATCTCACCGCGCTCGGTCACCTCGACGCGTTGTATGAGGAGACCGCGCAGTGGCGAGACTTGTTGCAGGTTCTCGAGCGCCAGTCCGACTTGGTGGCCGACGACGACGCGAGAATCGATCTTCGCTTCCGCATTGGCGAGCTCTGGAGGCGCCAGCTCGAGGATCCGGCGCGCGCCATCGAGATATATCGCGACATCCTGGCCGAGGCGCCCGATCATCGTCCGACGCTCGAAGCCCTCCGTACGATGGCGCAGGACGCCGTCGAGCCGCTGGCGGCAGCCGAGGTTTTGGAGGAGGTCTATCTGGGGGCCGGTGAGTACCGGAAGCTCGCCGAGGCTCGCGAGGTCAAGGTGCGCTTCACCGACGATCCGGCCGAGCGTGTGGAGATGCTCCAGCAACTAGCCGAGATCTACGAGATTCAGCTCGAGGATCTGCCCGCGGCATTCCAGGCTTTCGTGCGGGCGCTTCCGCTCGACATCGACAACGAGCTCACGCTTTCCGCCCTCGAGCGCCTGGCCGAGCAGACGGGCCGCTGGCATGAGGTTGCTTCTCGTTATGACGAGGAAGTGCAGAAAAGGCGCGAGGAATCGCCCGAGGACGTAGTTCATCTCGCCAAGCGCTCGGCGGTGATCAACGAGGTCCAACTCGACGACGTCGATGCCGCGATTTCCCGGTACCAGTTCGTGGTCGACATCGACCCGTCGGACGTGGCCGCCATCGAGGCGCTCGACCGGCTCTACGAGCAGACGGAGCGCTGGGATGATCTCGCCGCCACGTTGCGGATCGAGGCGGCGGTGGCGACGACGCCCGAGGAAGTGCTGAATCTGCAGTTCCGAACGGGACAGATCTTCCAAACCCGCCTGGGCAACGTCGATTCGGCGATCGCCCAGTACCGCGAGATCATCGCGGCCGCGCCGGAGTACGCACCTGCCGTCTCGGCGCTCGAGGGCTTGTTTGCGAGCGGCGTGCGGCCCCTCGAAATCGGCGAGGTGCTCGAGCCTTTGTATCGAATGCAGGGCAACTGGAGCCAGCTGCTCAACGTGCAGGAAGCTCAGGTCGAGCATCAGAAGGACCCGATCGAGCGCGTGGTCATGATGCACCGGTTGGCCGAGATCGCCGAGGGCAAGGCAGCCGACCACGCCCGAGCGTTTCTGTGGATGCAGAAGGCGGTCCTCGAAGACCCGAGCCACGATCATTCAATCGGAGAGGCTGAGCGCCTTTCCGCGATAGTCGATGGGTGGACGGAGCTCGCCAGCACGTACGCGGACGGGATTCAGCAGACCGGCGATCCGATCAGCAAGGCCGAGCTCGGACGCCGCCTGGCGAAGGTGTACGAAGAGCAACTGCAGGATCTGGAGCGTGCCGAGGAAACCTACCGATTCGTCCTAGGTGTCGACGACCACGACGAGAGAGCCCTCGCCGCACTGGATCGAATCTACACCGAGCATGGCGCTCATCGGGCGCTCGCGCAGGTCTTGCGCAAGCGAATCGAAGGCTGCAGCAACGGCTCCGAGCTGATCGAGCTGCAGTATCGTTTGGGAACGGTCCTCGATCATCATCTCGGGCGGACCGAAGAAGCGCTCGAGGTGTTTCACAAGCTTCTCGACGATCACGACTCGGAGCACGCACCTTCGATTCAGGCGCTGCAACGGATCTATGCGAACCTCGAACGCTGGCCCGAGCTCTTCTCCGCGTTCGAAAAGGAGCTGAGTATCGCGCTCGGGGATGCGCAGCAGGCGGAGATCTTTGCTCGCATGGCGCGACTGTCGTCCAATCGTCTCCGCGATCCGGACAAGGCGATCGGGTTGTGGCAACGCGTCCTAGACTTGCGCGGCGAGGATCCCGAAGCGCTCAATGCCCTCGGGGACATCTATGCATCTCAGGGCAACTGGCGTGATCTCGTCGACGTCCTCGAGCGAGAGGCTGCCGTCGCCAGCGATGATGCGTTCCGCGTCCAGGTCTACTCGGACCTCGGCCGCGTCTGGTACGAAAAGCTCGGCCGCGAGCGAAACGCCATCGAGAACTGGGAACGGGTTCTCGACATCGATCCTTCGAACACGTACGCGCTGTTCAGCATCGCCGAGATCCAAAGGGCTGGCGGACAGTCGCGTGAGCGGGCCGACACGCTTCACCGGATCATCGACGTGGGTGCGGCGACTTTGGAGGATGCCGACCTCATCACCGTCTACATGCAGCTCGGTCACATCTATGCGAACGAACTGGGGCAGCCGGCCGATGCCGTCGATGCCTATCGGAACGTGCTCAACATCGACCCGGCCTTCTTCGAAGCGCTCGACGCCCTGGAGATCATCCATCGTCAGGAAAACCAGTGGGAAGACGTCATCGGGGTGATGGAGCAACGGGCTCAGGCGCTCGTCGACCCACGCGACAAGATTCGTCAGCTCATTTCGGTGATCGAGCTCTGGGAGCACCAGGTCGGCGACAAGGATCGCGCCGCGGGCGCGTTCAGTCGCATCCTGGAAGTCGACCCGATGCACGAGTGGGCGTTCTCCGAGCTCCAAGCGTTGCACAGGGAGGCCGAGCGCTGGGACGATCTGATCGATCTATACGTCACTCGAATCGAAAACACCGAGGACCGCGACGAGCGAATTGAGCTTCTGCGGGCGGCCGCAAGGGTCTACGAAGACAAGCTCGGAGATGGAGACCAGGCCTACCACACGCTCTACATCGCTTGGACCGAGGACTTCTCCAACAAGAACACAGCCGTCGATCTCGAGCGGGTCGCCGCAGCCCACGAGAAGTGGAACGAGCTTCTCACTTCGGCAAACCACGCGCTTCAGGAGAATCATGATCCGGAGACGCAGATCGCGATCTGCTTGTGTTGTGCAAAGTGGTACGGGCAAGATCTCGGCCATCCCGAGTATGCGATTCCGTACTACGAGCAGATTCGAGCGCTCGACCCGAGCAACGCCAAAGCATGGTGGCAGCTCGGGGACCTCTACGAGACCACCCATCAATGGGACAAGCTCGCGCAGGCGCTCGCCAAGCTCGTTGAGCTCACCAACGACGACGGCGTGAAAGCCGATACGTACGTGCGCATGGGCGACCTTGCCGATGACCGGTTCGCGATGCGGCAAGAGGCAGAGGACTACTACCGCCGCGCGTTGCAGCTGAAGGAAAAGCACGTGGGGGCGCTGGAAGCCCTCGAGCGCATCTACCGCGAGGAAGGACGCTCCAACAAGCTGCTCAACATCTTGGAGCGCAAAGCGCAGGCCGTGCAGGACGTCGACAGCGTCGTGTCCGCGTTGCTCCAGGTTGCGGAGGCCTACGAGGAGCGTTTCAACGATACTCGGGCTGCCATCGACAACTACGAGAAGGCTGCAGAGCTCTCACCGTCCAATTTGCGTGCGCTGAGGGGGCTCGAGCGTCTCTACGAGCAAGAAGGACGGTGCCAAGATCTGGTCACCATCCTCGAGCGGGAGTACGAGGTGGTGGCTACGGAGCGGGAGCGCATCGAGATCCTAATGCGCCTTTCGCAGATGTGGCAGCAGGAGTTCCGCAAGCTGGACAACGCAGCAGAGCGGCTCGAGCAGGTTCTCGACATCGATCCGTTGCACGACGGAGCGCTGTGCCGCCTCGAGCAGCTCTACAGGACCATGCAACGATGGGACGACTTGGTGCGAACCTACGATCGTCACGCGAGCGCAACTGCGGACAACGAAGAGCGCGTTCGCATCTTCCGGGAGCTAGGCGAGGTCTACGGCTCCTACAAGGATGACGCAGAGCAGGCGATCGACAGTTATCTGAACGCCCTCAACCTGAACGAGCACGACTTGATCAGTCTTCGGGCGCTCGCCAAGCTCTACGAGCGCAAGGGTGACTACGCGGCAGCTCTAGACGTGTTGGGTCAGATGGCGGCCATCGTCGACGAACCGTCCGATCAGGTGGCGCTCAAGCACCGAATGGGCTGCATTCTGGATCAGGAGCTCGGCGACCGCGGGGCTGCGTTGGAGCAGTTCCAGGCCGCCGTCGATTTGGAGCCGTCGCATCTGCCGTCGCTCGCCGCGATGCGCAAGATCCACGTGGACTCCGGGGACTGGTTGGCTGCTGGCAAGACGCTCGGCCTCGAGGTCGAGCATACGGACAATAGCCGAGCCCGAGCGGCACTGCTGGTCGAGCTGGGCAGGATTCGGGCCGATAGGCTCGATGAAGAGGCCGGGGCAGTCGACGCCTTCGAGCAAGCCTCCGGAGCAGATCCGGACAACGAAGAAGCGCTCATGCCGCTGGTCGACGCGTACCTGGCGCACGAGCGGTACGAAAAGGCGTTTCCGCTTCTTCAGGTACTGGTGCAACGCTCGGACAAGCGAGAGGCCCATGAACGGCATCGACTCGCGTTGCTGCTCGGCGAGACCGCAACGAGGCTGGGGCACGCGAACGAGGCTGTCAGCGCGTACGAGCGCGCATACGCTCTCGACGAGGACGATCCGGTTTCGCTCAAGGGGTTGGCCGGTAGCTATTTCCGGGCGCGACGATGGGATGACGCCTTCAAGTACCATCAGATGCTGTTGGTTCAGCAACGCGATGCCCTGGGTCGCGACGAGATCACCGAGGTTTTCTACCGGCTCGGCGTCATCAAACGGGAGCAGGGAGAGGACAAGAAAGCGCGAAACATGTTCGACAAGGCACTCGAGGAGGACACGCATTTCGTGCCCGCACTCCAAGCCATGGTCGAGCTACAGAGCGCGGACGGTGATTGGAGCTCGGTCGTCGAGTACAAGAAGCGCATCCTCGACGTGACGGACGAGCCGATGGCTCGCGCCGCGCTCCTCATCGAGCTCGGTGATCTCTGGCAGGAGAAGCTCGGCGAGCCTGATGCGGCTGCGGAAGCTTACACGGAGGCTCTGGACCTCGACCCCGACAACCACGTGGTGCTGCACAAGCTGCTGGTGACCTACCAGGCTGCCGAGCGATGGTCCGAGGCGATCGACGCGATCGAGCGCATTTGTGAAATCGAGGAGCGCCCAGAAGCGAAGGCCAAGTACACGTATACGATTGGCGTCATTTTGCGCGACAAGCTGGAAGACGAAGACGGGGCTCTCGAGCGGTTCAACCAAGCGCTCGACGTCGACAGCACCCAGCTCAAGCCGTTCGAGGCGATCAACAAGGTGCTCAATACGCGCAAGGACTGGAAGGCCTTGGAGCGGGCATACCGCAAGATGCTCCACCGCATCATCAACCAAGGCAATACCGACCTCGAGCAGAACCTGTGGCACACGTTGGGGATCATCTACCGCGACCGGCAGCGCAACTTCGACGCGGCGGCCGAGGCTTTCAGCATGGCTGCTCGCCTCAAGCCCGACGACGCCGTCGAGCATCAGATCCTCGCAGAGCTCTATGCGACGATGCCAGACCGGACTACGGAAGCCATCGCCGAGCATCAGTGGCTCATTGCGGACGACCCGAACCGGCTGGATTCGTACCGCGCCCTTTACAAGCTCTATTTCGATGCCCGCGCCTACGACAAGGCATGGTGCATCGCGCGAACGCTTTCGTACTTCCAGAAGGCGGACGAGGAGCAACGGAAGTTCTATCAACAGTACAGACAGGATCGCGAAATCCAACCCAAGGCTCGGGTCAGCAACGAAAACTGGGTGAAGGATCTGATGCATCCGGACCAGGACCTCTACATCTCCAAGATCATGGAGGTGATTGCTCCGGCGGTGCGCGCTTCCCTGGCGGTGCCCGACAAGAAGCTGAACCTTCACAAGCGCAAGCCGGAAGATCTGGCGAATCCGAGCTTGGCTCTCGCGCGGCAGTTCAAGCTGGCTCAGGACGTTCTCAACGTCACCATCCCGGTGCGGCTCTTCATTCAGAAGGAGCTTTCGGGGGCGCTACGTGACGAGCCGCGAAGCAATCCGCCGGCCATCATCACGGGCTACACGCTGCTCTCCGGTTATCGCCCGGTCGACCTCGCTTTCGTATGCGGACGTCACCTGAGCTACTACAGGCCGGAGCACTTCATCCGAACCATGTACCATTCGCACACCGAGCTCCGGACACTCTTGCTCGCGGCCATGCGGCTGGTCAGTATGGGGGGCGGTGATGCGAGCGTCGATTCGACGGCGAAGCAGCTCGCCAAGTTCATGGACCAGCCGCATATCGACGTGTTGAAGCGGGTCGTTCGCAAGTTCGTGGACGCCGGTGGGCAGGCAGACGTCAAACGCTGGATGCAGGCGACGGAGGTCACCTCGCTTCGAGCTGGTCTTCTGCTGTGTGACGACGTAGAGACGGCCGTACGCATGACGCAGCAAATTGCTTCGGAGTCGACCGCGGACCTGGCGCCGCGCGACAAGGTCAAAGAGATCGTGCTCTACAGCATTTCGGAGAGCTACTTCAGCCTCCGCGAGCAGTTGGGCATTCAGATCAAGGTCTGACGAAGCCGAGCGTGCGCCGAGCCCTGGGATGTGACAGGGCTTGGGCATGCTGGAGCTCGTGCTCGACAGCGAAGCCGCAACGATGGATGTGGCGCGCGCGCTTGCCGCGCTGCTCCGAGGAGGCGACGTCATCTGCCTCGAGGGCGACCTCGGGTCGGGCAAGACGACCTTCACGCGCGGCGCAGTGCACGGCCTAGGTGTCCCGGAGGACACCCCGGTGACCAGTCCCACGTTCGCCTTGGTGCATCGGTATGAAGGACGGCTTCCCATCGCGCACGCCGACCTCTATCGCTTGAGTGAGGACGCGGAGCTCGAGGAGCTCGGGCTCGAGGAGCTCCTCGAAGAGGGGGCGGTGTTGTTCGTCGAATGGGGCCGTACGTTTTCGGAGATCGCAGGTCGTACGGTCTTGTGGGTCGAGCTGGAAATCGCTTCCGATCACGGGCGCCGGGCTCGGTTGCGGCCGCAAGGACCGCGGGGCGACGCGATCATCGACGCGCTTCGGGACCGGCTCGAGGGCTGAGGGGATTCCCGGTTGCGGCCCCTTGGACCCTCTGGTAAGCCGCCCCGACCGCCCTGGCTGAATTGACCCGATGCCCCGCCGCGATGATATCGAAAGCATCCTTCTGATTGGGTCGGGGCCGATCGTCATCGGACAGGCCTGCGAGTTCGACTACTCCGGCACGCAAGGCGCCAAGGCGCTCAAGGAAGAAGGCTATCGCGTCATTCTGGTCAACTCGAACCCGGCGACCATCATGACAGATCCGGAGTTCGCGCACCGAACTTACGTCGAGCCGCTCACCCCGGAGATCCTCGAAGCCATCATTGCGCGCGAGAAGCCAAACGCAGTGCTGCCCACCCTCGGAGGGCAGACCGCACTCAACCTGACCCTACAGCTCGCCGACCGGGGGATCCTGGAAAAGCACGGAGTAGAGCTCATCGGGGCAAAGGTCGGTGCCATTCGAAAGGCCGAGGAGCGTGAGCTCTTCAAGGCGGCGATGGACAAGATCGGCCTTCACAGCGCGAAGGCCGAGGTGGCCCGGACGACGGAACAGGCCAATGCCATCGCGGAGCGCATCGGCTTCCCTGTGATCTTGCGTCCGTCCTTGACGCTCGGGGGCTCCGGCGGCGGCGTCGCCTACAACAAGACGGAGTTCGACAGCGCGATTCGCTGGGCTTTTCAGTGCAGCCCGATCCACGAGTGTCTGATCGAGGAAAGCCTGCTCGGTTGGAAGGAGTACGAGCTCGAGGTGATTCGCGATCACGCCGACAACTTCGGTGTGATTTGCACGATCGAGAACTTCGATCCGATGGGCGTTCATACGGGCGATTCGATCACCGTGGCTCCTGCCATGACACTGACGGATCGCGAGTACCAAAGGCTTCGCGACGCGGCACGGGCCATCATCACCGAAATCGGTGTCGATACGGGAGGCTCCAACATTCAGTTCGCGGTCAATCCGGACGACGGGCGGGTCATCGTCATCGAGATGAACCCGCGCGTTTCGAGGTCGAGCGCGCTCGCTTCCAAGGCCACCGGATATCCCATCGCGAAGATCGCGGCGAAGCTCGCGGTGGGTTACCGCCTCGACGAGCTCCGGAATGACATCACCGGGACGAGCTCCGCCTTCGAGCCCACCATCGACTATGTCGTCACGAAGATTCCGCGTTTCGCGTTTGAGAAGTTTCCAGGCGCCGATCCCCGTCTGACCACGCAGATGAAGTCGGTCGGCGAGGCCATGGCGATCGGCCGCACCTTCAAAGAATCGTTGCAGAAGGCCGCCCGTTCGCTCGAGACCGGACGCGACGGCCTGACCTCCCTGCTGAGCAAGATCGACTATCGCGACCTCGCAGCCCAGGTGCGCAGATTCGTGGAAAGCGGAGAGGCCATCAACACGGCAAAGCCGATGTTGGCCGACCTTCCTGCGCCCACCGAGGAGTCTCTGCGCGAGGCGATCTCCGACCTCATTCGGACCCCTCTGGCCGACCGCCTCTGGTACATCGCGGACGGCTTGCGGGTAGGCCTGACCGTGGAGCAGATTCACGACGCGACCGACATCGACATTTGGTTTCTGGAGCAGATGCGGCAGATCATCGCCTTCGAGAAGACCCTGCGGGAGTCTGCCGGGCGGCCGCTCGACGTTTCGGTCCTTCGACGAGCCAAGGAGATGGGCTTCAGCGATCGGCAGATCGGAGCACTTCGAGGCGCGCCGGCGCAGGAGATCCGCGCGGCAAGAGCTTCCCATGGCATCGAACCGGTGTATTCGCGGGTGGACACCTGTGCGGCCGAGTTTCCCGCGCTCACGCCCTACATGTATTCGACGTGGGGCCTGCAGAGCGAAGCGAGAGAGAGCGACCAAAAGAAGAAGGTCATGATTCTCGGGGGCGGCCCCAACCGGATCGGCCAGGGGATCGAGTTCGACTACTGCTGCGTACACGCCTCGTTCGCCCTCAAGGAGATCGGCTTCGAGACGATCATGGTGAACTGCAATCCCGAGACGGTCTCCACCGACTACGACACGTCCGACAAGCTGTACTTCGAGCCATTGACCTTCGAGGACGTGATGAACATCATCGAGGTCGAAAAGCCGGACGGCGTCATCGTGCAGTTCGGAGGGCAAACGCCACTGAAGCTCGCCGTGCCCTTGTCGCGTGCGGGTGTTCCAATTTTGGGAACGTCAGCCGATGCGATCGATCGGGCCGAGGATCGCGAACGCTTCGACGAGCTGCTGAACAAGCTCGACCTCAAGCGGCCGTGCGGAGGGATTGCCAAAGGCACCAAGGACGCCTTCGCCGTCGCGGAGCACATCGGCTTTCCGGTGGTCGTGCGCCCGAGTTACGTGCTGGGGGGCCGTGCGATGGAGATCGTCCATTCACACGAAGAGCTCTCGCGCTACATGACGGTGGCGCTCGAGGCCGTCGAGGACGCGGAAACGCAGACCATCCTCGTGGACGAGTTCTTGAAGGACGCCATCGAGGTCGACGTCGACTGCGTCTCGGACGGCAAAGACGTGGTCATCGGTGGGCTACTCCAACACATCGAGGAGGCTGGGATTCATTCGGGCGACTCGTCCATGGCGCTTCCAGCCCACGCGCTTCCTCCCGATGTGCTTGCGGCGCTCCGGGCGTCGACCCGCGCATTGGCTCTCGAGCTCGGCGTGGTGGGGTTGATGAACGTGCAGTTCGCGGTCCGCGGCGGCACCCCCTACGTGATCGAGGTCAATCCTCGCGCATCGCGAACGATCCCGTTCATCAGCAAGTCCATCGGCGCGCCGCTCGCGAAGATCGCAGCCAAGGTCATGGCGGGCAAGACACTTCGAGAGCTAGGATACACGCGCGAGGTCGTCACCGACCACATCGCCGTCAAGGAATCGGTGTTCCCGTTCACCAAGTTCCCAGGGGTCGACACCATCCTGACGCCCGAAATGCGCTCCACGGGCGAGGTCATGGGCATCGCCGACAACTTCCCCGATGCGTTCTACAAGGCGCTGCTGGCAGCCCACTCCGATCTCCCCGACGGCGGTAAGGTGTTCATCAGTGTGAAGGAAAGCGACAAGCGGGCAGCGGCGCAGCTGGCGCGGCGGCTGCGAGACCTCGGGTTCGAGATCATCGCGACGCAAGGGACCCGGGCGATTCTCGAGAGCGCAGGCGTGGAGGCCGAGCACGTGCACAAAGTCGGCGAGGGCCGGCCGCACATCGTCGACCGATTGCAGAACGACGAGATCGCGCTCGTGTTCAACACGACCGAGGGAGCGAAGGCCATCCGCGACAGCCGCTCGATGCGCCGGCAGACGGTGCTGAGCAGCGTGCCGTACTTCACGACCATTGCGGCTGCAGTGGCCACCGTCGACGCGATCGAAGCCCGGCGTCTGAGGCCGCCGTCCGTTTGCTCACTGCAGGAATACCACGCCCGCACCACGGGGCTGGAAACCCTTCGGCCGCCCGGCTAGCTTCGGGTTGCCTCGCCCGCGGGCACGGTTTAACAAGCCTCGGATGGAACGGGTACCCATGACACCCGAGGGTCATGCTGCCCTCGCCGCGGAGCTCGCCGCGTTGAAGGCCGAGAGGCCCAAGATCTCGCAGGAGATAGGCATTGCGCGCGAGCATGGCGACCTCAAGGAAAACGCCGAGTACCACGCCGCAAGGGAAAAGCAGGGCTTGTGCGAGGCGCGCATCGCCGAGATTGAAGACAGGCTTGCCCGCGCGGACGTAATCGACCCCGCCACCCTCGGAGGCACCAGGGTGAAGTTTGGCGCATTCGTCGAGTTGGAAGACATGGATACCGGGAAGGTCGTGACGTACCGCCTGGTCGGACCCGACGAGTCCGATCTCAAGGAGGGGAAGATCTCGATTACCTCCCCTGTCGCACGGGCGCTGGTGGGCAAAGAAGTCGGCGACGAAGTGCAAGTTGAGACTCCTGGCGGCGTTCGCAACTACGAGGTCAGCGACGTTCGCTGGAGCTGAAGGCGGGTGGAACCCAGGCGGGCAATCGCCGATGCCTTCGCTGCTCGATCACCCCGTGGAGTCCTTGCCAGGCATCGGGCCGGCAACGGGCGCCCAGCTTCGCCGCCGCGGCTATGAGTCGGTAGGTGATCTCCTCTGGCTGCTTCCTCGGGGTTACGACGACCAACGCCGTGCGACGCCGATTCACGCGCTTCGCGACGGTGACTACGCCGTGATCGAAGGTCTGGTCGGAAGCGTCCGATCGTTTCCGCGAAGTAGGCGCATCGCCTTCGAGGCCCGCCTCAGCCCTTTTTCGGCTGCTCCGAGTCGCACGGGGTACCGCGAGGTCAAGCTTGTTTGGTTTCGGGCCATTCCAGGGCTTTCACGCCGCTTTATGGAGGGCATGAGAGTGCGCGTCGCGGGGCGAGTTCACGACTATCACGGCGTGGCGACCGTCGCGCATCCCGAGGTGCTTTCCGAAGCTGCCGGCTCCATCGAGCCACGCTATCCGGAGGTTCCGGGGGTGCCTCGCAAAGTCCTGCGCCGTGCAGTGCGCGCTGCCGTCGACCGCGCCGTCGAGGAGGTGTCCGATCTGGTTCCGCCGGCCCTTCGTGTAGCGACCGAGGTGGGGACTGTCGGCGATGCGCTTCGGGCGATCCACGTGCCCGACCCCGTCGCGTTCGACGCCGACCCCGGCTGGGCGTCGGCCGCGCATCGCAGGCTCGCCCTCGAGGAGCTCGTGCTTTGGGAGCTGGCCTTGCGGTCCCGGCGCGCGTCCGAGCAGGGCGAAACCGCAATGGCCTTCGGCATCGAGCCGGCGGTTCCGTCCGCGTGCCGTGCCTTTCCATTCGAGCTCACTGCCGCGCAGAGAAATGCCGTGGAGGAAATCGGTTCGGCGCTCAGCAGGGAGACTCCGATGCGTCGCCTGCTGCAGGGCGACGTCGGCTGCGGCAAGACGGCGGTGGCGCTGGTGGCCTGCGCACAGGTCGCCGCTGGGGGCGCTCAGACGGCCTTCTTGGCGCCTACCGAGCTTCTCGCGGACCAGCATGCCGAGACAGTGCTGCCGACGGCCGACCGGCTCGGCCTGCGAATGGCCGTGCTGACCGGCGCCCTCACCAAGGATCAACGCCGCTCGGTTCTCGACCGGCTGGCCACGGGAGCCCTGGACCTGGTCGTAGGGACGCACGCCCTATTGAGCGGCGATGTCCGGTTCGCAAATCTGGGTCTGGTGATCGTGGACGAGCAGCACCGATTCGGGGTCGCACAGCGTCTTCGTCTCGGCGCGCGCGGGCCCGGCCGTCGCCCCCATCTGCTGGTCATGACCGCGACTCCGATTCCGCGCAGCTTGGCGCTGGTCCTCTACGCGGGGCTCGAGCTCACCACGATCGACAGCAAGCCTCCGGGCCGCATCCCGTGCACGACGAAGATGACTCCACGCAGCAATCGAGCGAGCGTGTTGCGCCAGATCGAGCGTGCAATCGAAGCCGATGGCGGCGCCTTCGTGGTCTGTCCTGCCATCGCTTCGTCCGACGAGTTGGTGGGCGTCGACCAAACGCTCGAGGAGATGAAGAAGCATTTTGGCGACGCACGGGTGGGGGAAGTGCACGGCAGATTGCCGGGCGACGCGCGCCGCGCATCGATGCGTGCGTTTGCCGACGGCGAGATCGACGTGCTCGTCGGCACCACCGTCCTCGAGGTGGGAGTCGACGTGCCACGCGCGAACATCATGGTCATAGAGCAAGCCGAGCGCTTCGGCTTGGCTCAGCTACATCAGCTTCGGGGCCGGGTGGGTCGAGCCGGGCAGCGTAGCGCGTGCATCCTCACCTTCGGTCGACCGCTGTCCGAAGAGGGCGAAGCGCGGCTTCGGGCGCTCTGCGAAACCGACGATGGCTTTCGTCTCGCCGAGCGCGATCTCGAGATCCGGGGCCCCGGTCATCTTTTCGGCTACCGGCAGTCCGGGGCCAGCGGCCTGCAGTTTGCAGACCTCGCCCGCGATCGAGCGCTGCTCGACCGGGCTGGCGAGCTCGCCGATCGCATGATCGCTGCCGACCCCGATTTGTTGGCTTCAGAGCACGGGCCGGCCCGCGCCGCGGTGGAGCGGTGGGAGCGCGCAGCGGCGGTCCGCGAAGACGCGGGCTAGGCCGGAGGGCGGCTTTGTCAGCTTCTTGACGCTCTTGCGGGAGCCAGGTACTTGCTGATCATGCCCTTGGTGCATCACGCGCAGCGCGAGGTCACGTTCAAGATCGTCTATTACGGCGTTGGCCTGGGGGGCAAGACCACCAACCTGGAGGCTTTGCACACCCACACCCGTCCCGAGCTTCGCGGCAAGCTCGTCTCGGTCAATACCGAAGCGGAGCGCACACTTTTCTTGGATTTCCTCCCGCTCGATCTCGGCACGTTTCGAGGATACAAGATTCGTCTGCATCTGGTTTCGGTCCCCGGACAAATCGCGCAGGACTCCACGCGCCAACTGGTGCTCCGCAACGTGGACGGCATCGTGCTGGTCGTCGACAGCCAGGCCGATGCCATCGAAGGCAACAACTACAGCATCCGGAACCTCGACTACAACCTCAGGCTCCACGGCGTGGACGCAGATCGCATCCCGCTGGTCATCCAATACAACAAACGAGACCTTCCCGGCATTCTCGATGTGGAAGAGCTCGGCAACCGGCTCGGCGTTCCCGAAGGAGTTCCCGAGCTCGTCGCCTCGGCGCGGCAAGGCTGGGGCGTTTTCGAGACCGTCAAGTCGGTGGTCCGGCTGTGCATGCACCAGTTGGGCGATCCCAGCGAGCATCGCGAAGGCCGAGTCGGGTGTCTTCTGCCAGAGCCGCGCGATCGCTTCCGTCCGAGCGGTCCCGTGTCGATGATCCACGCGTTGGTGCCGGAGCAAGAGCTCGATCTGGAAGATCTCGAGATCGTGCACGGCGGTTGAGGTCATGAAGGCCTCCGGCAGCGAAGCGGTATCGCGTCGCGTCCAGTTGGTCGCACCGACGATCCAGATGCTGCCGGTGCGGACGCCGACGCTGCCCCCTGCAACGCATACCAACACCTTCTTGGTGGGCACGGGCGAGGCCGTTTTGGTGGAGCCCGCCACCCCTTATCGCGAGGAACAGGACGCGATGGCCGACTGGGTTCAGGGAGCGCGCCTGCGGGGCGTAGAGCCCATCGCGATTCTGGCGACGCACCATCACCCCGATCACGTCGGCGGGGCGATGGCGCTTCGAGAGCGGCTTCAGCTCCCACTGTGGGCACATGCCATGACCGCGCATCGACTCGACGGAATCGTCGAGGTGGATCGGTTGATCCAAGATGGTGAGCGAATCGAGCTCGAAGGGCCGACCCCGACCTCGCTCACTGCCGTGCACACGCCGGGGCATGCGCCAGGGCACCTGTGCTTCATCGACGAGGCCAGCGGCATGATGATCGCAGGGGACATGGTCGCTTCGGTCGGAACTATCATCGTCGAGCCGACCGACGGCGACATGCTCCTCTACCTGGAGTCGCTGCGAACGATGTCGAGCCTCGAGCCGACGGCGCTCTTGCCCGCGCATGGCGACGTCATTCGCGATCCGCAGGCGATCTTGAGCTTCTACATTGAGCATCGCATGATGCGAGAAGGCAAGGTGCTGGAGGCGCTCCGAGCCAGAGGCGTCCCGTCTAGGCCCCGGCATCTGGTTGCAAGCGCCTACGACGATACGCCCAAGGCTCTTTGGCCCTTGGCCCTGGGCTCGATCGAGGCCCACCTCATCAAGCTCGAGCGAGAAGGGCGCATTTCCAAACAAGGCGACCGCTGGGCTCCGCTGGTCTAGCCACCCTCCGCACCGGCATGGCCGGCACGCGCGCTCATCGGCGCACCGACTCGGGCAAGCGCACGAATACGCCGCTCGAAGTCTCTTTGGGCCTCACCGTCACCGATTCCAGGCTCGAGCCTTCTCCTCCCTCCGGATGCCGAGCGGTCAGCCAAACGTACCCGGCGGGTACGCCTCGAAGCTGGAACTTGCCGCGCGCATCGGTGAGCGCGGCGCGGTGCCACCGCGGAGGCTCGCCCCACGCAACCTCGGCGCTCGCGACGGGTTGGTTGTACGCATCGAGTATCTCGCCCACGATGGTGCCGCCGGGCTCGAGGCGGATCGTTTCCAGGGTTTGTGGCCGATCGACGTAGCGCGGGGGCTCGATGACGACGCGGCGCGCCTGGGCTTCATACTCGGGGTGCGCAAACGAGACCTCGTAGGTGCCGGTGGGCACCTGGTCGAAGACGAAAGTGCCGTCGGGCCGCGTCTTCGTATCGGCGTGGACGGGGCCCTCGAGCGATATGCGCACGTTCTGCAATCCCTCGCTGGTCCAGTCATCGAGGACGCGACCGAGGAACGTGATCCCAGCCGACATCACCACCTGGACGTCGTCGATACGATCGATCTCAGCGAGGCGTGCCGGGCTGAAGGTCGGGTGCTCGGCCCTGAGCGTGAACGGCGGCTCGGGCAGCGCGGCCACCGAAAACGTGCCGTCGGCGTCGGACTTCGTGCTTCGACGAACCGGGGTTTGCGGGTTGTTGGAAGATACGGTCACCAGCGCACCACCCACCCCAAAGCCGGCCTCGTCTACGACACGTCCTCGTAGGGTGTAGAGCGTGCTCCCGAGCGGCAGCTCGACGGTGACGAGGCCTTCGTCATCGATGGTGAGCGTCTCGCGGACCGGGAGCAGCTCGTAGGGACGGGCGGTCAAGCTCACTTGGCCGCGAACGCCGCGGAACGAAAACGAGCCCCCGGAGGACGTGATGGACGTTCGCGCGAAGCGCTCGCCTTCGGCGCGCAGCTCCACTGGGATTCCTTCGAGCCCACGACCCCGTTCATCGACGACGCGTCCGGCGACCTCGGCGCCCCGCCTCATCGTGATCTCGACGCCCGGGACCATCGCGCCAGGGCCGACGCGAACGAGCGCGGACTCGGCGGGCGCGTAGTCGTCGTGGTTGGCCGCGATCGTATAAGAGCCGGCGGGCAGGTTGGAGATCGAGAAGCTTCCATCGCTTCGCACCGTCACACGCGCGGCCATCGCTCGCGCCCCGGCACCTGCGGCGGAGATGGGCGGTACGGGTCCGAGGGTGACGCCCAGCGAATCGGCGCCGACCGTCGCAGCCGCGGTCTGGGGCCTCTGCTCGTCGCTGAACGCGGAGACCCACGCCCCGTCGATGGGCCCGCCCCGTTCGTCGACGACGCGCCCTTCGATCGTCGCCGCGGGATCGAGCTCTACCGTGACGGGAGAGTCCTGCTCTGCGTATCGCAGCGGGCCTGCCGAGACGTAGCGCTCCGCTTCGACGTACAAGCTGTGCCCATCCTGCACGATGCCTGAAAGCTCGAATCCGCCGCGGTCGTCGGTTTCGACTCGCCTGGTATGGAGGCCGAGCAGGCCCGCCACGAGAGTGACCCTGGCATGCCGGACGGGCCGGCCGTCGAGTCGGTCGATGACGCGTCCAGCCAGCGTCCAGCCCCGCGCGAGACGCAAGGCGAACGTGCGCTGGGTCCCTGGATCGAGGATCAGTCCCTGGAGCGCGGGGGCCACCCACTGACCCTTGGAGGCGCGGAGCTCGTAGATCCCCGAAGGGATGTCCGGCCAGTGAAAGCGCCCCTCCGCGTCGGTTTGCACGGCGCGGGCCGGCCAGAATCCGCTCCCGGCAAGTGAGATCGTCGCGCCTTGCACCGGACGGCCCCGCTCGTCGTAGACGCGGCCGTCCAGCGTGGCGCGTCCGGCGTCAGACCCGTCGGCGACCGGAGCGCTCGGGCCGAGGGCCACGAAATCCCCTGAGCCCATCTCCCGCTTTGGGCTATAGGTCCCTGGAATTACGAAAGTAACCAGAATCAACGATCCCGAGATTGCGCCCGCCGCCCGCATTCCGATTGGTTGTATCTTCGATCCGCTGCCGGTGCGAGGCAGCATTGTTGCGGCAACCTCGGGCCGGTGCTACATCGCGCGTCCCGAAAGAGACCGGACCCGGCCATGGCACAGACATGTGATTTCTGCGGCAAGAACCGCCACAAAGCCCACAAGGTGAGCCACTCCAACATCAAGACTAGGAAGTGGCAGCAGCCGAACCTGCAGTCGATTCGGGCCGTCGTGGACGGTCGCGTCCAGCGGGTCACCGCCTGCACGCGCTGCATTCGCTCGGGTAAGGTTGTCAAGGCCGCGTAGACGTCCCGAGGCGCGGGTTCCTCCCGGTTGCGACCCGGCTTCGATCATCCTGACCTTCCCCGTCGCTCCCGAGCATGCGGGCCAACGCCTGGACCGCTTCATCCAGCACCGGATCCCGCGGCTCTCGCGCACCAGGGCCCAAGAAGTCGTGCGCGCTTGCGCCTACCGTCCGGACGGCACCCGGAGACGCGCCAGCGACCGGGTGCGGGCGGGCGAGACCGTCTTGCTGGTGAGGCCTCCCTTCGAGGAGCCGAACGTCCCGCTGTACTTCGACGTGATCTACCAGGACGACGAGATCGTCGCGATCAACAAGCCTGCCGGCCTCCCGGTTCATCCTTCGGCGACCTATCACAAGAATACGCTGACCTTCTTGCTGCGGGAGCGCTTCGGCGAAGGCGCTCCCCAGATCGCGCACCGGCTCGACCGAGAGACGAGCGGGCTGTTGCTCTGCGGCCGCACCCACGCCGCAGAGCGCGCTCTCAAGCTCGACTTCGAGAATCGTCGCGTCAGCAAACGCTACCTCGCCATCGTGCGCGGCGTGATGCCCGAGGACCACGGACGCATCGAGCTTCCGATGGACCGGGCCAAGGAGGGGCTGCACCTGCTGATGGAGGTGTCGCCCGAGGGAGAGGGCTACCCTGCGGTCACGCGCTATCGGGTGGTCGCGCGCCGCGAGGACGCGACGCTGGTGGCGCTTGCGCCCCAAAGCGGACGGCAGCATCAACTCCGCGTGCACCTGAGCGCCCTAGGCTTCCCCATCATCGGCGACAAGCTCTATGGACCCGAAGGGTCCCAGCCGTTTCTCGACTACATCGAAACGGGAATGACCGACGGGCTCCGGCGTCGCCTCGGCCACCACCGACACGCCTTGCACGCGTACGAGATCGCATTCCATCACCCCGCAGGGGGTGAGATCATGATCTTGCGCGCCCCGCTTTCAGAGGATCTGGTGGAGCTCTGGGGCGGCGTCTTGGACGAAGGGGAGCTTGCGGCCCGCGCCGCATGCTAGGGTCACCTCGTGCGCGTGCTGTTGGCAGTCATCGCCTGCGTTGCAATTGGATGCGCCGGCAGATCCTCGAATGCTCCCGCCAGCGAATTCCGAGCATCGGATGCCGCGCTCTTCGACGACGCCGTCGATCTGGTGGAGAGTCCCGTCATCATCGACGATGCCAAAGGTGCGTTCGAGCATCGCGTGGGAAGGGCGGATCTCATCGCGGTGATTCGCGTCGAGTCGTTGAGCTCGGATCTCGTGCGCCGGCGGTCCGCCTATCGACTCGCCGTGCGGATCGATGAGCGGCTCAAAGGCGGCCATGCCGGAGATCTCGTCCTGCGAGTCGAAGACCAACAGCCCGGATACCGCACGGTGCAGTTGAACGAGGACCGGCTGCTACGAGATCCGTTCATCGCGTTCGTCAAATGGGAGCCTAGAACCGGGTCTTTGGAGGCACCGGTGAGTCATTGGCACTTGTCGCCCGCGTCGCAAGCGGCTCGCGAGCAGGTGCAGCGACTCTTGCGCGAGCCGGTGCGGAATGCCCGCACGGAGGCCCCAACGGGCGAGCGTTGACCCACCGTTCGACGCGGCCGCGGTTCGCGTCGTAGACTACCCGAGGAGTGATAGAGATGCGTATTGCAGCTTTGGCCTTTTCTTGTGTGTCTGTTGCCTTTTTGGGGTGCGAGCGCGGCGCTCCCGCGCCCGCGCAACATCATGCCGAGCACGCGGCACACGACCACCACGCCGCCAGCTCGCCGGCTGCCGACGAAAAGAGCGAAGTGCCTGCCGGGCCGAGAATCGAGACAGGGATGTTCTTGCTCTCCGTGGCTCCCGCGCAGCCGGAGTACCGTGTCGGAAAGCCCGGTGAGGTCGAGCTCGCGCTCGAGGGCCGAGGCGAATGGCACGTCAATCAGGAATACCCCATCCGCGTCGACCTGAGCGCAGGGCCTGCTCTGAAGCTCGAGAAGCAGAAGCTGGTCAAAGACGACGCAAAGGAGTTCGGCGAAGAGAAGGTGCGTTTCGTGGCTGCGCTCGAGCCCTCCGCGGCGGGAGAGCACGAAGTGCGCTGTGACGTTTCTTTTGCCATGTGCACCGACGAAAACTGTATTCTCGAGAAGCGGACGGTCACCATGCAGGTCGAGGTGGAGTAACCGATGAGCGACGGGGGACTCAAGGCTGCGTTGGAGACGATTCGTCGAGAGGTGAAAACGCGGTTCGAGTCCCAAAAGCGTGTGCTCTCGTTCCGGGAGTACCTGGAGCTCGTTCAAGCCCATCCGCGACGGCACACGCGCGATGCAGCGCGGTATCTCAAAGACTGCATGGATTTCTTCGGCTCCTACGACGTGAGCAAGCCGACCGGCACGTTCAAGCGTTGGAGGCTGTTCGACCTAGAGCTCGGTCGCCACGACAGCGGCCGCCAGGTCGAGCTCAGGTTGCGAGATCGGCTCGCCGGCCACGAAGCGGCGCAAGCGGCCTTTTACCGGATCATGGATGGCTTCGAGCGGGAAGGGCGCGCCAACCGCCTCGTCCTGTTGCACGGTCCCAACGGCAGCGCGAAATCGACCTTCGTGGCCTGCCTGATGCGTGGGCTCGAGGCCTATTCGGAAACCGAGGAAGGAGCCCTCTACCGCTTTTCATGGATCTTTCCGCGCTCGCGTGAGGGAGGCGGCATCGGCTTCACCACCGCGTCCGATGAGCTCGGAGAGGCGGACTCCTTTGCGCACCTTCCCGAGGAGCGAATCATCGCCAAGCTGCAGAGCTCGGTCCGGGAGCATCCGTTGCTCCTCTTGCCCCGGGACGTGCGCCAGCAGCTCATCACGAGCGCGTACGAGAGAGCAGGGGTCGTGGAGGCGGCGCCCGATTGGGTGTGGGCCGGTCAGCTTGCCCGAAAGAATCAACAGATCTTTCAGGCGCTGCTGACCGCGTATCGTGGAGATCTCGATCGCGTGCTGGCCCACATTCAAGTGGAGCGCTTCTACATCTCGCGTCGATACCGGATTGGCGCCGTGACAATTGGCCCGCAGATGTCGGTCGATGCGTCGGAGCGGCAGATCACGGCCGATCGGTCGATCGAATCCTTGCCCGCCTCTCTGAGCGCGCTGATGTTGTTCGAGCCGTACGGCGAGCTCGTCGACGCCTCTGGGGGCATCGTGGAGTTCAGCGATTTGCTCAAGCGACCTCTCGAAGCCTGGAAGTACCTTCTGCTCGCCATCGAGACGGGCGAAGTGTCGCTTCAGATGTCGAACCTGCCGATCAATGCGGTCATGGTGGCCAGCTCCAACGAGCTGCATCTGAGCGCTTTCCGCCAGCATCCCGAGTACAACTCGTTCCGAGGGCGCATCGTGCGGATCCGCATGGGCTACCTTATCGACGTGCATCGCGAGCGTGAGATCTACGACGGCCAGATCGTGCCGCAGATCCCCAAGCATGTGGCGCCGCATACGACGTACGTGGCCGCGTTGTGGGCCGTGCTCACACGCCTCCGCCGACCGGATGCGTCACACTTCGCTAGCAGCGAGCTCGGCACCATCGTGGCCTCGCTGACCCCGCTTGAGAAGGCCGAGCTCTTGGCAGACGGGGTCGTGCCTGCCCGCTTCGACGCTGACCAAGCCAAGATCCTGGCGAGCGGAGTTGCCGAAGTGCTCGAAGAAGGCGCCACCGCGTCCGACTACGAAGGCATCAGCGGCGCGTCACCGCGGGAGGTGCGCATGCTCCTTCTCGATGCGGCCGCGGATTTCAAGGATCCGTGCGTGTCTCCGATCGCGCTCCTCAATCGAATGGCCGAATTTTGTGAGCGTGACGACTACGAGTTCTTGAAAGCACAGCCCGATGGTCCGTATCGGGACCACCGTGCCTTCGTGGATCAGGTGCGAGAGCGATGGCTCGACATCGTGGAGAGCGAGCTTCGAGCCGCCAGCGGCCTGATCGACGAAGCGAGCCCGATGACCCTCTTCGATCGATACGTGAACCACGTGTCGCACTGGGTGAAAAAGGAGCGAATCTACAATCCGGTCACTGGCAAGGACGAAGATCCGGACCTCGACTTGATGAAGAGCGTCGAGCAGAAGCTCGACGGCGACGATGCGCAGGAGTTCCGGAACGAGCTCTTGAGCGCCATTGCCGCGTGGGCGATTGATCATCCCGACCAGGAGGTCGACTACGAGACGCTCTTTCCGCACTACATCGAACGCCTTCGGCAAGCGTACTTTGCCGAGCGCCAAAGCCAGGTGGGTGAGATCGGACGCGCGATCATAGCGGTGATCGATGAAGACGACGGCCTCGAAACCGGCCTCAGAGAAGCCGCCCAGCAGGCGCTGCAAGTCTTGATCGGCGTCTACGGATACCAGCGGGCCAGCGCAAAAGTAGCCCTTGGCGCGCTCATCGACGCTCGATACGATTGAGGCCCAAGGCAAGAGAAGAGCTTTTGTTGCTCACTGCTCGTCGGGCACCATCAGGCGGTCCGTGTCCGTGTCGATTCGAGCCCGCTGCACCTTGAGCGTTCCAGCAGCGATGGCATCGCGAATCAGGGGACGGGCCAAGAATTCCTCGATGCTCCGCTCCCGCTCGTCCACGAGGTTTGTCATGGCAGGGAATCGCTCTTCCATCTTGGGGTCGGCCGCCGCCGCTTCGGCTGCGCAGTCCGTATGGGTGGTGAGAAGCACCAAGCGCACACCATTCAGGACCGCGAGCTCGAGCATTTCCTGCTCGGCTTCCGCCAACACGGAGCCGGCCGTGCGAACGATGTAGTAGTAGCGTCGGGTGTCCCCGACGAGCTCGTTGGTATCGATTCGAGCATCCATGCATGCCACGAGCGCGACGACCGGGTGCCGTACGGTACGGGGAAATTTCTCGCGCACGTCGGCGGCGAGATCGTTTTGGCGCTTGAGCTCCTCCCAAATTTCGTCCGGCGTGATCGACTCGTCATGGATGAAATCATAGTTCGCAAGCTCATCCTGAAAGCGGTATCCGAGGTTGACCATCACACCTCCGAGGATGAACTTCGCCTTGGGGCTCATCGCGAATACCAGCAACGCTGCCACGATCACGAGCCCAACGCCGATGACCCAACCCTTTTTCCCTCTCATGCGGAGCAAGGGTACAACGAATTCGTGGCGTTTGCCGTGGGTTTTTGGGGCGCAGCGATCCAGGCGGGGCGCCAGCGTCGCTGGCGCCGCCCGTGGACCGGCAGGTAACTACCCGAATCTGTGTTAGAGGAGCAAGACATGCCGAGACACAGATCATTTCACCGGCACGTGCTCGTGGTGACCACATTGAGCCTCGCCGCGACGGCCGCAGCCGACGGTGAACCGTCTACTCCCGCGCTCGTCGTCGACATCTCGAACGTCCAGAGCGACGAGGGCCAGGTCGGCTGCTCTTTGTATTCGAAGAAGGACGGCTTCCCCTCCGACCCCAAGAAGGCCAAGAAGAGCCTCTTTGTCACCCCTAAGAACGGAAAGGCGACCTGCACGTTCGAAGGCGTGGCGCCCGGCAAGTACGCCGTCTCGGTCATGCACGACGAAAACGAGGACGGCGAGCTCGAGACCAGTAGGGTCGGCCGGCCTAAGGAATGGTGGGGCGTCTCCAACAACGTCCCTCCGGAACGATTCGGGCCGCCCAACTACGAAGCCGCAACCTTCGACTTCGCAGGTGAACCCAAGACGATCAAGGTCAGACTTCGGCTCTAGATTCAGCGCAGCATCACGCGCGCCGTCCTAGCGCTCAAGGGGTCGGGCTTCCGAACACCTCGACCTTGAAATTGTCTGCGCCTGCAACGGTCATTGCAGTGCCGAGAACCGTGGTCGGCCGGCTCGAACCAGTGAGGAAGCCGAACTGCATCGGTGCGCCACTCGAGCTGAAGTCTGGAGCCTCAGCGCCGTCTCCATCGAACTTCACGAAGTCTTCGCTCGTCCAGATCCCGGTTTCCCACTGACCGCTTGTCACGAAGAGGCGCTCGCCCCAATAGTACGTTCCGTCTTGTAGCAAATACACGGCGAAGATCGAGTCGCGAGACACGATCGGATCGAACTGATCGGTCCCATCGAGCGACAGCTCGAGCCAACACACCGAGCCCTCGATGCTCGGATCGTAGATCGCGCCCTCTAGGGCATGGGCGACCCAAATGACGGCCTCCTGCTCTGCGGTCGACGTCACCGTGGCGTTGACCTGCCGGTAGGCGCCCGGGTTTCCGCCGGTCTGTACCGTAGTGACGCCATCGAGCGAGTAATCCCCCGCGGAGCGTCCCGCAATGATGGTCGAAGTCCAGCCTGCATCATCGAAGTCGCCGTCTTCGTATGTTTGGATGGGGGTGGGCACGCAAGGTGCAGGAACGCGACTCCTGCAGATCTCCACACGCCAGTTGTCGATTCCGTGCGTTGCCGTGATGCCCTCGGCGCTCTCGTTGTGGGTGTTGCTTCGGTAGAAACCAAACTGAATGGGCGCACCATTGGCCGAGAAATCGAGCCCCGTCGCGAAGCTCTCTGGATCGAGATCGTCGATACGCACTCGTTCCCATGTTGGGCTTGTGAAGGCCCCGCCCGGATTCAGGGGGAACGTATAGCGCGTCCCGTTTTGAACTACGAACAGACCTGCGCCGATGGCCGCGGTCGGGAACGGAGGGTCGAATTGAATCTGGTCCTCAGAGTAGTTGAAATGGCTGATCGCGCCGTCGGCGGGATCGTATACCTCGTCGAACAGGTGAAAGACGGTGACGGAGCTTCCGCCCGTTACACCAGGCAGGATGTGCTCCATCCGGCGGTAGCCGCCGGGGAATCCGCCGTCCGGCTCGATCATCACGGTGTCTGTCGCCCGATTGCGGGGCACCGCGACTGCGCTGAATGAATCGCCCACCTCGAACGTTTCGGTCAGGACGAACGGATCGAAACAGGGACGCTCCGGACAGCTCCTGTCGACGAACGCAAATGGTCCGTCGATGGGAGACATCCCCGTGATCAAGCGCACGATCCCCCCGTCGAGGTCGACGTTGTACCAAGTGCCCGTGCTCCAATCGATGGCTTCGACCATGTCGGTGAAGGGATCCCAGGCGAGAGAGCCCAGCTCCGCGCTCACCCCGTCCGGATTCAAATCAACGGTCATGGTGGGATTGCTCGAATCGACCTCATAGAGCCACGTATCGAACGGAGGCATCATGTCGTCGTTGCGCGGGAAGGAATCGGAGATGAAAAGACCATCGCCCGTCGCAAACAGCCGGTCGGCGTCGGAGCGCCCATCGAGACTGTCCTTGGTCGGGCCCATGTCTCCGACCGACGTCGTGGTCACGCCTCCTTCGGTGCTGACCGTCAAGAGCGTCGTCGACCGCAAGAGGCTCTCGAGATTGCCGGTGACGTACATCTGCCCTTCCCAATCGACCGCGATTCCCTCCATCAGAAAGAAGGGCTCTCCATCAGGCCGGCGCAGCTCGCCTACCTCGGTCGTCTCGCCAGTGCACACGTCGATGGTGAACAGACGCCGATTGGGGAAGTCGCTTCCACGGCCGACATTCGCGCCATAGAGCGTGTGCGTGGTCCAGTCGTAGGCGAGCTGGCGGATTTCGGGCTCGGCGCCCGTGCCATTCGGGAAGAGCGGCCCGATGTCGACCAAGCCATCGGGTTCAATGAGCTTGAGCCGTCCCTCTTCGATGCCCACTCGAGGCGTGCGGGAGGGCGCCAGACCGAACGTCGGCGGCTCGGCCGTGATGATGACGGTGTCCTTGGCGGCGGGATTCACGTCCGGCGCATCTGGATTGCTCGATGTCGCTCCAACCAGCTCGACCTCGTACTGTCCTACCGCATCGGCCACGAAGCTCGCGCCGGTGAGGGAAAGCTCCTCCTGGATCTCGCTCGTGCTCTCCCCGGGCCTGCTGAAGAAGCGCCACTTGTGGCTCGCGGTGCTGCCGTTATTGCTCCCAACCAGCGACACGGTAGCCCCGACGACGACCGTCTGGTCAGGTCCAGCATCGACGACGATGGGCTCGGTCTCGGCCGGCCTGCCGAACGATTCGTCGCTGCAGCATGCCGATGCGCAAAGCACGAGGAGCGCGTAGCACAGGAGCTCTGCGCTTTGGGTTTTGCGAGCTCTGCTATGCGCGTTCATCTTCATCCTCGCTAGAGCTCCGTCACGTTGGCGTCGTAGATCAACTGATAGGCCGGCTGGCCGTCTTCATCCCGGGTGAGGGTGGTTTTCGCGTTTCCCGCTCCTTGGGGCGCGGCGAGCTCTTGCTGGGTGATCTCCACCGCGGTTCGCCCGTCATCCCCGGTGAGCCACACCCTCGCCACCTCACCGGGCTGCATCAGCAGCGTCAGCTCGGGCCAGCCGGTGCCGGGCTCTCCTTCGTTGAAGTTGTGGCTTTGATTCTTGGTGGCGTTGCGCACCACCTTCACTTGCACGCCATCGGTTTGGGGGTCCGCGTCGAATTCTTCGGCGACGCCTCCGAAACGATCGCGATGGGTCACGCGCAGCTCCACGTCTTCCGCATCGTCGAAGTCGCCCAAGGGTGGGGGGACGGCCCTCCTAAAGGATCGAAAACGAAGAAATACCTTGACCAGGCCCGTGTCCATGTCGAGACACACCTCGCTCAGGGGTTCCCCGCCATCCCGGGTTCCGAAGGCAAGCGCGGGCGGCTTGATCGAGCGGGTTGCGATCTCGTGGGGCTCTGCGCGCAGCACTCCGAGGCTGTCTTCTTCGAGATTCCACACGTCGGTGAAGCCCGCTCGCCCGGGCGAAGCGACCACCATGTGGCTTCGTACGCCGGCAACCGCAGCGCCCTCGTGGTCTACTCGTGCCAGCGGGAGGGTGGCTAGGGGGCTCCATTGTCCCGCGGCAGCATCGTATTCCCAGATTTCGTTTATTCCCCCTCGAATCTCGGTGGAGGTATTGCGATTGGTGGCGGCAAACACTTGCGTCAACGTCGAAGAGACCCAGGGTGAGCCCTCGGTGCCCATGGTCAATCCTTGGTGGATGGAGGGAACCGAGCGGCTCACCCAGTCGAAGGGGATGTCGTCGTAGAAGTCGAATACGATCCCTCCTGAATCGTAGGCCGTGACGTACTCCATGCCCGGGATTTGCGTATAAGCGACGGCAGCCCCTTGCGCGGACCTTCGATCGGCCCTGGCGAACGTTCCCATGGCGCCACCACGCTGCTCATCGAGATTGACGAAGCTCAGATCGAGCGCACCGCTGTACGTGCTGCTTTCGAGACCAAAGAACGCGTACCACACACCTTCATCACGATCGTAGACGACGCTCGGTCGCGAGAAGGGACTGAGGTCGGCGTCGACACCCGCTTGGAGGGTCGTAGCGATTTGCGCAGGCGTCCATTGGACACCATTGCGCGACTTGGAGAAGTAGAGCTCGCCGTTCACGCCAAAGGCGGCCGCTAAGTAGTGTGTGGAGCTGGCTCCGAGACCGGGTGCGATGTTGCGGTTGACGGGTACTGGAATCACACAGTTCGTAGTCAATGGATACGAGGGCGCAGACCACTTGGTGCCGTCGGCCGTAACTCGAACCTCGAGGGTGCTCCACCGGTAGATCGAAAACAGGCCCCCCGATGCAGGTGAAGTGGGTACGGTCGCCATGACGAAGCGTTGCGGCGCCGTGCTCGTGTCGGGCAGCAGAGGGTCCATGCCCGAATCATCGCAGCACGCCTTGCACAGCAAGAGCGCCGCCAGCAATGATCCCCCGCCGAGATACCAAGCCGCTGGCTTCATGCAGACGCGCTCCTTTCTGTGCGTCGGCCCGAGAATATCCGTCCCTGCCCAGCCAGGGGAAGGCCGATTTGCACGAGCGTCTTGGTCAGACGCTCAGCGCCTCCGGTGAGACTCGGCGCGTATCTCGTCGACTGCTTCTCGCAGGGCGACCCGGAGGGATGTGTACTGCAGCCCGAGCTCGCGCTGGGCGCGCCTTCCGTCGAAGATCAGCGAGCCCGCCGCGGTCGTCTTTAGAATGTCGACGGGTAGGGCGGGGCGCTTTCCGGTCCACGACGCCACCTTCTCGAGCGCGCGCGCGACCGGGATCAGCAGGCGCTCGGGCACGTTCAGACCGGGCACCGGGACGCCGGCGAGCGTGCCGATGAGCCCGAAGTACTCGCGCGTCGTGGCGCGTTCGGTGCCGATCAGGTAGCGGCGGCCCACGCTTCCGGGGTGCAACAAGGCCCGGACGATCGCTTCGGCGGCATCCCGCACGTAGAGATACGTGTAGACCGTCTCGGCGCCGACGAGGACGGGCAGTCGCCGCTCGACGGCTCGGCGCACCTCCATGGTGGCTCTCGGGTCACCCCCTCCGATGACCGCAGCGAGGTGCACCACCGTAAGCGGCAGCCCTTGCTCCCTGTGCATCCGCCAACCGATCTCGTCAGCCAGGTGCTTGCTTCGCGCATAGTCGCTCGGATGCGGCCCCGGTGCGCTCTCTTCATCGAATGGGATCTCGTCGGGCACGCCGAACGCGAGCGGCGTGCTGACCTGGACGATCTTCTCGACGCGCGCCTCGAGGGCAGCCCGGAAGACGTTCTCGGCGCCGCGGGTGTTGAGCTCGTAGTAGAGCGTGCGATCGCGGCTCCAGAAGTCCCGGTACCCCGCGAGGTTGATGACGCCCCATGCGCCTTCGACAAGCGGCCGGAGTGTCGAGGGCTCGCACACGTCGCCTTGGATCAGCGTCACGCGATCACCCCAAGCCTGGAGGTGATCCGTGTCGCTCTTGCGCCGCACGAGGCATCGCAACGCGAGATTGGGCTCGGCCATGAGACGCTCCACGACATGACGGCCGACGAAACCCGTCGCCCCGGTGAGCGCCACCGCGTGGGTGAGCTCGGTCATGGGGATTGCTCTTAGTGCATTGGCGCCTTTCGCCAAGCGCCTTCCGCATGCCTCTTGCCGCTTAGGGCGTCCGCTCTATCTTTGGTCGAGCCGTGAAAGAGGAGCGCTGTTGATAGGGCTCGTCGCGCGCGCCGCCGAAGCGGGGCTCTTTCCCGATCCGCTGGTTCGCTTTGCCATTCGCCGTCTCCTCGAGGGCCGGCTGCGGCAAAGCGTGCGGGGAGATCAGGCCGCGCGGGACCTGGAGGAAGCCGCGCTGCTCGAGCGGTTGCGACAAGGGCCGATCGCGATTTCGGTCGAGGCCGCCAACGAGCAGCACTACGAGGTGCCTGCGGCATTTTTCGAGCACGTGCTCGGCCCGGAGCTCAAGTACAGCTGCTGCCATTGGAGCCCAAAGACGCCGGACCTCGCGGCTGCGGAGGAGGCCATGCTCGAGCTCACCGCCTCGCGCGCCCGCATCGACGACGGCATGCGCATCCTCGACCTCGGTTGCGGTTGGGGCTCCTTTTCTCTTTGGGCCGCGGATCGTTTCCCGCGTGCCAGCATCCTTGCCATGTCGAATTCTCGTCTCCAGCGCGAGCTCATCATGCGCCGTGCGGCCGAGCGCGGTCTACGCAACATCCGCGTGCAAACCGCGGACATCAATGACTTCGATCCCGCCGAGCGGTTCGACCGCGTCGTGTCGATCGAGATGATGGAGCATGTACGGAACCATCCGGCACTTTTCGAGCGCATGGCCCGGTGGCTGGCGCCGGGCGGCATGGCATTCGCGCACGTCTTCTGCCACCGCGCCCGTGCGTACACCTACGAAGTGACCGGCTCGACCGACTGGATGGCCGAGCATTTCTTCACGGGCGGCATGATGCCGTCCGAGTCGCTATTCAGCCGTTATCAGGAGCATCTTTTGCTACGCGAGCAGTGGCGCGTCAGCGGAACGCACTACCAGAAGACCTGCAACGCCTGGCTCGAAAACCTCGATCACCATCGCGCGCACATCATGCCCATTCTCCGCGACGGCTACGGCCGGGAGGCAAACCGCTGGTTTCACCGGTGGCGGCTCTTCTTCATGGCCTGCGCGGAGCTTTTTGCCTATCGAGACGGCTCGGAATGGTTCGTTTCCCACTATCGTTGGGAACGTCGTTAGCTCACCGGCCTTCTGCCGCGGGAGTCACCGCTCCCGATAACTTCGCATGAATGCGCTTCGCACGTCGAAGGCAAGGTCGAGCGACCCGAGGAGCTCGTGAAGCGAGGTCAGGTACAGCCCGAACGCGATGAAGTGGCGATGCAGCGTTCCGTGCTCGGGACGGTGCACCCTGGCCATGGCCCTCAGCGTCGAATCGAGCTTGCTTCGATCGAAGCGCACGCTTCGCGGGTTCCCTTCGCCGAGATGCTCAAGCAGAGGCTTCGCCGATCGTCCTAGGCCCAACTGGCGCAGCCCTTCTGCGAGATGCTTCTTTCGTTCGAGAAAGAAGCCGGCGTACACGTTTCGCAAACCGTCTCTGAACTCCGGATCCCAGCGTAGATAAAACGGTCGAGGGCTCCAAACCGCATCGCCCGCTCCGTCGACTCCGAAGTGCGAAGGCCACAGGTCGAGGATGGCCACCTCAGCGCGAAAGAGTTGTGTGAAGTAGAGCTCGAGCGCGACTTGCCCCAGCCAGCGCCGCTGCGGGCGCGAAAGCGCATCGTGCTCGACCAACGATGGCGCGTCTTTGCTCTCGTCGACTAGGACGGGCACGCCGGCGTCCCTTAGCAGGGCTTGCATGCTGGCCATCACCGACTCGAAGCGACGCCCGTTGGCGGCGTTGGACAGAAGCTCTAAACCTTGGTGCGCGACGTGGCGCGTCGAGACGAGATCGATCGCGGCCGGCGCCATCTTGAGCAGGCTGTTCCATTCCGTAGTCGAATGGAGGAAGGAAAGGTGGACGCGCGGCGTATGCATGTGATTCGTGGCCATCTCTCTCGACCTCAACTTTCGGCGCGTATCCCTGCTGAAGAAGTGGTTGCTCGTAGGCGCGGCGAGCGCTCGGTGCGCGGGTCGTCGGGGGTGCCGCGGGCGTCGAGATAGTCCTCGTAGGAATCGACGGGGGTCTCGTTGGCCCGATGCCGGATCGCGACGTAGGCGCCAGCGGCTGCCAGGAAGCTGACCATGGCTCCGAAGATCAAGAGCTCGAGGTCACTCATGGCGACCTCCGGTGAGCAGGAGACCACCGGCCGCCAGAATCGACGGGACCCAAAGGCCGACGAACAATCCGCGCTCTCGGTCGCCCGAGAACCACAGCCAAACCGAAAGAGCAAAGGAAAGACCAGCAGCTGCAAAGAACAAGGCCTTGGACGCGGCGAGCCGATTCGCCCTGCTGCGCGACTCGAGCCGGGCCGGGGAAGATGCGGTGGATAGTGGACTCATCGATGCCTCCTCCACAGTTTCTAGGTATTGTCGAGGTTTCGTCAAGACTATATAGACAAGATATGGACAGGACAACTGACGCGACCAAGTGGTCGCAAGATGATCGGTACGGGGAGGGGGCCCCGCGATGAACGGCATCGCATTCGTTCAGGGAGCAAGCCGCGGGCTCGGCTTGGCGCTCACTCGGCAGCTGCTCGCGGAGCCGGCAGGGCACCGGGTGTTCGCTTCATGCCGGGAGCCGACCCGGGCGACCGAGCTTGGTGCCCTGGCTGCCGAGTATCCCGATCGGCTCTGCCTCGTCGAGATCGATGTGACGCGCGAGGAGACAATCTCGGCCGCCGCGGAGGAGCTGGGCCAGCAGGTGGATCGGCTGCACCTCGTGATCAACGTGGCAGGCGTCCTGCACGGTCCCGGCTTTGCCCCGGAAAAGAAGCTCGACCACGTCGATCCACGGGCGCTTCGCGCAGTCTTCGAGGTCAATGCGTTCGGCCCGCTTCTCGTGGCCAAGCACCTTCACCGCTTCTTGCGCCATGGTGAGCGCTCGATCTTCGCGAGCCTATCCGCACGCATCGGCAGCATCTCGGACAACCGGCTCGGCGGCTGGTATGCGTATCGAGGCTCGAAGGCTGCGCAGAACATGTTCACTAAGACGCTGTCCATCGAGCTCGGCCGAGTCGCGCCTCGGGCAATTGTGGTCGGCCTGCATCCGGGTACGGTCGATACGGATCTGTCCAAGCCGTTTCAGAGCAACGTCCCCAAAGCGCAGTTGCTCTCGCCGCATCGATCGGCCGCCTCGCTCCTCAGCGTGCTCGACGGTTTGAGCCACGAGGACACGGGCAAAGTGTTCGACTTCCGCGGCGAAGAGATCAGCCCCTAGTCGGCGCGGGCGCCGGTGCTAGATTTCTGCGATGAGCCTGCGATCGCTTCAGCCGCTTCGGGCCGTTCGAGCCCTCCGAAAGCTCTTCGCCAATCCGGATGAGACGCACTACGTATTCGAGATCATCGATGCGCTTCAGGGGCCCGCGCTCGACCGGATGCTCGCGCGGCTTCGCAAGAGCGAGCAAGGCCGGCAATTGCTCACCGAGCGTCCGGATTTGCTCCCCATTCTCACTGACCGCGCGTGTCTGCGCGCCTTGCCCGAGGGCAGCCTCGGTCGAGCCTATCTCACCTTCGTCGAGGCGGAAGGCATAAGCGCCGAAGGTCTGGTCGATGCCTCGGATCGCGCGCGCCGCGATGGTGAAACCGCGGAGCGCACCTGGTTGCGCAACTGGCTGCGAGACACGCACGACCTTTGGCACACCGTGTTGGGATACCAGGGCGATCTGATCGGAGAAGCCGCCATTCTCGCATTCACTCACTATCAAACCGGCAATTGGGGTGTGGGCATGATCGCGAGCTTCGCCTGGTACAAGCTCGGACGCGTGACGCACCCCGATCTCGGGGCGCGCGCCATCGTGGTAGACGGCCGGCGGCGCGCAAAACGGGCACTGTGGTTCGTCGACATTCCTTGGCACGGATGGCTGCATCGCCCGCTTGCAGAAGTGCGCCGGGAGCTGCGCGTGGAGGCGCTTCCGGAGTACCAACCGGTGCGCTCCCACGAGGTCGACGTCGCGTTCGCGGCATAGCACCGCGGGCAGCAGGCTCAGGATTCGGACCGTGCGGCGAGCCGCATTCTTCGTCGTTCGGCGGCCTCCTCGGCAAGCCGGCGGTCTTCCGGGCTTTCGGCGAGAAGCGAAGGAACGGGGTGCGGCTTTCCGTCTTCACCGATGTTGACGAAAGTGGCGCGCGCGTCGGCACACAAGGCCCGGCCCGTCGTGGCGCTTTCGCGCTCGACACGGACGGCGATCTCCATCGACGTGGTGAATGCCGCGTTGAGGCGCGCGGTGAGACGCACGATGTCACCGACCTTGATCGGCGCGCGAAACTCGAGCGCATCGACCCGCGCGGTGACACAGACACGGCCGCAGTGCCGCCTGGCTGCGATCGAGCAGCAGATATCGATCCAACTCATGATCACGCCGCCGAACGCCGTACCGATCGCGTTCGCATGTTGCGGCAAAACGAGCTCGGTCATTTCGGTGAATGACTCGGAAGGCGGCTTTGCATCCATCGGCCACAGCATAAGGTGTGCCAAATCGGGATTAAAGGCATAATCCGATCGTGCATTCGCTTTTCACACGGGAGGAGTCGCGCGACGTCGATCGTGCGGCGATCGAGGAGCTCGGCATCGTCAGCCTGGTCTTGATGGAAAACGCCGGACGTGGCGCGGCGGATGCGATTTCCGAAGTGTTTAGCGAGGGGCTGCGGCGTGTGGTGTTGGTCGGCGGCCCCGGGCAAAACGGCGGTGACGCCTGGGTCGTGGCGCGGCGTATGAGGCTGCTCGGCTATCGGCCGCTCGCCGTGCTGGTGGGGGATTCGTCGAAGCTCCGCGGCGACGCAAAGGCGAATTGGTCGCTCCTTCACGAGCTCGGGATCGAAGCCGTCCCGGTGGACCCGGGCGACGCCGAATCGATCGGCGGATATCTCGCCGAAGCGACGCTGATCGTCGATGGTCTATTCGGTACGGGGCTCGATCGTCCGATCACCGGCGGCTACGCTGCGGTCATCGAGGCTATGGACGAGGCCTCGGCTCCGATCGTCGCCTTGGACCTGCCGAGCGGGCTCGACGCGAACACCGGCGCGGTTCTCGGAGTCGCACCTCACGCTGCGCTTACCGTGACCTTCGCCGGTCACAAGCGCGGGCTTCACCAGTACCCCGGGGTCGAGCATGCCGGTGAGGTACGCGTTGCCGATATTGGCATTCCGATCCAAGCCTCGCCCGCGGCAAGTCTTTGGACGAGGCAAGACCTGCGCGCCCTGATCGCGCCGCGCGCTCCGGACGCGCACAAGGGAACCAACGGGCACCTGCTCGTGGTCGGTGGCGCCCCTGGGAAGACCGGGGCGGCGGTGCTCGCGGGGCATGCGGCCTTTCGCGCCGGAGCAGGTCTGGTCACGATCGGCGCCAGAGCCGACTCGCGTGCCGCGCTCGAGGAAAAAGTAATCGAGCTGATGACGACGGCCCTTCCCGAGGAGGCTGATAGAGGAGCGGTCGAATCGCTTTGCGAGGGCAAGCGTGCGGTCGTGCTCGGACCCGGCATGGGATTGGACGAGGTGGGCGCTGCATGGGCGCATGCATTCAGCCGCCATGCACCGGTGCCCACGGTGATCGACGCCGATGCGCTCACCCACCTGGCGAGTGAAGGTCTCGCATCGCTCCAGGGTGCAGCGGCGCCCCGCATCCTGACCCCGCACCCGGGCGAGGCAGCCCGCCTGCTCGAGATATCGAGCGAGGAGGTGCAGCGTGATCGTTTCGCCGCCGCCTCGGCGCTTTCGGCGAAATCGGGACAGGTCGTGATTCTCAAAGGAGCACGGACCATCGTCGCAGCACATGGAGAGCTTCGCGTCTGCGCGGAAGGCACGCCGGCGCTTGGCGTGGCGGGCACGGGTGACGTGCTCAGTGGCGTCGTTGCCGCTTTGGCCATGGCCCTCGCACCGTTCGATGCAGCAATCGGAGGCGCGCTCCTACACGCCGTCGCCGGGATCGAGGCCTCGGTCGGGGACCGGGGTTTGATTGCATCCGAGGTCGCCGACCGGGTGCCGGCGGTCTTGGCGCGTTGCCTCGGCGACTGAGCGCACGGTCAGGACAGCTTGACACGACAGCGTGTCAGCATGGGGACAAGCTGACGCCGGCAGCAGGCACGGCGCCTCGAAATGTTTGGGTTTTCGCGGTGGCATTGGCGTTGCAGAGGAGCCTGGGTGGAGAAGCCCCGATGCAACCACACGATCAATACCATCGAGAGATCTTGCCTTGCCTGCCCGAGCTTTGTCGGACCGCCGCACGCCTCACCCGTGGCGCTTCGCTCGCCGACGACCTGGTGCAGGAAACGCTGACGCGCGCGTGGCAAGCGCGAGCGAGCTTTCAGCCCGGAACCAACGCCCGTGCCTGGACACATCGCATTCTCTTCAACACCTACATCAATCACTACCGCAAGAAGAAGCGGGAGCGGCAGGCCCTCGAGGAGCTGCGCGAGATGAGCACGCCCGGCACCCGGCCAACCCACGACGGCCTCGGCGACGAGGTCGTGGCCGCGCTCGAGGCGCTTCAGCCCGAGTTCAGGGAGGCGGTCGAGCTCGTCGACCTCGGGGAGCTTTCCTACCAGGACGCCGCCGAGCGTCTGCGCTGCCCCGTGGGCACGGTGATGTCGCGGCTCCATCGAGGCCGAAAACGGCTCCGAAGCGTGCTAGGAGGCTACGCCGCCGAGCAGGGCGTCGTCCGCTCGGCAGCCTAGGGCCTGCTCTTGAAAACACATACCCGACAAAACCGATGTTAAAACCAGCACATATCCTCTAAGGGCGCGGGAGCCTTGACGAAACGCGGCAAAGTTACATAGTGCCGGGATGGCAAAGACATACGCTGACATGCTCCAAGAGGTCAAGGCCGCCATCCGGCAGGTCTCCCTCGAGGACTTGAAGGATCGGCTCGATGCGGGCGAGAACCTGATCCTCCTCGACGTCCGCGAAAAGGACGAGTGGAGGCAAGGCCATATTCCGGGCGCCGTGCACATCCCGCGCGGTTTTCTCGAGATGCAGGCGGGCTCGCGCCTCCCCGATAAGGACGCGAAGATCGTCACCATCTGCGCCGCGGGAATCCGTTCAGCGTTTGCTGCCAAGGTGCTTCAAGACCTGGGCTACACCAACGTCGAGTCGGCCAATCCCGGTTTCAATCAATGGAAGGACCAAGGCTACCCGACGACGCAGCCATTTGCGTTCACCGATGCGCAGCTCAATCGCTACTCGCGGCATCTCTTGCTGCCCGAGGTTGGCGAGCAGGGCCAAGCCAAGCTGCTCCAGGGGCGCGTGTTGCTTCTCGGCGCGGGTGGGCTCGGCTCCCCGGCTGCGCTCTACCTCGCCGCAGCCGGCGTTGGAACCATTGGCGTCGTCGACGGCGATACCGTCGACGAGTCGAACCTGCAGCGCCAGGTTCTGCACGGTATCGATCGCGTAGGTGTGTCGAAGGTCGAAAGCGGAAAGCGCACGATCGAGAACCTCAACCCGGACGTCAACGTCATCGCCTTCAACGAGCGGCTCACGCGACAAAACGTCGATCGCATCTTCGATCAAGACTGGGACGTGATCGTCGACGGGTTGGACAACTTCGCCACACGCTACCTCGTCAACGACGCGAGCGTCTGGAAGAACATCCCGGTCGTTCACGGCTCGATTTTCCGTTTCGACGGACAGGTCACGACCTTCTGGCCGCGGCACGGCCCATGCTATCGCTGCTTGTACCCCGAGCCCCCGCCGCCGCACCTCGCGCCGTCCTGCGCGGAGGCCGGCGTGCTCGGCGTGCTGCCTGGCGCGATCGGTGTTCTCCAAGCGACCGAAGCGGTGAAGATCGTGCTCGAGCGCGGTGATCCTCTCGTCGGGCGTCTACTGCAGTATGACTCGCTTCAGATGCAGTTCCGCACGTTCAAGCTGCGCCGCAACAAGGATTGCCCGGTTTGCGGCGACCACCCCACCATCACCGACTACATCGACTACGAGCACTTCTGCTCGGGCGGTTGAGACGAACGAAAGCACGCACCACGTTCAGTCACGCTTAGCGAGCTGAAACGGAGCGACCGGCCCTTCCATCAGGAATGGGTAGAGGTGTTGCTGCTGTCTTCGGGTGAAGCCGACGCGTCCGATGCCGAGATAGAGGCCGGGGCCGGCCTTGCGCACCTCGTCGAACATCGTGTGCACGAGCGCGCCTCCGAAACCGCCCCGCTTGAAGTCGTTGAAGTCAGCGTACTCCAGGTGAAACGCGTCGCCCGCGTCACCGGGCAGCTTGGAAGGCCCGACCCTGGTTCGCATTCTCACCGACCTCCGGACTCCGCGTGGCGTCATGAAGCTGTTGTAACCGTGCCCTTGGTTGGGCCCCGTCGGTTCGAACGCCTTGCACAGCCAGCGGCCTTTGAGGTGCACGGTGAACGCAGCACCCAGGTACGCCGATGCGTTCGTCTGATCGAGCAGGGTCGCGGCGAATTCGCCGTGCATCTCCTCGAGCGTCGGCGCAGGCAGCTCGTGATACAGGTCCACAAGCCGTCTGAACGGCATCATGCGAAGCTCGAGCGGAGTGCGCGAGGACGAGGCGCTGAGAGAAGTGATTTCTCGGATTGGCTCGGACATGGCTTTTCTCCTCGATCGATGCGTAACGCCAGGTCCGCCTGCTGTCGACCTAAGGAGCTGCGGGCTCCGCGACGGTGCCCACGGCCGGGTTGGGCGGCATGGGCTGCGGAACGACGTTTGCAATCGGCGGCAACGTCCGCAGGAATGCAAAGACCGCCCGAAGATCCTCGTCCGTCATGTGCGAGTAGGCGGGCCAGGGCATGGGCGGCAAGACAGCGCGTCCGACCCCGAGATGCCGGCCGGTTCGTATCGTTTGGACGAACTGCTCTTCGGTCCACAGGCCCAATCCGTCCGGATGTGGGGTGAGATTGCTCGCGAAGGTGGTGCCCCACGGGCCGACCCAGACGGTCATGTCGTTGCTGGTGAGCGCACCCCATTGGTTGGGGCCGAGCGCCTGCGTTGGCACCGCCGCGACTTCGGCGCCCCCGTGATGGCCAGACAATCGAAGCGCCCGATCGGGCTCGGGTCCCTTGTCGGTGAAGACCTTGGGGGAATGACAATCATCGCAGCCCGCGATCCACACCAGATACTCGCCCCTCTTCGCGGGCGCCTGAGCCTCGGGGGGCGATGGGGAGGTGCACGAGAGTAACGAACAAAACGCCGCGCCTACCAGAGAGGATGCAACGGCGCGCCATGAAACGAATCGGTGTGGGTGCATTGGATTCTCCCGGTGTGTAACCCCAAGGCGGCCGAATGCTACATCCAAACGTTCCACCTCCAAAGACGCTTCTCGTCGCCGGGCAGAAGAAGAGACCGAGACGAGGTTTTGCTTCACTTTCCGGGTCCGTCCTTCTAGAACCCGGTCATGCATCGTCTCTTGGGCATGGTCGCCGTCGCGACCGCGACTTCAATCGTTGCTTCCAATGCCGGGGGCCAAGACAGCGACCAAGCGTTCCAAGGGTTCCTCGATGCGCTGCAAGCCTCGCGCGAGCTGGTGCTCCGAAGAACGCCCGAGGATGGGGCCGACCGCGCGGAAGGGCTCCGGCACATCATTCGGCTGATCGAGATGCAAAACGCGCCCGCCACCGACGATCATGACCCGGCCAATCCACACGTGTCCCGTTGTCCGAGCGTCGTCTGCAAGCTCGGTTTCGACAATCCCGACTTCACATACATCAACGTCGCGCCCATCAGCGCGGAGTACACGTACCGCATCTACGGCAAGTGTGGCACCGTGCCCTACATCAGCATGCAGATCTTCGATAATCCGCTCGGCGGGGAGGTCTTCATGACGTCAGAAGACCTCATCGTGGAGCCTGATGGGAGCTACGAGATCATCCTCAGCATCACCCCCCACGAGGGCAACTGGATGGAGCTCGAGCCGGGCGCGCAGCGGTTCATTCTCCGAAACGGGTTTTACGACTGGAACGAGGAAATCGAAGCCAGCGTGCAGGTCGAGGTGCTCGAAGGTCCGATGAGCGGCCCGGTGGCGCATCTCACGCCGAGCGAGCTCACCTCGGACTTGGCCGCGTTGTCACTTCGCTTGGCAACGATTCCTGCGACCATCCAAAACGCGCGCGACGGATGGCCGCTCAATGACCTCAACGAGCCCGATCCCCTGGCGTTTGGAATTGCTGGCGCCGGGGTCCCAAGCGCCGTCAGCAGCGCCGGACGCTACGAGGTCGCCGACGACGAGGCATTGATCATCGAGACGCCGGTGCCCGACGTGATTCACGGAGGCATTCAGCTCGGCAACGTGTGGGTGGAGTCTCTCGACTATCAAACCAGGCAGACCTCGCTCAACTGGTTCCAATCGACGCCCGACACCGACGGCGTGATTCGATACGTCCTCGCGCATGGTGATCCAGGCGTGCCGAACTGGCTCGACATCTCGGGCCACCCGAGGGGCAGCATCTTCATGCGCTGGCAAAGCCCCCCGGACAATCGCTACCCGGAAAAGCCGACGGTCACGCTCGTCCCTTTCGATCAGATCCGCGCCTACCTTCCTTCAGATCATCCGACCGTCACGCCCCAAGCCCGCGCGGAGACGCTTGGCGAGCGCTATCGAGCGGTCAACAAGCGAAGGAACCCGACCGCGCAATTCGACATGCAAGCGGCGACATCGAGCGATGGCGGCGGGTGCTCGACAGCCCGCGTGTCCGATGCGGATGGGGCTCTTTGGGTCTTGGCGGCGCTCCTTGGGGCATGGCTTCGGCGTCGCTCTCTCTGATGGGACCGGCCGGATAGCTGCTACACTGGTCTCATGCGGGGGGAAGCACTGTTGTTGGCGGTGGCGCTCCTGAGTGGGTGCGAGAGCCGGGCGGCCGTCGAGCGTACGCGTACGCGCCTCCGCGAAGCAGACCTGCCGCGGGTGCAGGCGCTCGTCGAGCAGGACCTGCAAAACCACCAGGCCGGGGTCGTGAAGGCGGCCGACAAGCTCGGGCCGGGCTTCGCGGTCAGGGATCCCGCTGACCGCGAATCACAAGTGCGAGCTGCCTTGAAGATTCTTCAGCAACCCAAGAAAGGGATTGATGAATTCGTAGCGTCGCCGATGTCGTTCCTCGCTGCGATCGGACGCGATGGTGTCGTGATCGCGCGGGATCGCGAGCCCGATCGCATGGCGGGGCAGGACTACGGGTCACGCTTCGAGGTGGTGCGGAAGGCCCTCGGCGGCGCTGCCACGACGGGTCTCGGGGAGTTCTATGCCAAGGACCCCGAGGCGCCCTCGTCGTGGTCGATTCTCTTTGCGGCGCCGTCCCTGCGCGAAGGAGAGGTCGTGGGCGCCGTTCTGGCGGGCATTCCGCTTTCGCGGTTGGCGCAGCGCCTGAGCCGCCAGTTCCGCGTGGAGCAAACCGGGGGCGCGCCGGTGTGGGTGTACCTCTACAAAGGAGAGCGCCTCTTTCACTGGGACACGCCTCCGGAGGTGGATGCGCTCATTCGCGATCCGGCGGCGAGGGCAAAGGGCCTTGCCGCCTCTCCTTCCGGTTACACGGAGACGGCGCGTCTCCAGGGTGAGCTCCAGGTGTATGGCGCGTTTCCGATCGAGCTGCTCGGTCCCGACGTCGGCACGATCATCGTCCGCTCGCCTGAGTGAAGTTTGACCCGTTGCAACGGGCTGAAGAACACTAGCGCCGTGTCGCGGTCCTGGAGCGCCGGAATCTGTGCGGCCGCCTTCTTCGTAGTGGGCGCGTTCCCGCTCTACAGCGTCGACGCCTACGGACATCTCGCCCAGGGTCGCCAGATCGACGAGCTCGGGGGCGTTCCCAAGGTGGACCTCTTCTCGTTTTGGAAGCCCGAGCCCCAACCGTGGAGCAACTACGAGTGGGCCTATGACCTCGTCACCTGGCTGATGTATGACGCCTGGGGGCCCAACGCCCTCATCGCGGCCAAGTGTCTCTTGCTTGCCGTGCTCGGGCATGTGCTGGTCCTCCTCGGGCACCGGCTCGCAGGAGGCGCGGAGGCAGCGGCGCAGCTCACTGCGACGGTCGCGATTTTCTTCTCTCCGCTTGCTCGAATTCGGTTCACGGTCCGGCCGCAGATCATCGGCCTGGTGTTCCCCGCGCTTCTTCTCTTGGGCATCGCCACGCTGTTTACGGAGCAGGCTTCGGCCCGCCGCAAGCGCTGGGTGGTGGCGGGCCTGGGGCTCATGCAGGTGGTTTGGGTCAACTTCCACGGATCGCATTTGTTGGGTCTCCTGGTGGGGCTCGTGTTTCTCGCTTTTTCGATCCGCACCACCGCGTTTGCCTCCATGGCGCTGCTCGTCGTCTTGCAGCTCGCAGCGATGGCGCTGACCCCGTTCGGGCTCGATATCGTCACCGACGCCATCGCACACGTCTTGCGCCCCGAATACCGAGACGTGGTCATCGAGTGGGGGCCCTGGTCGCCCGCGCATCCGCTCTATCTCTTGTTGGGGCCAGTCGCGGCGGCCGTGCTCGTCCTCTTCGCCATGCGGCCGGTAACCCGGTCCAGCCAGTACGGCCTGGCCTATGGGGTGCTGTGTGTGGTCCTCAGCCTCATGGCCTTCCGGTCCATACGCTTCGTCGCTCACCAGCTGCTGTTCACCGCGCCCTTCGTTGCGGCGGGGCTCGCACAGCTCGAGTGGCTTCGAGGTTTTCGACGGCTGGCCCCTGCCGCCATCGGGTTTTCCGTGATCTGGGCGGTGCTCGCATCGCCCCGGCTCGAGCCCTTCGTGCCCATCGGCTTCGGGGAGCCGAGGCTCGGGCACGCGTTCGCGGCCGCCGACGTGATCAACCAGCACGTTCGAGAGCCCCGCATCCTAGCGCCGATCCAGGACAGTTGGCCCTTGATGTTTGCCGTGCCCGAGGGCCGATTTCTAGTCGACGGACGGGTGCCTTTCTACGGGCCCGAGTTCGTTCGTCACGTGACCAACAGCTTCAGCGACCCGCCCGTCTTCGCTACGCTGCTAGAACGGTTCGACGTCAATACGGTGGTCGTCGACCACATTCGGAGCGGGCAAGCCCCTGCAGTCGAGTATCTGTGGCGCTCTCCGGCTTGGGAGCTCGGACAGGTGCAGGATCGGCATTCGCTATTCGTGCGCGTCGGAAGCGCTCCCTCCATGACGCCGCTCGAAGTGGTAGGCCCGGGATTCCGGGTCGGACGCCTCCTCGATTCGGACGTGTCGGAAACCGACATCGAGCGTGAGATGAAGAGGATAGGGAATCACGCCAACGCGAAGGCGATCCAGGGTTGGCTCGAGGGGTTGCGCTTGCTGCGGCCGCTGGCGCGCGAGGGCGCCCACGCGGGGCTGCGAAGGTACGCAACGCCCACCGAGCGCGACATGGCACGGTCAGCCTACGATTCATTGTCGGCGGCGGCCGAAGTCTATCCCGGCTTCACGACGATCGAGCTCTACCGTGCGATGGCGGCGATGGCCGCCTGCGATCTTCCGAAAGCACGCGAGGCCCTCGGGCGGGCACAGTACTCCGGTGAGACTCGGGAGACGTCGCTCGTCGCCCTCGAGCTGGCCCTGCGCGCTCCGAACGGAGCAGGACGCCTCGAGGCAAAAGCCCGCCTCGACCGCCTTCTCGCCCATCCCCAAGCCGGGCGCGATTCTTGGGTGGCTGCCATCGCACGCGACCTCGATGCTCGCTGCGACTGAGCAGCCTCATTCAGGTGGCGTCAGGCGATCGAGCGCCTCGGCCGGTGACATGCTGAGCTGCCAGGGCGCGAAGACGGTCGGCTCGGCCACGGCCGCGCGCCAGACGCGCAGGAAGCGGTCACGGGGCCACATGGTCGCGCCAAAACGGGAGAGGTGCTCGGTGTGCACTTGGCAATCGACGATCCGGAAGCCCCAGGTCACCAAGTGACCGAGAAGCGTCGTAAACGCGATCTTCGAGGCATCGGGCTCGGACGCGAACATCGATTCACCTGAGAACGTGGTGCCCAACGCGACACCGTAGAGGCCGCCCACGAGCCGATCGCCGCGCCATGCCTCGATGCTGTGCGCGTAGCCGAGCTCGTGGAGCCCGAGGTAGCCTTCACGCAGCTCGTGCGTGATCCACGTGCCACGCTGATGCGGCCGGGGGACGGCGGCGCAGGCGGTAATCACTTTCGCAAAGGCCGTGTCGGCCGTCACGCGGAGCTGACCCCGGCGGATCGCCTTTCTGAGAGAGCGTGAGACGTGTGCCTGCGACGGCTCGAGCGCAAAGCGTGGATCGGGCGAGAACCACAAGAGCGGATAGCCTCGTGCAGGCCACGGAAAAATGCCGTGCCGGTAAGCGACCAGCAACCGCTCCGGAGACAGATCTCCACCGACCGCGACGATGCCCTCCTCGTTGGCATCCTCGGGCGCAGGAAACGAAAGCTCCTTGTCGAGTAGGTACACGGGCATCGGCGAGGGCGAAGCCTAGCGCAAGGCGGGCGTGGACGGTCTCTGCGGGCTCAGGCTTGCCCGGGAGGTGCGTTCGTTTCGTGGAAAGACAGCGAGATGTCGCCGCCCTCGACGTCCGCGAATGCCGCGCCGCCTTCCTTGAGGTCTCCGAAGACCATTGCTTCGGCCAGCGGCTTCTTGAGCTTTTGCTCCACGAGACGCGACATGGGCCGTGCGCCCATTTGCGGATCGTATCCGTGCTCGGCGAGCCATTCACGCGCCGCATCGCTGAGCTCGAGGCGTACGTGCTTCTCGGCAAGCATGTCGCGGAGCAAGTCGACCTCCTTGTCGACCACCTTTCGAATGATCTCCCGGGGCAAGCCGCTGAAATAGACCACGGCGTCGAGTCGGTTGCGGAACTCGGGAGTGAAGATGCGCTCGATGGCTTGGCGAGCGCGGCCGGTTGCGAAGTCCTTGGGCGAATCGGTGCCGAGGAAACCGACGACCTTCTCGGTGGCCTCGAAGGCTCCCGCATTCGTGGTCATCACCAGCACGATGTTGCGGAAATCCGCTTCGCGGCCGTTGTTGTCGGTGAGCTTGGCGTGATCCATCACCTGCAACAGGATGTTGAACAGCTCGGGGTGTGCTTTTTCGATTTCGTCGAGAATCACGACCGCGTGCGGATGCTTGCGAACGGCATCGGTGAGCAGGCCGCCCTGGTCGAAACCGACGTACCCCGGAGGGGCGCCGATCAATCGCGACACCGAGTGGCGCTCGCTGTATTCGCTCATGTCGAAACGAATGAGCTCGACGCCCATCACCCGCGCGAGCTGACGGGCCAGCTCGGTCTTGCCGACGCCGGTTGGTCCGGCGAACAAGAAAGAGCCGATCGGCTTGTTGTCTGCGCGTAGGCCGGCGCGTGCGAGCGTAATCGCGCTGACGACCTTTTCGACTGCGTCGTCTTGGCCGAAGATGACCTTTCGCAGCTCCGGGCCCAGCTCCTTGAGCTGATCGCGCTCCTTCGCGCTGACGGATTCGACCGGTACCCTGGCCATCTTGCTGACGACCCTTTCGATTTCCCGCACGGTGATGCGATGCGTGCGCTCTTCGGCGGGGCGCATCCGCTCGAGCGAGCCGGCTTCGTCGATGACGTCGATGGCTTTGTCCGGCAGGAAACGCTCCACGATGTGCTTGTGCGCGAGGTGCGCGGCGGCTTCGAGCGCCTCGTCGTCGTATTTCACGTCGTGATGCTCTTCGTAGTACTGACGCAGCCCCTTGAGGATCTCGATGGTGTCTTCGAGGCTCGGCTCGTGCACCTCGATCTTCTGGAAGCGGCGAGCCAGTGCCCGGTCACGCTCCAGATGCTTGAAGTCCGCGTATGTCGTCGAGCCGAGGCACCGAAGCCTGCCCGAGGCGAGGGCGGGCTTGAGAATGTTGGAGGCATCCATCGAGCTGCCGGTGGTCGCACCCGCACCCACGATGGTGTGGATTTCGTCGATGAAAAGAATCGCGTTGTCGAGCTCCTGCAACCGCCTCATCACGGCTTTGAGCCGCTCTTCGAATTGTCCGCGGAACTTCGTGCCGGCGAGGAGGGCGCCCATGTCGAGCGAGTAGATCTGGGCGTCTTCGAGAATCTCGGGAACGCCTCCTTCGTACACCCGTCGCGCAAGGCCCTCGGCGATGGCGGTCTTGCCGACGCCCGGCTCACCCACGAACACCGGATTGTTCTTTCGACGCCGGCACAGCACCTGCACGGTTCGGTCGAGCTCTTCCTCGCGCCCGATCAGCGGATCGATTCGTCCTTCGGCAGCCTCCGCGACCAAATCGGTGGCAAATGCTTCCAACGGGTCGCGTCCGAGCACCGCGTCACCATCGTCCTCGTCGAAGTCCGCTTCGGTGTAGTCGTCGCTTTCGCCGGGGACGATGTCCGTCCCCACGCCGTGCGAGATGAAGCGCTTGAGGTCGAGCGGGCTGAGCCCTTCGTCCTGTAACAGAAACGCCGCATAGGACTCCTCTTCCTTGAGGAGCTGGACGAGCACGTTGCCCCCATCAATCGTCTGCATCTCGGAAGAAATCGCATGGATGGCGGCACGCTGAAGCACCCGCTCGACGGCCAGGGTCTGCCTGGGTTCCACGGTGACGCTCTCGGGCACACGCGTCAGGCGATCCTGAATGAACTGCTCGAGCCGCCTCCGCAGCCTCCGGAGGTCGGCCCCGCAGGCACGTAGCGCTTTCGACGCCTTCGGATCCTCGGTGAGCGCCAGCAGCACATGCTCGAGCGTCACGTACTCGTGACGCATCAGCCCCGCGCGGTCGAATGCCTTCCGCAGGGTCGCTTGAAGCTCTTTGTCGATGACGGGCCCAGCCATGGTCTACGCGTCTTCCTGTTCCTCGGGCTCCATCGTCAGACGGAGCGGAAATTCGTGCTCTCGGGCCAAGTGCTCGACCCGCTGGATTTTGGTTTCGGCGACCTCGCGCGTGAATACGCCAGCCACGCCGATTCCGTTGTGATGGACGTGGAGCATGATGCGGATCGCGTCCTGCTCTCCGAGGTGAAAGACGGTTTGCAGGACGTGCACGACGAATTCTCTTGTTGTGTAGTCATCATTGTGCAGAAGGACGCGATAGAGCCTCGGCCGTTTGAGCTTCTTCTGGGGCTTGACCTCGGTAATTGTCCCAGCGTCGTTCTCGAACCTTTCCGGCATATCCCATTCTAGCGCGATCCCCCGCTCAGCCCAGAGCTGGCGGACCCCGCGCTTCGACCCAATCTAAAGCCGGAATCCGAGATGCGCTAGGGGGTCACTGAAGCAGCAGCCGAAGGAAGAAACGCTGATTTTGGGTGTTGCGGATGGTGACGGTCGCGTCGTTCACGTCTTCGATTACGAAGCTATCGCCCGAGCCCAACGTGGCATAGGAGCCATCCGGGTCGAAGGAAATGTAACCCACGACGAAGCTCGGCGCGGTGCTCAGCGGATGCGCGATCTCGTACCTGCTGCATCCTCGGAACTCGAGCCAATAGCACTGCTCCTCGGTGATCGGGGGCAGGGGGTGGGACTGCCACACCCCATCGGCGTCGACCATGCTGCAGGGCAGCTCGCTCGCCGGGACGACCCGGTCCTCCGGATCCCCACAGGGATCCCCGCAGCCGATGCCGGCGGCGACGACGAGCAGCCCCGCCGAAAGCCCTGCAAGCCTAGTCATCCGCATCTGCGCCTTTTTCATAGTATGTGCGCGCCGTCGCGACCAGCGATTCGATCGACTGATCAGTCGACGTGGCGGTCACTCGAAGGCCGAGATGCTCCGCCGTGCGGGTCGTGACCGGGCCGATTGAGAATAGATCGAGCGCATTCAGACGCGCCGCTCCGTCATCGCCCAGGACCTCGACCAGGTTCTCTACGGTGGAAGAAGAGGTGAAGAGAACGAGGTCGATCTCCTCGGAGTCGACCAGGCTTCGGATCCGCTCGATGTCCCGGGGCTCCGGTGGCAGGTTGCGATACGCCACGACGACGTCGACGACCGCACCGGCTTCACGGAGCGAGTCTGGCAGAACCTCGCGGGCGACCTCGGCGCGCGTCAGCAACACGCGGGTCCCTGCGCTCATCTGCGGCCGCAGCGCGGCGACGACGCCCTCGGCGCGGGCTTCCCCGGGCACCAGGTCGGCTCGCACGCCGCGGGCTCGAAGCGCGGCCTGCGTTTTGGAACCGATGACGCAGATCTTGGCGCCGGCAAGGGCCCTCGCATCCAGCCCCGCCTCGTCGATCGTGGTGAACAGCGCATCGACCGTGTTCGCGCTCGTGAGCAACAGCCAGTCGTAGCGGTCGAGGTGCGCGACCGCGTCCCTCATGGGGCCGTCGTTCGACGGCGGCGCGATGCGAATGGTGGGAGCTAGAATCGGCTGCGCGCCCTCGTCCCTCAGGAGCGCGGAAAGCGATCCCGCTTGGCGCACGGCGCGCGTCACCAGCACGCGCTTGCCAAACAGAGGTTTCGTGTCGAACCAACGGAGATTCTCCCGCAATCGCACAACGTCGCCGATGATGGTGAGCGCGGGAAGCCCCATGTCGGCCTCCGAAGCGAGCTGATGAATGTTGGCGAGCGTGCCCACCACCGTGCGCTGCTTCGGCAGCGATGCCCATTGCACCACGGCTGCGGGGGTGTCGGCAGGCCTTCCATGGTCGATCAACAGCTTCGCGAGCGACTCGAGCTTGCGCATGCCCATGAAGATCACCAGCGTCTGTGTCGCGGTGGCGAGCTTGGACCAGTCGTGGCCCGTACGGTCCTTTTCGACGGATTCGGTCGCAGTTACGTACGCGACGCTCGAGGAAAGCTCTCGATGGGTGAGGGATAATCCTGCATAGGCCGTCGCGGCGAGCGGAGAGGGCACGCCGGGGACGACCTCGAACGGAATGCCCTCGGACGCCAAGAGCTCTGCTTCTTCCGAGCCGCGGCCGAAAAGATACGGATCGCCTCCCTTGAGACGCACGACCGTCTTTCCTTCGCGTGCAGCCTGAACGAGCCGGCGATTGATCTCGGCCTGCCTTTGGCTGACCCGTCCGGCGCGTTTTCCGACGAAGACGAGCTCACAGCCCGGTTTGGTTGCCTCGAGTTGGTCGGGATGTACGAGCGCGTCGTACAAGACCACATCGGCCTCCCGCAGCCTTCGGAGCCCACGCGCGGTGATCAGCTCTGGATCGCCGGGGCCGGCACCCACCAAGTAGACTCTACCGGACGCGGCCATCTTGCTCAGGTCTCGCCTGAATCCTTGGGCGGGATGATCGGCTCGGTCTCGCCGCGTCGCTTGCGCTTCTGCACCGCGCGCGCACGGACTTGCGGCCGGATACCGCCCGCATCGTTCGGGATGAAGCGAATCTCCGTCTTCACCTCGAAGGAAAGAGCGGTGAGCGCGCGGTAGAATTCATTCGCGATATCGGTGGCCTCGAGGAAATCACGCACCTCTTTGGCGACGCCGCGAACCAACGCGTTCTTCGTTTCGTCGACGGACGCGAAGATGTACCCGATCAGCTCTTTTGGAAGCCTTCCATCCTGTGTGACGCCGCGCAGTGCGCTGTCCGCGCTTCGAAGCGTGCCGACGCCAGCCTCGATGCCCTTCTCTACGGCTTTTCGAAGCGCGTCACGAAGGACACCTTCCGACCAACGTCGGTCCCGATCCTTCTGCTCGGTGTCCGAAGACATCGCTTCGTCGAATTCGTCAGGCATCATGCTTGCACCATCCACGGACCCTCGATGGACCCATGGCCGAAGCATACCTCATGACCGTGCGGAGTGCAGTCTCGACGACGATCCGACCGGCTGCTCGGCAGGTTTCGGGAGGTTGCCTGTCTTGCTTTCAAAAATCCGAACGGCTATACGAATGCAATGGGTCGAACGGCACGTACGGTCGAAGAAGTTTGGGCGCAGGCGGAAGACGCGCTCGAAACCTCGTCCAAGCGCGCAGAGGCTCTGTTGACGGAGCTCGTGTCCATAGCCGAGGAGGGCAGCGACGCTTCGCTCTTCGCACATCGGCACTTGGCCGAGCTCGAGCTCGAGCGAAACCCATGGAAGAGCGCGTTGCATCTGCGGAAGCTTCTGGCGTACTCCGATGACGACGACATCGTTCACGCCCTGATGGGGCTTTGCCACGCGCTTCTCGGCAACTACCGGGTGGCGGTGCGGTCGTATCGAGAGGCTTCGCACCTCGCGCCGCAGACACCCTGGTATCATCACAATCTCGGTCACTTGATGGACGTGGCCCTCGACGATCCTTCCGGCGCAGAGCGGCATCTGCGACGTGCGTACGAGCTCGAGCCCGAGCACGACGAGATCATCGGCTCGCTTGCACATTGCGTGGCGCGTTTAGGCGACCTCGAGCAAGCGGAATGGCTCGCCGAGCTTGCATACGAAAAGGGGCCTTGCAATCCCGACCATCGTGCGCTTCTCGACTGGATTCGGAGCGGCGCCACCGACGCGCCGGCTGCCACCGCAAACGTTCGCCGTCCGCCAGCCGATCGAGTCGCGGAGACGGTTCAACGCAAGATGGGCGAGGCCGGCTTCTCTCGCGCGCAGATCGAGCGCGCCACCCAGCTGTGGTCCGACATGCAGGCGCACTGCGAGCTTCGGGTGACCAAGCCGGAAGTCTTGGCCGCGGCCTTGGAGTACGCCATCGCGGTCGTCGATCGGCGGCCTGGGTGCACACAGGCGGAGGTCGCACGTAGATACGGTGTGGCGCCGACCTCGGTGTCGGCGCGGTTCGCGCAGATCCGGAACGCCCTCGCGCTACGCCCCGGCGATCCGCGCTACGCGGCCTCACGCTGAAAACTGGCCACGCGGCACCGAACTGCGTATCGGTCGATCATGCATGCGCTTCCCAGCGCGATCACGGTTTGTCGTGTCCTGCTCGGGCTCGACCGCGCGGGCGCCAACGGCACGCTCTACGTGCAAGGCGAGGGTCGAAGCGCGACCCTTTCCCTCGAGACCGGCCGAATCGTCGCCGCGAACGTCGATCGGCGCGTCGCGACGTCAACGGAGCAAGTGTTCGACCGCGTTCGCCAGCTCTGTGAATGGGACGGGTTGGTGCTGGAGCTCGCGCAGGGCGTTACCGCGGCGAGTTGGTGGAAGCTCGCGGAGCCGTTGCCCGCACGATGGTTGGCCCTCGACACGATGCGTGCTGCGGTGCGCTTGGCCGACCTCCGGAGCGCGCAGGCCGATCTGGCAGCCGCCCTCTACCAGTTGACCCCGACCGGCGAGAGGTTGCTTCACGGGGCATGCCTTCGGCCCGAAGAAGCCGCGCTCCTGCCGTGGCTCCGCTGCGGCATCCGGGCTGCGGACATTCAGGCGCTGCCCGGCTGCGGGCCGTCTGGCTACCGCTTTCTGTGGTTGCTCAAGCTCCTTCGCGCGGCAGCTCCCAAGGCCGGCGGCTCGTCCTATCCGTTGCTGCTCAGGAAGCGGCGCCAGATGCGCCGCCATGCCTCGCCCCATGCGCTGCTCGACCTGCCGGAAGGCGCCAACGGGCGCGAGGCCCGGCTGGCGCTTCGGAAGCTCGTTCGCGATCTTCACCCCGACCGCTACGGCGACGGAGCCCCGATCGAGCTCAGGCGTGCCTCGGGAGAGATCGTGACTGCGCTGGTCGAGGCCGAGGCCACCATCGCCACGCGAACGCGAAAATAGGCGCTCACTCGACCCGTTGGTGGACGTGTAGCACGTCGGCCTGGTCCCAGCCGTCGGGCCGGAGCCTTGCGCGCCGCTCGAACGTCGAGCGCACGCCATCTCCATCGAGGTCGCCTTCGGCGCGAAAGGACACGGTGCCCCGATCTTCCCGTCCGATCAGGTCACAGCCGTGCTCGCTCGGCGCGTACGTGTAGCTGTAGCGGATGGGTCGATCGGGTTGAAAGCCGAGCGCCTGCCACGTCTGGTGACCTTCGACCTCGTCCGAGAAGAAGTCGACGGATTCCGCCTCGACGCTCGGCTCGGCCGGCGTAGGACCGGCGCCGGGCGGGAGGCAGTGGCGTCTCCCGGAGTCCCAGGAGGTCGCATAATAAGCGGCCGCGCGCGCGCTGAGATCCCGCAAGAGCTCCGGCGCCTCGTTGATCTTGTTGGCGCGCACGCGCCGTGCGAACGTCGGGACGAAAATCGCGAGCGCGATGCCGACGAGGCACAGCAACAGCGCTGCTTCGAGCAAGCTCAATCTCGGACGACCGCGGGGCAAAGCTCGGGCACTGTGCGAGTCGCATCAAGATTTGGCAAGAGCCCTGGACCGAGTGCACCTTGAAATGGTGTACTCGGTCTAGCTCGCGTCTTCGAGACCCCGGGTGACATCGACGGGATCGGCGACGAAGAAATAGAGGGTCGGAGGCAGATAAGGAAACTCCTCGCGCCTTCTCTGCTCGAACTCCTCGTTGGCGCGTCGAAAGGCTTCTGCATACGCCTCGTCACGAAGCTGCGAGAGCCGGATTTCGATTCTTGCCTTGACGCGCGGATCTCGGACGATGGCGTACATCTCCTCGAGGTGCCGAAGCTCCCGATCCGTCTCGCCGAGCTTCCGAAGCGAGGTGGCGTTCGTGAGCACTAGCCAGGGCGGCCCCGCGCCGAGACGCGCAGCGGCCAGCATGTATTCGTTTCCCTCGGCTTCAAGCCGCGCACGGCTCGGGTCGTCCTTCGGTAGGTTCGGCAGGAGCTCGTAGCTGATCGTGGCGCCGGCATCCCATGCTAGCTGCCCGTCGCCGGGGAAACGCTCCACGCCTCGCCGCAGCACGTCTACGGCGCGTGCGATGGTCTCGGGCGGGCTGCCCGTCGGCGTGTAGACGCCGGCGACACCGACCCAGCGGTAGACGCGCCGGAAGTCCGGGTCGAGCGCAAGCATGGAGTCGCCGTAGTTGAACACGTGCTTGACGGCGCCCCGGTTTTCGAACTCGTCGCCGAAATAGATCAGGGCGCGAAGCCAGATCAAGTCGGCGAGCGCTCGCCGGTAGCCGAGGCTCATCACCTGCAACCAGTCCGGGGGAGGCAGGTAGTAGATGTCCTCGTAGGTCTGGGTGGCGAGGTAGTGCTCCATGGCTCGCGTGCGAAGCGACCAGATTCCCCCAGCCAGCGCAAGCACCGCGACGACCGCGACAGCACGCATCCAAGCAGTCACTGGATGAGTATATCCAAATTCGCCGGGGGCCCTTAAATGCAAAGGGCCGCGACTCCCGTCGCGGCCCCTGCAGTCGTTTCCGTTGCCTAGATTACTCGAGCGGATCGACGGTGAAGATGCCCGGTGCGCGGTAGAGCGCGTTGTCCGGGTTCGTGCCCGCGGCAAGCTCGAAGGTCGACTCCACGTCGTCGTTGTCGAGGTCGCCAATGGCTCTGAACACATAGGTGTCCGTCTCGCCGGGGGGATGGCCGCAGTCGCCCGTGCCATCTTGCTCGATGACCCAATACTCGAAGTAGAGAGGATCAGCCGGGGCAAAGTTGAGCGCCGTGTAGGACGCGGCGTTGGCTTCGTTCTGCCAGTCGACGACGTACTTGGCATCGGTGGCGTCCCAGCTCGGCGTGGCGTCATCCACCGTGCAGTGCGTCGAGGCCGCCGCCGAAGCGCCTGCCGTCACCATGCCTTGCTGCCAGTGTTCCTGCTCGTAGTACGCGGCAGCGCCCTGGAAGAGCGACTTCAGGTTCGCACCCGCTTCCGAGGTCTTGGAGCGCTTCACATAGTTGATGAATGCCGGGATCGCGATCGCGGCGAGGATGCCGATGATGGCGACGACGATCATCAGCTCGATGAGGGTGAAACCCTCCTTTTTCGAGAATAGCTTGTTCATTTCCTGTTTCCCTTTCCCCCGGGCCCAGTGCCCGCTTTAATCCAGAGTTGCCCTAGTACCCTGCAACTGGCGTGCCGATTGTCCTGACTGCCTTCGTGAAGCGGAAATTATTGACGAATCCGCTTCAGGCCGGTGCCCGGCTTCGGCACCGAGGGACAAATCTCGTCACCCACGGGTGACGGAAATCGTCACTCCCATCCGCCTTTTGCAGTGGCACTGTTATAGATGTGGGTCGACTGCGAGTAGATCTCGAGAAAGAACGTTTCGCCGTCCTCGTCGAGATCGCCCTGGGCCCGTGCGGCGAACCAGTGATCGTCATCCTGAAGGTTGGTTCCCGTGGGCGGGCTCACCCCTGGAGCGCCCGCGACCGTGGCGTACTGGAAGCGGATGGGGCCATCCGGAGCTGCACCGAGCTGATCCCACTCGGGCGTCGACTCCCACATCACCGGGTCGATGCCGGGAATGCTCGTGGGGTTGTAGTCGGCCCAATCGGCGCCATTGACCGCGCAGTATTGGCCGAACTCGTTCCGGTACGATTCCTGGCGCTGCTTGATCTCTCCGAGGAAGTTCGACGCCTCGGTGACGCGTGCCTTGTAGATGTACGAGGTGAAGCTCGGGATTGCGATGGTGGCCAGGACACCAATGATCACCACGGCGATCATCAGCTCCGTGATGGTAAAGCCTTGGTTGCGCTTCATTCCCAGCCTCCTCTACCGACGGCGCTGTTGTACATGACCCGCGAGTCCGAATAGACCTCCAGAATGAAGGTTTCGCCATCGCCATCGAGGTCGCCTTCGGCTTGCGCAGCGTACCAAAACGTCGTCGGGTCTAGATTGCTGTTGCTGGGCGGCGTGCTTCCCGGCAAGCCCGCGACGGTTGCGTAGCGAAATCTCACGGGGCCGGGAGAGCTGAGCCCGAGCTCCTCCCACGCGGCCGAGCTCGGCCACGCGACCGCTTGTACGCCAGGTACCGTCGAAGGCGTGTAATTCGCCGAGCTCCAGTCGCCCGAGCCGCTGACGGCGGCGTAGTTCCCAAAGCGGCTCCGATAGGCTTCCTGGCGCGTCTTGATCTCTCCGAGGACTCGGACCGCCTCGTTCACGCGGCCGCGGTACACATAGCCCTTGAACGTGGGGATGGCGAGGGCCGCCAAGATCCCGACGATGGCCACGCCGATGAGCAGCTCGATGGTGGTGAAGCCAGTGCTTCGCGGATGATGTGACAACCGTGATCCTCCAACGCCCACTATATCAATCGCCGGCCGCATCGCCCACTTCGGGCGAGATGTGTTTTGCCAAACGATATCGAAACTGTCGGAAGCTCATGCCGAGGAGCTCCGCGGCCTTCTTGCGGACGCCCCCCGCTTGATCGAGCGCACGGAACAACAGCTCCCGCTCGACCCGGGTGAGATATTCGTCGAGGTCGAAGCTTCCCTCGGGAATGTGAGACACCTGCGCGGCCTTTTTCGAAGGATGCGTATCACCGAGGTCCTCGCGGTACACCGTGTTACCGCGCGCCAGCGTGACGCCGCGTTCGACGATGTTCTCTAGCTCTCGCACGTTGCCCGCATAGGACTGCTGCGCGAGCCACCGCATGGCGTCCGGTGAGAGCTCGAGCCGCCGACCTTGCAGCGCGGCATGCTTCTGGAGGAAATATTCGGCCAGGACTGGGATGTCCTCGACGCGGCCGCGCAGGGGAGGGACCTCGATTCGAATCACGTTCAGCCGGTAGAACAAGTCCTCGCGGAACGTGCCTGCCTCGACCTCGGCTTCGACATCCCGGTTGGTTGCGGCGAGCACGCGCACGTCGACTTCCACTTCGCTGCTGCCCCCGACCGGCCGAACTTTTCGGTCCTGAAGGACGCGCAACAGCGTCACCTGCAACGGCGGGGGAAGCTCGCCGACCTCGTCCAAGAACAACGTGCCGCCGTCGGCTGCGCGAAAGAGCCCCTCCTTTTGCCCGGTGGCCCCCGTGAACGCGCCCTTCACGTGGCCGAAGAGCTCGCTCTCGATGAGGTTTGCGGGCACCGCGCCGCAGTTGAGCACGACGAACGGCTGGTCCGCACGCGGGCTCTGGAAGTGCAACGCTCGCGCGACCATCTCCTTGCCGGTCCCGCTCTCGCCGGTGATCAATACGCTCGTCGTCGCGTTTGCGACGCGCTTGATCAAATCGCGCAGCCGGCTCATGGCCTCGCTCTTTCCGATGAGCTGTCCCTCGGTCCAACGCGACTTCACCTCGGCGCGAAGCGTCTCGTTCTCGGCGACGATGTCGCGTTTTTCGAGGGCCTTTTCGAGCGTTGCCAGCAGCTCGTGATTCTTGAACGGCTTTTGCACGTAGTCGTACGCACCCTTGCGCATCGCCTCGACTGCCTGCTCGGTCGTGGCGTACGCGGTGATCATCAAGATCTGCGTGTCTTTGGATCGCGCTCGAACCGCGTCGAGCACGTCCATGCCCGTTCCATCGGGCATGACCAAATCGGTGATCACCACGTCGTAGGGGTCGGCGCTGGCGAGCCGTTCGCAAGCCGCATGGACCCCGTCCACGACGTCCACCCGATAACCCTCGCGCCGAAGCAGGATCTGCAGCATTTCGCGAAGGCTGGCTTCGTCGTCACAGACAAGAATGCGCGCGGACATGATCCGTACACCCCCGCCTACATCCTACGCCAAAACCTCGGTGCAGCCACGAGACTGACAACGGTCAGCTGAAGCCGGCCCGCCGTCCACCGCCTCCGCTCGGAAGCCGGACGCACAGGCCGTGTAGGCTGCTGTACTCCACCAAGTAGACCGCATTGTGTTCTCTCGAGGTCGCCTCGCAAAACGTCGGGTGAAGCTTCAGCGCGATCACCTCGGAGACTTCCATCGCCTGGCCGGGCTCGCCGATGTACACCGACAAACCATGGTCTTCGGCCACCGCATAGGCATCGCCGTTCCGCTCCACGCCCATCGCAGCGTCGAGCATGGCCTCGAGCGTAGGTCGTTCCATGTGTGAGAGCTTTGATGCCCGTAGCCGACTGGTCAAGTGTCGCCCTTCACGCTAGGTCGATGATGTGGGAACTGACGAGGAGGAGCTCTGGCAAAGTGAGGTCCTGGTCAGCGATTCGATTGGCCGCCTGATCGAGTTTTGGGGGTTCAAGCGCAACATGGGGCGCTTGTGGTCGATCCTCTACCTTTCGGATCGTCCGCTCAGCGCACCGGAGCTTCAGGACAGGTTGCAGCTCAGCAGTGGCGCGGTTTCGATGACCCTCAACGAGCTGATGCGCTGGGGCGTGGTCAAGAAGGTCTGGCTTCAAGGTGAGCGCCGCGACCACTACGCCGCCGAAGGCAACTTCTGGAAGATGATTTCGCGGGTATTCAACGAGCGGGAACGAGTCGAGGTGCTGGATGCGATCGACGTCATGGAAGATGCGATTGAGTTTCTGAAGCGCAAGGCCGAGGAGCCGGGCGCGCGGAGTAGGGCGCGATTTCAAGAGGAGCGGGTGCGCGAGCTGCTGGATTTGGCCCGGCTCGGCAAGCAGCTTCTCGACACGCTCGTCAAGGACGCCAAGGTCGATGGAAGCCCGCTGATGAACGTCCTGTTGGGCGGCTCCGAAAAGCGCTGAGGGCGGGGTCGCCTCCCCACGAATCGCCTCGTGCTTCCTGGGCCGCGGATAGTGCGGATAGTCAGGCCTGCGCGACGAACTCGTGGCGGGGCTCGCGCGGGTGTTGAAGCGCACGCGCCAAGAACGCGTGCTGCTCGCGCCAGCATCGTCGCGCCTGCCGTCGCCACACGAATGCGTGGAATGCGTGAAGCTCGCCTTCGTAGTACCGCGCCTCGCACTCGACACCCATCGCCTTGAGCGCCCGGTCCAAGCGCCTCGTGTCATCGAGCAGCGGATCGCGCGTGCCAATGGGGACGAAGAAGGCGGGAAGGGCGCGGTCCGGCCGTTCGCGCCGTTCGAAGACATGGAGCGGGTCGGCCAGGTCGAGCTCGCCGGGCGTGGGGTCATGAAGCGTTCCGACGTAGGCGTCGTTGATGCCCTCCAAAATGTCGTTGACCCATCGCGGGAGCTTGCGTTTGCGGTTCAGCCGTGCGGGGTTCGTGACTTGAAGCGGAGCGCAGGCCGGAACCACGGCAGTGGGAACGAGCCCGGTCGCGAAGGCGCGTTGCGCGAACGGCTCCGGCCGGCGATAGCAGCAACAGATCGTGAGCGCCGTCGCGAGATTGCCACCCGCGGACTCGCCGGCAAAGACCAAACGGCTGAGGTCGCCGCCATACGCTTCGGCGTTTTCGGAGACCCATTCGAGCGCGGCGCAGACGTCGGAGACGGCTGCGGGATAGGGATGTTCGGGCGCCAGACGGTAGTCGACGTTGAAGACCAGGTAACCGGCACGGGCGAACGCGAGGCCCATCAGCCAGTGCGTGTCCTTCGAAAGGAGATGAAAGCCGCCCCCGTGGATGTAGATCACCACCGGCAGCGCTTCGGAGCGCCTCGTGGGACGGTAGATGTCGAGGGTGTGTCGAGGATTGCCGGTCCGAAGATACTCGACGTCCCTGATCACCTGTACACCATGCTTGGCCGGATTCGCCATCGGATGGAGCCGGCCGAGGCGGGATAGGCTCCCGAAGAAGCCTTCGCCGACCATCGTGTTGACCTGGTGACGGAGCGCTTTGCGCGTGCGCTGAAGACAAGACATCTCGGAAGGCTTGCGCGTCATTTCCCCATGATAACACGGCTTAGGAGCGGACGACGCGTTCTTGCGGGTTTGGGGCGAGCGCCTGTTTTCTTGCTTCTGGGCTCCGCCTCGGCGTATGGCCTGAGTTGATGGGTGGTGGCATTCCGCGAGCAAGCGCTGCGATGGCGGTGGCGCTGCTGGCGCTCGGTACGGCCGGAGCGGCAGCTGCCGGATCGAGCGGGCAGCTCGACGCGTTCGTCGTTCGCGAGACGATTCGAAAGGACTTGCCGCGGATCCATCGCTGCTACGAATCGGCGCTTCGCGACGAGCCCGAGCTGGCGGGCAAGGTGTCGGTGCGCTTTGCTGTTCTGCGCAAGGGACACGTGCAGGCGGTGCAGGTCATCGAGAACACCACGGGCAATCCAGCCGTCGAGCGCTGCGTGGCGCGCGTGGTGAGCGCCATCCAGTTTCCGAGCCGGCGCACTGGCAAGAGCCTCCGGTTCACGTTCCCATTCGTGTTCGCGCCGCAGGACTGAATCCCGAGCAGCATGGGTCAAAAGTTTACATAATATAGCTTCTGCGAAATTGTTGCTCTAAGCCCCAGTCACTAACGTCCCTCCTCCGACAGATCGAATTGGACGGTGCGTCGCTGGCCCGGTTTCAGCCGCACCAGCTTCGTCTTCGAAGGCTTGCCCTGACCGGCGCTCACCTTGTGGGGGCCGGGAGGCAACGCGAGGTTGTCGATCGGGGCCCGGCCCCGCGCTTTGCCGTCGATCCACACGTCACCCCAGGGAAACACCGCAACGGAGACTCGCCCCGGCTTGGGAGCTGGTGGCGCGGATTCGGCCACCGCGTCGTCGGTCGACCGTGGCTCGCTCGGTGATGCGTCTGCAGGCGCAGTGCCGGCCGCTGGCTCGCCTGTGGACTTCGCAGCGGTCTCCGTGTCGGCCGCTTGTGCGGGCGGAGGCTCGGGAGCCGTGGCGGGCGTCGGATCGGCCGCGGGCGCGCCCCGTTCTTCGACCACCTGTGACGTTGCGGGTGCGCCGGCATCTTCGCCCTGATTGGCCTGATTGCGCCAGAGCCCGATCCCCGCAGCGATGATCAACACGAGCGCGCCCGCCAACCAGCCCCGCCGCGACGGTGCTTTCGGATCGGGTGCAGGCACTGGCGCACGTGCGTCCTCTTTAGCGCCGCCGAGAGAGCTGCTCGCGGATGCGACCCCGCTCGTGTCACGCTTGGGCTCGCCGCTCGCCTCGGTGGGCGTGCTGCCGCTGATCGGATTCTGCGGCGGAACCGAGGGCAAAGACGCACGCACTTCGGAGACCAACTTTCCGAGCTCTCGCCGCTCGCGCGGCGACGGCACGTAGGGGTCGAGCATCTCGAGCACCGCCGACGCGCTCTCGGGCCGTGCGTCTCGATCGGGTTCGAGGAGCTGCTCGATCACCTCCGCGAGACCTGGCGGCGTCTCTGGTGCGACCTCGAGAAGTGGCCGCCGGTCTCCTTGCAGGATCTGCATGATGGTCCCGGGGTCGTGGTCTCCCTGAAAGGGACGGTGGCCGGCCAACGACTCGTACAAAACGACGCCGAGCGCGAAGAGATCCGCGCGACCGTCGAGCGACTCGGAGCGGAGTTGCTCCGGGGACATGTAGGGCACCTTGCCCTTCACCGCGCTCTGCTGCCGTGCAGTGCCCGTGATCGCCTTCGCAACCCCGAAGTCGGTGAGAAGGATCTCGCCGCGAAGGCTCACCAACACGTTCGAGGGAGAGAGGTCGCGGTGAATGATCACGTTGTCGGAGGCTCCGTCAGACGACCCGTCACGCCGCGGGTCGTGCGCATGCTCGAGCGCGGCCGCGATGTCGTGCCCGACGAGGGCCGTGTGCTCGGGGGCGATCCGCGAACCCGGCTGGGCATCGAGGAGCGTCGCGAGGTCCGTTCCATCGACGAGCTCGAGCGCGATGTAGGTGACCCCGTCGATCTCTCCGAAGTCGATGACCCCGACCACGCTGCTGTGACGAAGCTTCGCCGCGAGGCGCGCCTCCCGCTTGAAGAGCGTCAAGAAGTCCTCGCGATCTCGAAAGAACGGGAGCACCAGCTTCAGGCAAACGCGCTGCGTGAAGCCGCCCGGGCCTTTGCGGATCGCCTCGTAGGTTTCCGCCATGCCGCCGACGCCGAGGCGACGAACCAGCGTGTACGGTCCGAACTCTCGGCGACCCGGATCGCCAGACGACGTATCGAAGCGTGCGTTGTCCATGGGTTGTTGAGTCAGTGTCGACGCCCGGCGAGCGCGTGCGTCGGTCGTGCAGTGTAGGCGCAAAGGCGCCCGATGAGTAGCGAGCGGCTGCGCTCGGGCGCGCGCGGAGCACTGCGCACGCGTTGGATTCGGGGTGACGACGAGCGTCCACCCCACCCCAATCAACGCTCTCGGCGTCGGCGACGAAACTGGTCCGCTTCGATCTGGAGCGTCGCCATGCGGCTGATCAACCCCGTCCGCGAGAGCGACAAGACGCGGGCCGCGCGCGCCACGAAGCCTTCACACGCCGCCAAGGTCTCTTCGATGACCGCTTTCTCGGCGGCCTCGAGATCGTCCCGTGTCTCCAGGATCTTCTGCCAGCGCGTGGCGATGTCGCCGCCCTCGAACGCATCGGACCACTCTGCAGCTGGAGGAGGCGGCGACGAGGTGTCCGCGGGCAGATCAAAATGCCCGGCATCGATGATGGGGTCTCGTCTGTCGCTTGCGCGTGCACGGTTTCGAGCCCGCTCCAGCACGGCTTCCAGCTCGCGGATGTTTCCTTCCCAGGGCAGATGCGGAGAGGTCAAGAGGTCCAGCGCGTCCGCAGAGAGCTCCCACCCCGCCTGGCTATCCACGTGATGAAGATAGAGCGTCGCGATCTGGGGGATGTCTTGTCGGCGCTCGCGGAGCGGAGGAAGGACGATGGGGACCGTTGCGAGCCGGTAGTAGAGGTCTTGGCGAAAGCGCCGTTCTTTGATTGCCTGTTGCACGTCGCCGTTGGTCACCGAGATCAGTCGAACCTTCGCGGTCTTCGGTTCGCGGCCCTGATAGCCCAGCGGTCGATAGAGCCCGAATTGGGTGAAGTCGAGTAGCAGCTTCTGCGCGTTCGACGGCAGGTTGAGCACCTCGTCGAGAATCAACGTCCCCCCATCGGCGTGCTCGACGAGGCCCTTTCGCTTCGACACCGCGCCAGAGAACGCTCCTCGCTCGTGACCGAAGAGCTCCGATGTGATCGTGTTGAGGTCGTCCGCCATGCCGAGCGTCGCGCGCACGATGGGTTCTTGGCGCGTAGCCCGAGCGAACGCGGTGCCGAGTTGCGTCTTGCCGGTACCCGATTCCCCGAGAATCATGATCGAAGCGCCGCTCTGCATCGCCGCCCTCAGCTCTTCACGAATGCTGCGCATGCTCTCGGGCGCGAGGATCTGGTCGAGCTCCAGATAGCTCTCGTGTCGGTCGGTCGCGCGCTCGACCATCAAATCTTCCGACGTCGTTTCGATGCGGGTTTGTTGGGCGATCATGCCACCGAGAAGCACAGCCACGGCCTCGATGAAAGCGAGGATCTCGGGCTGCCTGCCCTGATCTCCGGCAAACTCGAGGTACATCGCGCCGACGAACTCGCACGTCTTCGCGCTGGTGTCGGGCTCCGACCAAAGAGGCACGGCCGCGTACGACCCGACGTCGGCGTAGGGCACCCGGCCGGCGGTCGTGACCCGCTCGCCCTGCACGCGCCCGAGGACCTCGGTGACATGTTGCGCCAAGACCGCCGGGGAGACGCCCTCAAAGCTCGCAGTGCGCGATCGATGGAGCGGCCCATGACCCTTCGTTTCGAGCGTGCTCCACGCGGAGCTCGCGCCGAGCTCGACGCAGAGAGCCTCGAGGGCCTCCTCGATGAAACGACCGCTTCTGAGCCCCGAGACCAGTGCGTCGATCACGCTCCGAACGCGGGGCCACGGCGCGCTGTCGTCGATCACCGGCACGCCAGGGGGAATAACACACCCCGGTGGGAGTGTCCCCCCTTCAACAGTCATCCGTCGCGCTCCGGCAGATTCGCTCACGCGTGCGCGTGAGGAGCAACGCGCGCCGAAAAACGACGTCCGTCGTCAGAACGAGCCAGCGACCCCGACGACTCCACCCCGCTTACCGGCAACCACTCTTGGCCGCACTTCGACCTTCGGCTTTCGGCCGCCGCGTCGCAGGAGGTACACGAGCGGCATGGTCAGAAGTGGTGCCGCCGTGGCGCCCAAGAGGATCGCCCGGTCGGTATCGCGCTTCCGGCTCACGCAGGCGGTCGGGTCCTGGCCGTTCACTTCACACGATTCGTTGGGTTTGGGCGAGGCGGTGGTCGCAGAGACGATCGAGCCGACCGCCGCGGCGATCCCCAGGCCGCCGTTCAACCACGCCCACCACGGTGTCTTCTCGTGCATGGGAAGCACCATCGGCATTGCAGCGACGAGGAAACCGCCGCCGACGGACCCCGCCGCGATCAACGGGATCTGCAGGTCGAGCCAGCTCGCCTGAAGGCTCAGGTCGTTGGGATCCCCGATCCAATCATCGCCCGCGGACCTCCGTACGAGGAGCAAGCTCCACCCGCCGGCGAGCGACGCGGTGCCAACGGATGCGAGCGTCACCCCTGTGATGAACAAGGGCCGAGGCGTGACGCGCTTGCTGACGACCACCTCAGGCACGGCCGCAAGGATCGGTTCGCCGGTTCGGCAATCGATCTCGCGGGGCGTCCCATGGGTGAAATCGGTGCATCGACCGGCAAGAAGCGCCTCCACGGCCTGGTTCATCACGTTCTGCTCCGGCCCGGTCGAGGAGGTCGGGAGCCGAACGATGGAGGATTCCGTCTGGGTCGCGAGCTCTACCTCGAGCTGCAACACGCTGGGACCCACCAAGGACGCGATGATGACCGCCGAGGCTGGCAAGGACCGGGCGACCTCGCGCGCGTGCCGCGCGAGGTCCTGGGGATCGGGCGCCTGGTCATAATGCAGATAGAGCAGTGTGGACGATCGCACGGCACGGTCGAAGTGATCGATCACGAAGAGGCTCTGCGGACCGAGCGGCACCTCGACGCGGTGCACGCGAGCCGGTTCGTCAGGACGGCACTCGACCTGCACCTGGTAGCTCCCCGGGTAGAGATTGTCGGACGCCATCGGGGTCTTGCCGATGCGCGTGCCGTTGATCCGCAGGTCGCAGCCGGCAGGTTCGCTCTCGACGATGAGGGTCCCTCCTCGGGCCGCGCTCGGCTTTTGTGCGGCCTCGAACGAGTCGATGATCGACGGAGGATGGACGCGCGGGTTCGGCGACGCGGCGGGGGCAAGGCGGACGCATTCCTGCACCTGCCGTTCCGCTGCGTCCAGGTCGCCGTTGTCGCGGTACGCGCGGGCCAGGTAGAGGCATGCGTCGAGCACGAGGGCCGCACTGTCGACATCACGATTGAGGACGACGAGGTTCTGCTCGGCAAACATCTGTACGGCCTCGAGCTCCGAAAGCGCGAGCGACCGATCCCCGAGCACGATGTCCCGGAACGCGGTTTGCGCGCGTGCTGCCCACGCGGCGATCTCGTCGTCGCTCGGCGCCGGCGGCTCGAAGGAGCCTCGTTCTCGAAAGACGGAAAGCGCGGCGTTGGGAAGCCACACGCCGATGCCTTGACGCCGGAGAGCTCGGTTCGCGGCCTGCACCGTCGGCTCCATCCAGGGCGCTTCGGCCGGCTCCGTCGTGGTGGGGAGAACCAGCCAATCCTCGGTCTGTGCAAGGGCGCTTGGTAGCGCGCACAGCCAAAGGGCCGTTACCATCACCACCCATCGCATCTCAGCGACTATCCCCCACGGGCTTCACATTTTCCAGATCCATCGACGCCTGGAGGCCCCGGCCCGCGACGCGACGATGTGCTCCGTCGCGGGCTGCAGGGAACCTCAGCCGTTGTGCGCGCTGACCTCCACGACGGGGTTGCTCCGTGCCTGATCCTGGGCGGGCTCGCTGGTCAGCGCGATGAGGGCAAGCGAGACGATGGCCGCCAGCGCGACCGGGAGGATGCTCCCCTGGACCTTGGATGCGATGTACTCGGCGCGCTGCTGCTTGGCCTTGTTGACGATGGCGTTGATGTCGGCGGTGCTGTTCATGACTAATTCTCCTCGTGGTTTGCTGTGCCGTTGCGGCATGCGAGGAGGAAGTGCAGGAGCTGTGCCAACTCGAAATACGCGGGTTTTTGCCTAAATTTGCCGCCGGAAACCCAAAAACGACGGACCTCGTCGTTTTTCGATGACCGCGGTCGACGAAACGCCGAGACCCGTCATTCGGCCCGGCATGCAGAGCTGGTCGTCAGCTCGAGGTCGTCGATGTAGACTCGGATCGGCGGTTCGACGGGGGCGGTGCCAATTGGGGCGAAGTCGCCCAACCTCCACTGAAAGCGAAACCAGCGTCCCGACCATTCGGGGAATAGACAAACCTCGTTTCGTCGCCAGCCTCCGCCGACCGGGAGATCCGCAGGGTTCACGGCAGCGCGGCCGAGCACGCTTCGGATGGGCTTCTCGTTGAACGCGGGGACGTTCGACCAGAATACGACGGCCGGCCCCTCCTCGCCGTTGCTCTCGGGTACGAGCACCCAGGTCTCGAGGAACAGGATTGCTTCTTCATTCCAGTATGAGAGCTCCAGAACGCCGTCCCCCGTTCGCGAGAGCGAGGGTTCAGTGCGCAACGTGGCCATGGCCAGTTGAGAATGTGTGATCCAATGGGTGACCCCCATGATCCGGGTGGGCCCGGCCTCGAAACCGGGATCGAGCACGTCCGTGGACACACCGCAGCGCGCGTCGGAGACGATCTCCACGTCGTCGATGACGAGCTCACTAGGATCCAGTGAGCCGTTCACCAGGGTCGTGAAGATCAGCTCGACGACATTGCCGTGCGTCCAGGGCGGGAGGCAATAGAGGTAGTTGACGTCGGAGCCGGTGCCAAAGACGTCATCGAGCGAGTGGGAGCCCGTCCCAGAGCCACCGATCTGGTCGTAGCGTCCGATCTGGAATTTGAAGGGGAGCCCGCTGGTCCCTCGCCACCAGAAGCGAAGCGCGGGCGACTGCAAGGACTCGGAGGATGGAACGGAGAGCGTGGTCCACGCGACCGCGCGCTCGCTGCCCTCGCGCGCGAGCCGGACCGCCGAGGTCCCCCCGCGACCGACGCCCTCGGCGAGCTCCGCGACCGCCGCGCCGGTCGTCTCGAGCTGCCACCCCCCTCCTCCCTCGTCGCCCGTACCGTTCAGCACCTCGCCAGGCGCAGGGCATTCTCCGGGTTCGGCGAGCAGGATGTCGAGACGGTCCACCTGGATGTCGCCCTCGGGCTCGGTGAAGCACGAGAAATGCTGTTCCCTTGAGCCGAGCCGGACCGTCACAACGCCGCCATACGCAGCTTCGCCGAGGCACACGCGCTCGGTCCGCCACGCGTCATCGGTGGTCGCCTCGAGCTGCGTCCACGCCCGATCGAAGCCGAGGGACAGGCCGTAGAGGCCCTGTGCACGATACGTCACCTCGGCGACGAGAGGCTCGCCCACCTCGTAGCTCGGCATCTGCACCGTCTGACTCACCGCCCCCGCGTTGCAGGCAACGCTCGGCGCGAAGAACGCGATGCCGTCATCGATCGAGCCACGCTCGAACGGGAGAACCGTTGCGCCTCGGCTCAGAGCCCACGCCGCCTGGTCTTCGAAACCGGGGTCGTCGAGAACACCCTTCCACGTGCACGGGTCGCCCTCGTAACCCGGTGCGCAGATGCAGGACGGGAGCTCGGTATCGCCATCGCACACTTCATGCGCGGTGGCGCTGCACGGGGGTTGGCACTGCTTCTCGGTCACTTCCACGGGGACGCAGCGCCCTACTTGCTCCACGAGCTCCGGCCGGCACACCGGGGAGCTGCAGCTGGCGATCAGGACGCCAGCGACCACGGCTCTGAGGAGATGCGGACGCAATGCCGGCAATTTGTACGCGTTGGTGCCGGAAGTGCCAAGTCCCAGAACCCGATCGGGTCGGCCACGGTTTCTCTGCGAGCCGACGCGCACCATTTACGTATGGACATCTGTCGGCATGAGTGGTTTCGTCAAAGCGCGCCGGCGTGGCGACGCGAACGGCGCCGCCGCAAGAAAGGAGATTACGATGTTTCAACGGCGCTCGTTCCGCGTCCTTTGGCTGGCTCTGATTCCGGTGCTGGTGTTCCCGTTGTACGGGCAGACGTCATGCAACCGCAACTGCCCACCATCGTCCGACCCGTGCCAGCGATCTGCCGGCCGGTCCATCGAGACGGGTCAATGCCTCTATGTCGGCATCAGCGGGGCCACGTGCGATTACCAGGGTGGCGCTGGAATCTGCTCCGAGGGACAATGTGTGGCGTCGGAATGTGCGAGCGCCGCGTCGTTTAGCATTTGCGACAACCCTCTGGGTGGCGGGCTCGTCGGCGCATGCATGGAAGACCTCTGCGTCCTTGCCGCACCAGAAGACCAATGCGTCAAGGTGGGTGTGGGGCGCATCAATTGCTGCTCGCAGCAGGGATGCGCCGTCGCAAGCGGGGCGTACTGCAATGATCCATTAGACGCTGTGTCTTGCGACCCAACGGGGGTCGCGCCCCCGGGCCAACCAGGACAAGACGGGATCTGTGAGAACGGCACCTGCGTGGCCCAAACCGGTCTCTGTGGTGGAATCGCGTGCCCGACCAGCGTGAGCGACCCGTGCGCCCGAGACTACTGCGACGCGGAAACCGGCCAATGCGAGGAGTGGATCGTGCAAACGTTCACGCCGTGCATGATAGGAGGAGCAGAAGGAGTCTGCCAGGGCGGTACATGTACCCCGATCGGCGGCGATGAGTGCGGCGGTGCCCCTTGCGAGACTTCAAATCCGTGCAAGGTGCCCGCCTGCCGGCTCCCTTGTTTGTCCTCGCCAGGCGGCTGCACGCCCGAAGAGCTTTCAAATCCTTCCTACGTCTGCGAATTCGATACCGTCCCCGACGGCGCGCCTTGTGTCGGCCAACCGGGTGAGTGCAGGTCGGGAGTTTGCTGGCCCATCCTCTCAGATTGCCGCGACCACGTGCCGACGGAATACTCGCCAACCGCCTGCAACGACTACAACCCGTGCACCGTCGACGAGTGTGACCCGTCCCTCGGATTCTGTGACAACACGCCCGAGCCCGACGGCACGCCTTGTGCCGAAAACGAGGCGGGCGTTTTCCTGGGCGAATGCCAGAACGGCGTTTGCCTCCCCGATCTGTGCATCGGCAGGGACTGTAGCGACGGGGACTTGTGCACGGATGACATCTGCGAATCGCCGTGGGGCATCTGCTCCAATCCGACCGCCCCCGACGGCACGAGTTGCGAGAACAACGGCCAGTGCCTCGACGGGGTGTGCCAGCCGACAATCACGCCGGAATGCGATCACCAGCCATTTGATCCCGATCGGGAGTTTCCGGAGTGTAGCGACGGAAACGAGTGCACCTACGACAGGTGCGATTTCGCCGATCAATGCACCAACCCCCGCAAACCAAACGGGACGAGCTGCAACAACGGCAACGGCCAGTGCATATTCGGCAACTGCTCGATTACCGGCTTCTAGAGCTACCCACTCCTACCCGACAGGCGCCCGAGACGTGAGCTTGGTTTTGACATGCTGCTGATGCCGCCTCAGGGCTTGTACTGCAGATCCTTCTACGCCCAAACCAGCCGGGCTCGCGATAGGATGTGCGTGCCCCTCAGCACGTTCGAGCTCTTGCGGATATCAGCCTGAATCGGCTCGTGTCAGTTCACGCGAAGGCACAGAAAGCGGCCGCCGTTCGAGAGCGCGCCGCCGAGATCCCCGGCTACCGAGGGCGTCGCCGAGAATCCGGAGCCGCCTTCAGCTCGCGCAATCT
>LJTN01000009.1 GCA_001303415.1 Myxococcales bacterium SG8_38
ATCAACTCGGCGATGTCCGGTCGCTTGAGTGGGTCGCCGCCCGGCAGCACCAGCATGCTGCCGAGCTCGGCCACACTTCGCATGAGCGCTTTGCCCTGCTCCGTGGTGAGCTCGGCCGGGTCCCGATGGGGGATGGCGCTCGCCCGGCAATGCTGGCAGGCGAGGTCGCACGAGATGGTCGTCTCCCAGTACACGTTGCGCGGCTGGCGGCGATAGATGAATCCCTGGTACTCGGTTCCGACGGTCTCAAGCTCCATCAGGCTCGACCTCCGTGTCGATTGACACCGCCCAGTCGATCCGCCCACTTCTCGGGGTACCCATCGTAGTAGCGGGTCCATTGTTTGCCGGTCAGCTCCCGGTAGAGCAGCGCATAGGCCGCGCGGGAGATCGAAGGCAACCCGACGACGGGCAGGTAGAGCCAGCCGAGTACCCGCGACTGCTTGGTGTGGCCGAGCTCGTGGGCGCGGTTTCTCATGTCGAGGTCGTGCCAGCGGCTGCTTTCCCGGCTCCAAAAAACCACGTGCCCGAGCGAGATCCCCGTCCCCTTCGATTCGACGACCAGCCGGCCGTCCTCGACCTCGATCTTCACGATGCGCTTGCGGGCGGCTTCCGCGGCCAACATGGCCGCGCCGAGCGCCGTTTGAGGCGCTTCCCAGGCGAGGGACAATCCTTTGCGGATCACCGACATGCCCGCAAGCCTAGCACCCGTCGGGCGAAACGGGATTCGACCGGGTCAAACCCGGCTTGCGACGCCGCGATACAAATGCGAAACCAGCCGCGGTCCCTTGCCTTCGAGCTCGTCGACCGAGGTGAGCTCGAAACCCGCCTGCTCGACGGTTCGGTCGATCGGGCGGTTGATGTTGCATCCCTCGGCGAGTCGGCTCCAAATCGGGTTGAGCCGGTCTTGCCAACGAACGATGCGCTCGACGCGCGCGCGGCCGTGCTCGATGAACAGGTAGCGTCCGCCCGGCTTGAGCACCCGGCGCATCTCGGCGAGAGCCGCCCGTTCATCGGGGATCGAGCAGAGCGTCCAGGTGGTGACCACGCAGTCGAAACGGCCTGCATCGAACGGAAGCCGATGGTCGGCGCGCAAGCTCGTCCTTTCGACTGGGAAGGGGGCTTCGTCGATCCGCCGCTCGACCGGGCCGACCCCGTGGGTGACCATGGGGTCGACTCCCCACACCGATCGCACCTCGCTCGAATAGTGGCGCAGATTCCGGCCCGTCCCAAAGCCGATCTCGAGCACCTCGCCGTGTGCACGTCCCACCGTCTCGGGCCGCAAGTCGTCCATCATTCGCATCGCGAAATCCTGGGCCCACGGCCTGATGCGATCGCGGATGCTCATCCTGGTTATTCGAAGAGCGACAAGTACTCGCCATAGCCTTCCTTGGCGAGGTCTTCTTTGGGGATGAACCGGAGCGAAGCGCTGTTGATGCAGTAGCGAAGGCCGGTGGGCGCGGGGCCGTCGTCGAACACGTGGCCTAGATGGCTGTCGCCGTGCTTGCTGCGCACCTCCGTCCGCGGCATCAGAAGCTTGCGATCGACGTGCTCGGTGATGTTGCTCTCGTCGATGGGCTTGGTGAAGCTTGGCCAGCCGGTGCCGCTTTCGTACTTGTCGGTCGAGCTGAAGAGGGGCTCGCCGCTGACTATGTCGACGTAGATCCCTTCTCTCTTGTCGTCCCAGTACTCGTTGCGAAACGGCGGCTCGGTCCCCTCTTCCTGGGTGACTTTGTACTGGAGCGGCGTCAGCTCCTTGCGAAGCTCGGCCTCGGAAGGACGGTCGTATTGCTTGCTCTGATTGGACATGGACTTGCTCCCCTTGGGCTTCTTCGGTGCCTCTAGCGGCCGGTGGCCCCAAACCGACTCGAGAAAGCGCTCGCGGCCGGAGCCGATTCGGTAGCGCTTGTAGTCCCCTGGATTCTTCTTGTAGTAGTCCTGATGGTACTTTTCGGCAGGGTAAAACGGCGTTGCTTGACGGATCTCGGTCACGATGGGCTCGTCGAAGATTTTGGCCTTTTCGAGCTTCTTCTTCGATGCCTCGGCGAGGTCGCGCTGCTCACGGCCGGCGACGAAGATCGCGGTGCGATATTGCTTTCCGCGGTCGGCGAACTGCCCCCCATCGTCGGTGGGGTCGATCTGGCGCCAAAACACCTCGAGCAAGTGCTCGTACGAGACCGCTTTGGGGTCGTACTCGACGCGGACGGCCTCGACATGCCCGGTGTTGCCGGAGCTGACCTCTTGGTACGAGGGGCTCTTTTCGGGTCCTCCAGTGTAGCCGGACGTCACGCGCACGACCCCTTCGAGCTTCTCGAAGGGCGGCTCCATGCACCAAAAGCATCCCCCTGCGAAAATGGCGGTCTCGAGCTTTTTGCCTTCGGGCGCTGCCTTCGCGTCCGGTTTGTCGGGCTTGGGCTCATCGGCGTGCGTCGAGGCCAACCCGACGGCTACTCCGATGGCCGCGATCAGCGCAATCGCCGCCCCCATGGTCTTCGAAGAGCTCTTCATCGCATCAATCCTTCTAAGGCTCGTCTGCCTTAACGCCAATCACCCCCGCGTGTTTCAGAAAAACAGCATGCCCCGGTGGTTTCCAGGCTCGAGGCGTCTCAGGGCCGCTATTCCTTCTCGAGGAAGAGCGTTTGGGTCGGGTAGGCGAACTCGATCTGCTCTTCGGCGAACTTTCGGAAGATCGCGAGATTGATCGCCTGCTGAATGTCCATGTAGAGGTTGTAGTCCGCGCTCAGCACGTAATAGACGGTTTCGAAATCGAGTGAAAAGTCGCCGTACGAAGCGAAATGAGATCGGTCGAACCGGGTGTTTTCCCGTGCTTCGATGGCCTCGCGAATGATGCTCGGGATCTTTTCGAGCTTGTCGGCCGGCGTCCGATAGATGACGCCGATCTTGAACACCACGCGCCGCTCGGCCATCCGTCCGAAGTTGCGGATACGGCTGGTGAGCAGATCGGTGTTCGAGAAGACGAGTTGCTCGCCCGAGAGACTGCGGACCCGCGTCGTCTTGATGCCGATGTGCTCGACCGAGCCAAGCAGATCTCCGACGATTATGAAGTCGCCGATGACGAACGGCTTGTCGAGCACGATCGAAAGTGAGGAGAACAGGTCGCCTAGAATGTTCTGGACGGCGAGGGCGACGGCGACACCTCCGATGCCGAGGCCCGCGACGAGCGCCGTGACGTCGACACCGAGATTGTCGAGGATGAGCAGGAGGATCGTCGCCCAAAGAACCAACCGCCCGATGAAGCTCAGCGCGTTCATCGTCATCCGCTGGCCGCCGTCTGTCTCTTCCTTGCGGTAGTTCTCCAGCCAGATTTGAAGCGCCCTGCTGATCCAAATTCCAGCCTGAATCAGCGTGGCGATGATCACGACCTTCCAGAGCACGCCGCGCACGTTTGCTTCGAGCTTGAGTGACATCGAGCCGGCGAAAACTGCGACGATCGTCAGATAGAGCAGCTTCGTCTTGCGGAGCGCGCCGACGACGAGGTCGTCCGCGATGGTAGTCGTTTTCGTCGTCAGGCTGCTGATGCGCACGATCAGCACCTGCTCGACGACCCGCAGCGCGATCAGGATGCCCACGGTCACGCCGAGTGCGATCAACCAGGCTTGCAGCTCGTTTCCGTAGTACGTGTCGGTTAGTGAAGGCACGCTATGGTTTTGCGATCCGATCGCGTGCGAAGCAACCCTCTAGGTGGTCATTCACCAAGCCCATCGCCTGCATGAACGCATAGACCGTCGTCGGACCGACGAAAGTCCATCCTCGGCGCTTGAGCTCTTTGCTCAGCGCCGTCGAGGTGGGAGTGCTGGAGAGTCGCGTCAGCGTTGCATGCGTCATCCTCGTGGGCCGCTCCTTGTCGGGAGGGACGTATTCCCAGAAGAAAGCCGAAAGCGAGCCTCGCTCGTCTTCGATCTCGATCGCGCGCTTGGCATTGTTGATCGTCGATTCGATCTTGCCGCGGTGCCGCACGATGCTCGTATCCTTCAAGAGCCGCTCGACGCTGCGCCGGTTGAACCTGGCCACACGATGGTAGTCGAACCCAGCGAAGGCCTTCCGGAAGCTCTCTCGCTTCCGCAAGATGGTCAGCCAGCTGAGCCCCGATTGAAACCCTTCGAGACAGATTTTTTCAAAGAGGCGATGATCGTCATGGACCGGCCGGCCCCACTCCCGATCGTGATAGGCCTCGTATTCCGGCGTGCGGCTGCACCACCAGCAGCGAACGAGCCCATCGTCACCGAGAGCCAAGCCTTTGGGAAGCTTTGGCACACCCCGGCTCCCCGCTCACCGAGGCTCGAGGATCGCGGGGAAGCTCTTGAGACCACGCGTGAAAGAGGACGACACGTACTCGGGCTCCTTGCCCTTGGGGATCCGGATGCTCTTGACCCGTTGGGTCATCTCCTCGAGCGACAAGCGAATCTCCATGCGCGCCAGGGAAGCGCCGAGGCAGAAGTGCGGTCCGAGGCCGAACGACAGATGCTTCGCCTCTTGCGTGAAGTCACGGAAGATGTTGAAGGTATGCGGGTCCTTGTACTTGCGCGGGTCGCGGTTCGCGGCCGGATAGGTGAGGCCCACCTGCTGGCCTTCCTTGATGATCTTGCCATGCATCTCGTAGTCGCGCGTCGCCGTCCGATACATGTTCACGAACGGACAGACCCAACGAATGATTTCCTCCACTGCGTTTGGGATGAGCGACGGGTCTTCGTAGAGCGCGTCGTACTGCCTCGAATCGTTGGAAAGCCGCTCGAGACCTCCGGCAATTGCGCTCCGTGTCGTCTCCGCACCGCCCACGTTGAGCAGCACGTGCTCGAACAGCAACTGTGACTCGTCTAGCTTTTCGCCGTTGATCTCGGCATTCATCCAGATGGTCAGGATGTCGCTTCCTTTACAACCGGCGGCCAGGCGGTCCTGCACCATCTCCTCGTGATGCATGACGAAGTGCTCGAAGCACTCGTTCACTTCGTCGGTGACGTATTCGGGGCCGCATCCGCCCATCATGATTCCGTTGATCCACTGCTGCACTGCAGGCCGCTTCTCCTCGGGAATGGCCAGCATGTCGGCGATGAGGCGCATGGGAAGCGCTGCAGCCAAATCGGTGACGATGTCCACCTCGTCCTTCACGAGCATCTGGTCGACCAGGTCTTTGACGATTACGCGCACGCGGTTTTCCATCTTTCGCATCTGGCGCGGTGTGAATGCGGACGAGACAAGCGCACGCTGCTTGTTGTGCTGCTCGCCGTCTTGGTAGATCATCGCCGGGTCGGGCGGGATGTTGGGACGGACGCCCTCACCGTTGATGAAGGTTTCCGTATCGCGTTCGATGGCGACGATGTCGTCGTATCTGAACACTTCCCAAACCCCGTTCGCCTCGTCGAAGTAGAGCGGCTCGTGCTCGAGGAAGTGGTCGTACATCTCGTACGGGTTGTCGTGGGTCTTGGGGTCGCAGAAGTCGACATTGTGAAATTTTACGGGGCACTTACTTTCCACGAGATCCTCCGTACATCCGCGTGGCGGATGTTACTTTACTTTATGTAAACTAACTATATTTTAGAACAGGTTCTAGTCCGGTCAAGCGCAATCGGCGCCGATGACCGAAAGAAGACAGACACGAATCGCGTGTTCGGTACGGCCCGGCGGAGGCGTTCGGATCGCTACGCGGGCTTGCGCGCCATGATGGCCCAGGTGCTCGAAGGCATGAAAACGCCGTCGGCGCGCAGATAGGGCTCGAGCAGCGCATGCAGATCCCGTCGAACGTCCGGAAGCTTGCGCTGTCCTTCCTCGCCGGCCTCGCGAACGATCTCGCCGGAGGGACCCACCAGTATCTGGTAGTCGATCGCTTCTTCGATGGTGCGTCCGATGCACACATCCGCATCGATGCGCTTGAAGAGCTCGACCTCCGGGAACCCCGCGGCCTCCAGCATGGCGCGGTCGGTTTCCTCGTTCGCCATCGAAAACGGGCCGGGTCCGCAGGTCGATGCGTTCTCTCCAGGGGGCGGGAGGTGACGAAGCGCGATTTCCTTAGCGGCGCCCCAGCACGGATTTTCGGCCAAGCTGCGCCAGACGATCAAGCACAGCTTGCCCCCCGGCTTGAGCGCGTGATTCGCGTTGCGCAGCGCGCGCACGGCGCTCTGAAAGAACATCACGCCGAACCGCGAGTAGGCGACGTCGAAGTAGCCCTCCGGCAAATCGCAAACCTGCGCATCGCCGATCTCGTAGCGCACGTTGCTCACGCCAGCGGCGTCTCGCTCTTCTTCGGCGATGTCGAGGAAGGCATCGGTGCAGTCGATTCCGACCACCTCTCCCGATGGGCCCACCATTCGTGCGATTTCGAGGGCGGTTTCACCGAATCCGCAGCCGATGTCGAGGACTCTGTCGCCTTCGCGGATGCCGAAATCATCATAGGCGATGTCACTATGAATCTTGCCGTTTCCGGAGAGCAGATGCCGAAACCGAATCCATTTCGGCGTCAGGATCTCGTTCCAGCATTCAACGAAGCCCAAATTGTCGGACGACACACCATCCATGACTGTAGATGGTGCGCCCTCGATGGCGCATTTGCAATAGCGGTCAGGTGGACGTCGCAACCTCCCGGAATGCGGTGAGGATTTCGTTCCGACGCAGGAACCACGGCATGAACGGTGGATTGTACCGCGCCCAAACCGGCTCGCCCACGGCTTCGCATCCGTGATCGCGGAGCGTGTCGCGCAGCGCTGCGAGATGTCTGTCGTAGAGATCCTTCGTCCATCGTCCCGAGTAGCGAATCGCGGCCAAGCGACGCGCTGGAGCTTCCTCGATGCGAATGCGTGGGTCGTTGGGCTCGGGAAGGGTCTCGCGCGAGAATTCGGAAGGCATCATGAACCGGACGATGAACTGATCGCCGCTCCGCTCTTGCGTCACCGGCGTGGTCATGGAGATCTTGGTCCCTTCGGCTTTTTCCTGGGTGACCGGCGCAGTCATGGCGATCTTCCGTTCGCCCTGGTTCGCTCCAAAGATGTACTTGGCGAGGATTCGGAAGCCTTCGTTGCCCGCGGTTTCCAAGGTGCCATCGACCGTGGCCTCGGCAACCAGATAGGACTCGTATTGGCGAATTTCGACGTCGCCCATCGTCTCCACCACCCGGTAATCCGGGCTTTCGTATGCCATCTCTCCACCTCCCAGCATGGCGATGAATACCGCCACGGCCACGAGCAACACGAGCAGCACGACCAGCGTGATCCAAAGCCGCTTCTTCACCGGGTCGCTCGGCTCGTTTGCCATCGCTGCTCAGCCTGCCTCATGCGCATCGTCGGTGCTCAGAAACACCTCGTGAATGGTCAGCTCGTTGGGCCCGCGAAACATTTCCTTCGGCGGCCGATTGCGGTGTGCTTCCGCGAACGACGGGCTCTTCGTCCATGCCACGAAATCATCGAACGATTCCCACCAAGTCTTGACTTCGTAGTAGCCCGTGCCTCCTGGGCCGGGCGTCCATTCTCCGGTTTCGTGATCGAGCTTCATCGGTCGCGGCCGGTGCACCTCGTTCCGAATGAATCCCTTGGCCTGGTCGACCAGGTGAACTCGTTTCCGGAAGCGATCTTCGAAGTCGATTTCGAAGCCCTCGGCCACCGGGATGCGGTTTGTGACGACGATCATGCGACGAGCATACACCGCTTTTCGTTTTGAGCAGATGGCGCTACGTAATTTCGCATGGACCAGTCGATCAAGCCACGCGTGGTGATCGTAGGCGGCGGTTTCGCCGGTATCGCTGCGGCCCGCGCGCTTCGCCGGGCCCATGCCGACGTTGTCGTCATAGACAAGCACAACCATCATTTGTTCCAGCCGCTGCTCTATCAGATCGCCACTGCCGCCCTTCATCCAGGGACGATTGCAGCGCCGATCCGCTCGATGCTCAGCGAGCAAGAGAACTGCCGTGTGCTGATGAAGGCTATCGACGACGTGGATGTCGAGCGGCAGACCATCATGCTGGGTGGAGAGCCCTACACGTACGATTATCTGGTCCTGGCAACGGGTTTCGAAACGAACTATTTCGGTAACGATTCGTGGAAGCAATACGCACCGGGGCTCAAGACCATCGATGAAGCGGTCGATGTACGCGCCCGGTTTCTACTCGCCTTCGAACAAGCTGAATTCGAAAGGGACCCGGCCGCGCAGCGTGCGGCACTGACGTTTGCCATCGTGGGAGCGGGCCCCACCGGCGTGGAGATGGCGGGGGCTCTTGCTGAAATCGCGAGGTCCGTCCGAAAGGATTTTCGGTCCATCGATACGCAAACGGCGCGGATCATCCTGCTCGACTTCGCCCCGAGGGTCCTGATGACCTTCCCAGAGGACCTTTCGGCGCGGGCCAAAGAAGACCTGGAGAAGCTCGGCGTCGAGGTCATGCTCGAAACCCGGGTGACCGACGTCGATGCGAAGGGCTTGAGCGCGGAAACCTCCGACGGGCCGATTCGGATCGACGCGAACAACGTGATTTGGGCAGCGGGCGTCAAGGGCACCTCACTCGGCGAGAATCTTGGCGTCGAGCTCGACCGGAGCGGACGAGTGATCGTCAAGAAGGATCTCACGGTACCAGGGCATCCGAACGTATTCGTCGCCGGTGATCTCGCTCATTGCGTCGATCCGGAAACCCAGGAGCCAGTGCCTGCGGTTGCACAGGGCGCGATCCAAGGCGGTCGATTCGTGGGCGAAACCATTGCCGCCGAGATCGAAGCCGTTCAGCACGGCCGGCCGGCCCCCGCCCGCAAGATATTTCGCTACAAGGACAAGGGCTCGATGGCGATCATCGGACGCAACCACGCCGTCGCGCAGATTGGGAAGCTCCACATCGGGGGCTACCTTGCATTTCTCATCTGGGCGCTGATCCACATCCTGTTCCTGATCGGGTTTCGCAGGAAGCTGGTCGTGTTCATCGAGTGGGTGTGGCTCTATCTCACCGGAGGACGCGGCGCGCGCCTCATCACCGGCGACGAGCGCCTACCCAAAGTGATCCACCCGCCGCCGGATTCACTGCTGCTCGCGCGCGAATCCCAGCCGGAGGCTCCTTCCGCGGCCGCGTCGAAGGCCGCCCAAACCGGCGTGCACTGACACCGATGCAGATGCGATTCGGGCTCGGTCGGGCCCGTCGAACATCGCGCCGACTGTGCTAGGAGACCCCCCGTGACCGATTGGAAGCTGCAGAAGCATCGCACCTTTCCCGGTGTGCCTGGGCCGGTGCTCATCGTGGTGATGGATGGCATCGGCTGTGGTGCGTCGAACGACGGCAACGCGGTTTGGCTGGCCCGCACGCCGACGCTCGACCGGCTCGCGGAGACGTCGTTGACGACCCAGCTCAAGGCGCACGGCATGGCGGTGGGGCTCCCGAGTGACGACGACATGGGAAACAGCGAGGTCGGGCACAACGCGTTCGGGGCAGGGCGCATCTTCGATCAAGGCGCCAAGCGCGTGAATCAGGCTATCGAGAGCGGGGAGATCTTCCAGGGGGACGAGTGGAAGAAGCTCGTTCGACGCGTCGAGGAAAGCGGCGAGCCGATGCACTTCATCGGATTGCTTTCCGATGGCAACGTGCACAGCAACATCCACCATCTGTTCGCCATGCTGCGGCGCTGCGACGAGGAGGGGGTGCGAAAGGCGCGCGTCCACATCTTGCTCGATGGACGAGACGTGTCCGAGACGAGCGCGCTCGAATACGTGGACGCGCTCGAGGAGGTGCTTCACGAGATCGACGCCAAGGAGGGCAGGGACTACCGCATCGCCTCGGGCGGCGGACGCATGTACATGACCATGGACCGCTACAACGCGGACTGGTCGATGGTGGAGCGCGGTTGGAGTCACCACGTGCGAGGCGAGGGTAGGGGCTTTTCGAGCGCCCGCGAGGCCATCGAGACGATCCGCAAAGAGAATCCGGGCATGATCGACCAGGATCTGCTCGGCTTCGTCATCGTCGACGCGCAGGGCAATCCGGTCGGCCCGATCCGCGACGGCGCATCGGTGGTCTTGTTCAATTTTCGGGGCGACCGGGCGATCGAGCTCACCCGCGCATTCACGGAGCCCAACTTGACCGAATTCGATCGCGGACCGATCCCAGACGTCGAGTTTGCAGGCATGATGGAGTACGACGGCGATCTGAAGCTGCCCCGGCACTATCTGGTGCAGCCGCCTGAGATCGACCGCACGATGGGCGAGTATTTGGCCCGAAATCGGATCCCTCAGTTCGCGTGCAGCGAGACGCAGAAGTTCGGCCACGTGACGTACTTCTGGAACGGGAATCGAACGGGAATGTTCGATCCGGCCTACGAAGAGTACTTCGAGGTTCCGAGCGATCGCGTTCCCTTCGAGCAACGTCCCTGGATGAAAGCCGCCGAGATTACCGACGCCACGATTGCCGCGTTGAAGCGTGACGGGTTGCGGCATGCGCGAATCAACTACGCCAATGGCGACATGGTTGGTCACACCGGTCACCGAGACGCCGCGGTAATTGCAGTGGAAGCGGTCGATCTTTGCTTGGCGCGACTCATCCCCATCATCGAAAAGCTCGACGGCTCGCTCATCGTCACCGCCGATCACGGCAACTGCGACGAGATGTTCGAGCTCGACAAGAAGACGGGCGCGTTCTCGAAGGATGCGGAGGGACGCCTCCGAAAGAAGACGAGCCACACGCTCAATCCCGTGCCCTGCTACGTGTACGTGCCCGGCAACACGACGCTTCGCCTCGACGAAGGCTTGCGCGAGCCAGGTATCGCCAACATCGCAGCCACGGCGTTCCAGCTTCTCGGCTACGAGCGCCCCGAGGGCTACGAGCCGTCGATCCTCCGCGGATCTCAGCGGTAGCGCAGGCGAAGCTTGATGCCGAGGAAGTCGGCAATCTGTTGCGCGTACGAGCGCGGAATCAAATTGAGACGGCCCTCGACGACTGCACGGGCGCGTGCATGCGGCTCTCCCTTGAGCGCCGGCAGCACGATCTGGCTCCAGGCGAGCAGAGTCTTGCCGTCCGCTTTGCTCAGCGCGAGGGTGAGCACCGGCTCCAACCGCTTTTGATACGCCACCGACGCGGTACACAACGCCGCGAACGTCTTGACGAGGCCGTCCTTCCCCACCTCGTTGGCTTCCTGGAACGAGCTCTTGAGGACCTCCAGCTGGCGGGCGACGCGGGCAGGGGCGATGCGCGCGATGGCAGGCAGCGCCTCGGCGGAGGTTTGAACCACCCGCTTGTTGGAGGAAGAGATGCCTTTTGCGAACTTCGACACCAGAGGCACGATGAGCTCGGGCTTTTCGTTCACCAGCTCGCTGAGGACTCTCGCCGATTGCGTCGCCGCGGTCCGCGGACCTTCCATCATGGTCTCGCCGTGTTCCGCGATCTTCGATTGAGGGTTTTCGTCGGAGAGGATCTTGCGAGCAATTGCGGACGCACCACCGCCTTTTTTGACCGGCTTGCCTTCGGCGGCGCCCGTCTGTCCGGGGGTCGATTTCGTGCTCTTCTTCTTTGTCGTCATTCGGATCCTCGAAGTGCTTCAACGATCTTCGGAAGCGAAACCTCGTAGCGCCATGAGGTGCCTCGGTGCCCGCCCTCGTACTCCTCGTATTGAACGGGCAGCCCGCGCCCAAGGAGCGCGTCGTTGAGCACCCGCGCTGCGAAGTGTAGCCCGTGCTCATCCCGGTTGCCTGCGTCAATGTAAATGAGCGACATCTTTTGCAAAGCAGCCGCCGACGCTTCGATCCGCTCGAGCGGGTCCTGCGCCAGCCAGCGCCGCCACACGTCTTCATCGAGCTCGCCGGAGGCGGGATTCATCGGCAGATCGGCAAAGGGAAACCGCTCCGTGCTCGGCGAGTAGGCCGCGGCCGCGGCGAGCACGAAAATCGCGTCGAACTGAGAGGCGTTCCTGGGACCCGAAACCGGCACCTCCTCAGCGAAGGCCGCGGGGCCGCCGGCGAGATCGAATTCGATCGCAGCCGCCGTCAGCATCGGCCGCATGCTGACCTCGAATCCCGCATCTCCGGCATGGCTGCCGATCACCGACACCAGATCGGGCCTGTCCATGCCGAGCCGCAGGGCTCCAAAGCCGCCCGAGGAGCGGCCCACCACGGCCCGGGCCTCCCGGTCGGGGATCGTCCGAAGCTCGGCGTCGAGGAAGGGAACGATTTCGTCCGCCAAGTAGGTCTGGTAACGGCCGGTTCCCTCGGAATCGAGGAACTGGGAGCCGCCCCAGCGGTTGAAGCAATCAGGCAGCGCGAGGATGGCAGGCCGGCTCTCGCCTCGCGCCACGAGCTGATCGAACAGCTCCACTGTGTTCGGCTTCCAGGGGCTCCACGCGACGATCGAATGGTTCGTGGCGCCGAAGCCTGCAAGCATCATCACGACCGGAAAGCGCCGCGTCCCATCGTACTCCGGCGGCAAGTACGCGTAGAGGGCGCGCTCGTGCGGATCGCCGAGCGGGTTGTCCCGCAGGCAGCGGCTTTCGTGACGGAAGCGAACGACCCGGCCCTTCATTGGCGGCCTTCGCATAGCACATTCGCACGATCGCTGCGGGAAATACTCGTCGACGCTACATCCGATCGACCACGCCAATCCCCACCAGCCCGAGCCCGCGCCGGATTTGCCGGGCGGTCAATGCCGTCAGACCCAAACGGCTGTCCCGGGCTCCGCCCTCGGCGTCGAGCACCGGGCACTCCGCGTAAAAGCCGTTGAAGGCGCGGGCGAGCTCGTAGACGTGCTCGCAGATGATGTGCGGCTGGCTCGTCGCGCCCGCTTGGTATACCGCATCGGCGAATCGCAGCAGATGTTTGCCTAGGACGAGCTCCGCCGGGGCATCGAGCGAGATGGTCGCCTCCCGAGCCGTCGCCTCCATGTCCACTCCACCCTTGGCGAAGATCGAAACGCAGCGGGCATAGGCGTATTGCAGATAGGGCCCCGCGTTTCCTTGAAACGAAATCATCTTGTCCCAATCGAACTGGTAGTCGCTCAGGCGGTTCTGGCGGAGGTCGGCGTATTTCACGGCGCCGATGCCCACGATGCGGGATACCTCGTCCATTTCCTCGGGCCGCACCCGAAGCCGGCCCTCGGCAATCCCTTCGTCGATTCGCTGTCGGGCGCGCTGCTTCGACTCTTCGAGCAGCGATACCAGCGTAATCACGTGCCCACTCGCGTCCCGGGTTCGGAGCGGTTTTCCATCGGGTCCGAGCACCGTGCCGAAGCCCACGTGCTCGAGCTGCATCTCGACGCCGAGTAGCTTCATCACGGCAAAGAGCTGCTGGAAGTGCAACGCTTGCCGGCTGTCAACGACGTAGAGCGCGCGATCGGCCTGGAAGTGGTCCCTTCGGTAGAGGACCGTGGCGATGTCCGTCGTGGAATAGAGAAACGCACTGTCCTTCTTCTGCACGATGAACGGAGTCTTCTGTTTGCGGAGCGACTTGGGCGCGTCGGCGATCTCGTCCCAGAAGACGCAGACCGCGCCTTCGTCCTGCCGCGCGATTCCCCGCGAGAGCAGCTCCTCGACCACCCCTGGGAGCGCATCGTGGTAGGCGCTCTCGCCGAGCCACACGTCGAAGGACACGTCGAGCTCCTCGTAGACCTCGTCGAGCACGCGCCGGCTGACCTCGATGAAGTGCTCCCAGAGCTTGCGGTTGTCCTCGTCCCCGGCTTGCAGCTTGGCGAGCTCGGCCCGGGCGCTTTCGGCCAAGCGCTCGTCCTTTGCAGCGCGCTCCGAGGCGAGCTTGTAGACCCGCTCGAGCTCCGCGATTGGATCACTGCGCAACGCCTCTTCGCTACCCCATTCGCGCATTCCGACGATCAGCAGCCCGAACTGGGTGCCCCAGTCTCCGAGGTGATTGTCCCGGATGACCTGGTGTCCCATGAACGCGAGGATTCGCGCGATCGCATCGCCGATGATCGTCGAGCGCAGATGGCCGACATGCATTTGCTTGGCGATGTTCGGGCTCGAAAAGTCGACGATGATCTTCGACGCTTCCTCGACCGCCGGTACGCCATCGCGTGCGGGATCCCGCAGCGTCTCGGTGAGCTGCGATGCGATCCACGACGGCGCGAGATGAAGATTGATGAAGCCCGGTCCTGCGACCTCCGCTTTCTCGATGGCGTCGAGGCTCGCCAAGATCTCGGCGATCGGCTGCGCCAGCTCGCGGGGCGGCTTCTTCAGCTCCTTGGCGAGGGGCATCGCTCCGTTGACCTGAAAGTCGCCGAACTGGGGATCCTGCGTCGGTCGGACCATGGCCGGCCGGGGGCCGTCGAGGCGCAGCGCTTCGTGGATGGCCTCGGAGCCCGCGGACTCCAGATATCGCTCGAGCAGCATCGCTGGAGGGATACCAGAAAAAATCGACCCGTCCCCTTTTTCTCTGCGTGGTACGCTCCGGCGCCGTGAACTTGATTCGCACCATGATGGACGGGTTGAAGCCCATGATTCGTGTGCGCCGTGCGATCCTCGGCCCGAGGCGGCCGACCTGGACGCTCGAGCTCGAGACGGTCGCCGAGGTGCTACGCCGCTCCGCGACGCTTTCCACCGTGATGCCGTTGCACCTTCAGCGGCGTGTCATCGATCCTCCGCGGCCCACGACCAAGCCAATGCGCGAGGTCGACATGGATCCGGTGAATGCAGGCGGCGTTCCGGCGGAATGGTTCTCGCAACCCCACAGCGAGGCAGAACGCGTCGTCCTCTATCTGCACGGCGGCGGATATTCGACCGGCTCCATCAATTCGCACCGGGACTTTCTGGCGCGGGTCTGCATCGCCAGTGGCATGCGTGTGCTGGCGGCGGACTACCGTCTCGCGCCCGAGCATCCGTTCCCCGCGCAGCTCGAGGATGCGCGGCGGGTTTATCTGTGGCTGATCGAGGAGCAGGGCATCCACCCCGATCACATCGTCATCGGCGGCGAGTCCGCCGGTGCGGGGCTGACGCTCTCCACCCTGGTGGCGCTTCGCGATGAACGGTTGCCGCTGCCGGCCGGAGGCGTCCTGGTTTCGGGCTGGTTTGACCTGGAACCGCGCAGCACCTCCATGCAATTCAACAGGCACTACGACTTCGTGACCCGGCTGAGCGTGCGGGCGATGGCCAAACGGTTCGCTCCACGGCAGGAGCATGCCAACCCTTTAGTGTCACCCGTCCACGCCGACATGAAGGGTCTTCCCCCGCTGCTGATCCAGGTCGGAGCCGCAGAAACCCTGCTAGATGACAGTCTTCGCGTCGCGGAGCGGGCTCGATCGACCGGTGTCGACGTGAGGCTCGAGGTGTGGCCCGACATGATTCACGCCTGGCACGTCTTTGCGCCCATGCTGGAGGAGGGGCGCCGGGCGATCGACCGCATCGGCGAGTTTGTGAGGCAGATCACGCACGATTAGCGTCCTGTCCAGCTTGACGCGGGCGCTCTCCGCCCCCACTTATCTTACCGCCGGCATCTATCAGGGCCGCCGCCCGTAATCACGGCGAACCGGAAGGTGACCGAATCCGAAGATTGGAGGCTGACGTGGCGCAAGCAATCAACCGCTATCGTGCGGATTTACGAGACTTTCGTTTCCTCTTTTTCGAGCAGTTCGACCTGCCCACGCTCCTCGGGAAGGAACCCTTTCGTGAGTGGGGAGTCGACGAGTGCAGCATGGTGCTCGACGAGGTCTATCGGTTCGTCTGCGACGTCACCGGCCCCCTCAATGGCATCGGCGACGAGCAGGGTTGCCGAATCGAAAACGGACGCGTCTTGACGCCAGATGGTTTCAAAGACGCCTGGGACAAGCTCTGGGAAGCGGGCTGGCGCACGATCGCCGCGCCTTCGCGCTGGGGCGGGCAAGACGCGCCGACCATGATCGGCTCGTTCGTCGAAGAGATGCTCTGCGGCGCGAATACCTCGTTCACGATGTACACGGGCCTCACCTTGTCGGCAGCCGAGCTCTTGCTCGAGTTCGGCACCGAAGAGCAGAAGAAAAAGTACGTGCCCAAGATGCTGAGCGGCCAGTGGACCGGCACGATGTGCCTGACCGAGCCGCACGCCGGGTCGGACGTAGGCTCGGCGACGACCATGGCCACGCCCAATGGTGATGGCACCTACAACATCCGCGGAACCAAGATCTTCATCAGCGCCGGCGACAACGATCTCGGCGAAAACGTGATCCATCTGGTGCTTGCCCGGATCGACGGCGCAGAGCCTGGGACCAAGGGGCTTTCGCTCTTCATCGTGCCGCGCGTGCGCATCCAATCAGGCGGGTCCCTCGGCGAAACCAACGACGTCACCGTCCCGTCCATCGAGCACAAGATGGGCATCAACGGGTCGGCGACCTGCGTGATGAACTTCGGTGACGAAGATGGTTGCATCGGCGAGGTCGTGGGCGGCATCGAGCATCAGGGCATTCGCCAGATGTTCCACATGATGAACGCCGCGCGGATCGGCGTCGGCATTCAGGGCTTGTCGGTGGCTTCGGCGTCTTACCTCAGCGCGCTCGAGTACGCGCGTGAACGCAGGCAGGGCTCGAGCATCAAGAAGTTCAAGGATGCGAACGCCCCCCGCGTGCCCATCATCGAGCATCCGAACATTCGCCGCGATCTGCTCGACATGAAGGCCCGGGTGGAGGGCATTCGGGCGCTCATCATGAAGCTGTCGAATCATGCCGATCGTCTTCGGGCGACCCAGGGCAAAGACGACGAATCCGAGGCCTACCACAAGGGCCAGATCGATCTTCTCACCCCGCTGGTGAAGGCCTACGGCACCGACGCGGCGTTCGAGGTGTCGAGCCGGGCGATCCAGGTCTACGGGGGCCACGGATACCTCAAGGACTACCCGGTCGAGCAGTACTGCCGGGATTCGAAGATCTTCCAGATCTACGAAGGCACCAACTTCATTCAGTCGATGGACCTGGTCAGCCGTAAGCTCGGTCAGGCAGGGGGCGCCAACACGCAGGCGTTCCTCATGGACATCCAGAAGTTCATCAATGCCAACAAGGAAACGCCGGAGCTGGCGCAGGGCATCGGCCACCTTCAGGCTGCGCACGAGGCGGTGGCCGCGTCGGTGATGCAGCTGATCGGATGGTTCAAGGGCGGCAAGATCGAGCACATCCCGCTCGGGGCCGAGGACTTCCTCAGGGTCATGAGCGAGCTGGCCGTGGGCTGGTTGCTGCTCGAGCAAGCGGCGATTGCGCTCGAGAAGCTTCCCGAGACATCCGAAACGCACCCCGATCACGCCTTCTACGCGGGGAAGAAGTTCGCGGCGCAACACTTTGCGAACAGCGTCCTGTCGACCCTACCGAGCCGGGTGCAACGCCTCAGCGCGATCGACACGCTTCCCGTCGAGATCCCCGACGAAGCCTTCGCTGCGATCTGATCGACCATGCCACCCAGTTGCCGGGTCTAGCGCCTGGCCTGGCAGCTGGGGCAGATGCCGTAAAGCTCCAGCTTGTGCCGCACCAGGCGGAAGCCGTGCCTCGATGCGACCTCACGCTGGAGCTTCTCGATGGCTTCGTCCTCGAACTCGATGATCTTCTCGCACTCGACGCAGATCAGATGATCGTGGTGCTCGTCCTGCCAGGCTACCTCGTAGCGCGAGACCCCATCGCCGAAATGACGCTCGAAGGCGAGCCCGCACTCTTTGAGCAGCTTGAGCGTGCGGTATACGGTGGCATAGCCGATTTTCGGCTCTTCGATGCGTACCCGGTCGAGCAAATCCTCGATGGAGAGGTGTCCGTCGCTCGCAAAGAACTTCTCGGTGACGACGCGCCGCTGCTCCGTAGACCGCAGACCATGACGCGTCATGTAGTCGTTCAAGCGATCCCGAAGTTGCTCGACGTCACGTTCGGCGTGTTCTCCCATTCTCTCCACCGAGAACGTTCCTAAGGTAACATCCTGTATTTGTCCATCCCCATGGTTGAAGCGCATCGACGAATCGAGCGGTTTCGGTGGGCGATTGCATTGTCGCCCGCGGTGGCTGCGTTGATCCTGGGGGCGCTCTGGCTAGCCGGTGTTCCGAAGCGGCGGCCCGATCTCCGATTCAGCGCGCCGGTCGCAGCCCGTCCCGGAACCACGGTGGGCCTCCGCGCGTGGCAGGTGATCGATGACGATCGAGGACAGACGGCGATCGTCGCGCCGAGGGTCGAGGTCGAGCTTCGCAATGAAGGCGGGCTCACGCTCGCAAGCACGACCCTGACCGAATCACGGGTGCAAGGGAGCGAGGGGAGCCTCGCGATTCCCGACGGTCTCGATGCAGTGCTCACGCTCGCCGCGCTCGCCGAGATCGACGGGCAAGCGGTGACGGTCGAGCGGGCGCTCTACGTGCAGGAGGGGATCGAATCGCGCGCTCCCAAAGGCCGCGCTGTGAATGCGTTTCAGATGTACGAGCTCGGGCCGCTTCGAGCCTCGGGCGAGCGCGACCCCAAGACGATCCTCGATCCGCGCATCGAGGAAGGGGCGTGCGTGCCCGAGCTGCGATGCTGGCTTTCGGTCTGGGTAGGCCGTCGAGCCGGACGAGCACGAATCGTTCCGCGTGCCGGGCTACGATCCGAACCGGGCACGGCGATCGTTCGGCACGGGTTCGCCCGGTTCCCTCTCGTCGTCGCCGGGAGCGAAGCCCTCGTCGAAGTCGAGCTGTTGGAAGAGGAGGGCAGTCTGGTCGCGGCGCGCGAAGTACGGCTTCCCGTGGTGCCGGGCGGTCTCGTTGCGCGCGCCTCGGCGACCGAGGGCCGCGTCCGCGTCGAATGGCAACAACTGGGCGATCCGACTTCCATCCTCATCGATGTCTTCGACGGCGGCCGATGGATCGATGCGCTTTCCCTCGACCCGGCCGATCCGGTCTTTGTCGCTCCGGGTCCCGGCGTTTGGCGCGTGCAGGCGCGCACGGATCTCTTTTCCGACAACACCGCTGCGGTGGCTCACGTCGTCGTCCCCTCGTCCCGAGGGGGGGCGGACCCTCAGCGCCTGGCCGCCGAGGCCGTCCTCAAAGAGGCCGACCGGGAAGGGTTGGATCCGCTCGCGCTCGCGATCTTAGAGGGCGAGGTTCGCGCGGAAGCGTCACAGGACGCGGTGCGCGCCTTGTTTGCGGTTCCGAGCTTCGACGTGGTCTCGACCGGGTCCGGCACCAGCGCCCGAATCGGGGACGACGAAGCGTTTCAAAGCGCTCAGGAACGAAGGCGTTGGCTGGCGGCTTCGGCCATCCTGCTCATCGGCTTGGTCGTAAGCGCGGTCCTGCTCCGGCTGGAGCTGCTCTCGCAGGCACATGCGCGCCGGCTCCTCGATGCGCTCGACGAGGGTGCCGAGGCTTCCATGCAGCGCGGGCCGCCGGGCCGGGGGCTATGGGCGTTCGTTTTGCTGGTCTTCGTCTTGATCGCGGTGCTCGCGCTCTCTAAGCGTTGGTTTTGACAGTCGTTTGCGCGCCTCCCCCGGGCGACCTAGATTGCAGCCGTGTTCAGCTCGCTCCTCAAGAAGGTGCTCGGCACCAAGCACCAGCGCGAAGTGAAGCGCATGCAGCCCATGGTGGCCGCCATCTCGGCTCTCGAGGACGAGATGAAAAGGCTGTCCGACGCCGAGCTCCGCGGCAAGACCGTCGAGTTTCGGCAGCAGCTCGACAATGGCGCCCCTCTCGACGATCTGCTGATCCCGGCGTACGCGGTGGTCCGCGAGGCGAGCCGAAGGGTGCTCGGGATGCGCCACTACGACGTTCAGCTCGTCGGAGGCATCGTCCTGCACCAGGGGAAGATCGCGGAGATGAAGACCGGCGAAGGCAAGACGCTGGTTGCGACGCTCCCCTGCTATCTGAACGGGCTCGAGGGCAAGGGCGTGCACGTCGTGACGGTCAACGACTACCTCGCGACGCGCGATGCCGAGTGGATGGGCAAGGTCTACGGCTTTCTCGGGCTGAGCACGGGCGTCGTCGTTCCGGGGCAGAGCAACCAGGTCAAGAAGCGCGCATACAACTGCGACATCACCTACGGCCAAAACAACGAGTTCGGCTTCGACTATATGCGCGACAACATGAAGTTCAGCATCTACGACTACGTCCAGCGTGATCTGAACTACGCCATCGTCGACGAGGTCGACTCGATCCTCGTCGACGAGGCGCGGACTCCGTTGATCATCAGCGGTCCCGGCGAGACGGCCAGCGAAAAGTACGAGATCATCAACGAGATCATCCCCCGGCTGCGAAAGGACGAGCACTACGACCTCGACGAGAAGAACCGTAGCGTCACCTTGACCGAAGAGGGCATGGAGCGGGCCCAGGAGCTCTTGGCGGGCCGGGGGCTCTTGCGCGGCGATGGGGTCAACCTCTACGACCCCGTCAACCTCGAAACGCTTCACATCTTGCAGCAGTGCTTGCGCGCCCATGCGCTTTATCACCGCGACCAGCACTACATGGTGACCGAAGACGGCAAGGTGATGATCATCGACGAGTTCACGGGACGTGTGCTTCCCGGACGCCGGTGGTCCGACGGGCTCCACCAGGCGGTCGAGGCCAAGGAGCGCGTCGCGATCCAAAGCGAGAATCTCACGCTCGCCACGATTTCCTTCCAGAATCTCTTCCGGCTCTACAAGAAGCTTTCGGGCATGACGGGCACCGCCGACACCGAGGCGGCCGAGTTCCACAACATCTACAAGCTGGACGTGGTCGTCATTCCGACCAACAAGCCGATTGCCCGCGTCGACGAAGAGGACCTGATCTACAAGACCGAGCGGGAGAAATTCCGCGCGCTTTGCGAGGAGATCGAAGCATCCCACAAACGAGGCCAGCCGGTGCTCGTCGGCACCACCAGCGTCGAAAAATCGGACGCGGTGGCGCACTTCTTGAACCGTCGAAACGTCCCCCACAACGTGCTCAACGCGAAGCAGCACGAGCGCGAGGCTTACATCGTTGCGCAGGCAGGCACGCCAGGCGCAGTCACCGTGGCTACCAACATGGCCGGCCGCGGCACCGACATCGTGCTCGGCGGAAACCCCGAGATGCTCGCCCGCATGGAAGTGCTGGAAAAGGCGCCCGCGGACTTGTTGTCCGACCCCGAGCGGCGCGATGCCGCGATCAAGAGCGCCACGGAGCACTTCATCGCGAAGTGCAAAGAGGACGCGAAGCGGGTCAAGGAGGCGGGTGGGCTCCGCATCATCGGCACGGAGCGTCACGAGTCCCGGCGGATCGACAACCAGCTCCGCGGTCGCTCGGGACGTCAGGGCGATCCGGGCTCTTCGCGCTTCTTCCTCTCACTCGAAGACGACCTGATGCGCATCTTCGCAGGCGAGCGCGTCCAAGCCATGATGGACCGCCTGGGCATGGAAGAGGACGTGCCGATCGAGCACCGCTGGGTGACGCGGGCCGTCGAGAACGCACAGAAGAAGGTCGAGGAGCGCAACTTCGACATTCGTAAGCATCTGCTCGAGTACGACGACGTCATGAACCAGCAGCGCAAGAGCATGTATGCGCTGCGAAAGCAGGTGCTGCGCGGCGAGTATCGGACCGTTCCGTCCGATGACGAGCGCAAGGCCGGCGTGGAGCCGGAGCCGCTCGTCGAGGAAATCGACGCGGAGCTCTTGTCGCGCGTCGAGAACGTCATCGAAAACATGGTGAAGTTCCACGCGTATCCGTTGCCGGATGCCGGCCTCACGCAAGAAGAGCTGCCGGCCCATCGCAAGCGGGCGATCGAATCCGACCTCGCGTCGTTGACCGACCTGCGCGTCCAGCTCCTGGAGCGCGACATGTATCTCTGGTTCGGTTGTGTCGTTCCCCTGGAGGATTTTCGGCACGATCCCACGGGCGCCTACGAGCATCTGCGGCACGCGGTCGGCATGTCGCTCACCGAGCAAAAAGAGCGCTTGCTGGACCTCGTCGACGAGATCGTCGTCACCATGACCGATCACGCATGTCCGCCCGGCAAGCACTACGAAGACTGGGAGCTCGACGGGCTCGAGCGCGCCTACAAGGGGCAATTTGGTCTCAGCGCCACGGGCATCCGTGACATCTCGGACCGCGACGAGCTGCTTCGCAAGCTCTACACCGATGGCGAGTCCGTGCTGGAGCGCAAGGAGAGGGAGTTTGGAACCGAAAACTTCCTTCGTCTCTTCCGGGATCTGTATCTGCAGGAGATCGACAAGCAGTGGATCGATCACCTGCAGGCGATGGATCATCTCCGGGATGGCATCGGGCTGCGCGGCTACGGTCAACGGGATCCGAAGAAGGAATACAAGCGCGAGGGCTTCGACATGTACCTGGAGATGGTCCAGAGCGTGAAGTCCTCGGTGGCCCTCGCCATGTTCACGGTCGAGCGTGCTCGCGAGGAGGATCTGCAGCGGCTCGAGGAGCAACGGCGCCAAGCGACCGAAAAGCGCCAGCAGCAGATCCGTGCGAGCCACTCCGGGGATGAAGGCAAGGGCGGCAGCCCGCAACAGCCTGGGCTGAGTCGGCGCGCGCGCCGGGCGGCGGCAAGGCGAGGGCGCCGTGCCGGGGGCGGTATCGGTTCCGCCGAGCCGAGCCCCGAGGCGCCAGCGCAACAGGCGACGGTGAAGCGCGAGCGTCCGAAGCTTGGGCGCAACGACCCCTGTTACTGCGGCAGCGGCAAGAAGTACAAGAACTGCCATTATCGCGAAGACCAGGCAGCGGCCTCGCCGCACTAGCGTCCTTCTGATACATCGCACGCCATGAGCGAACGAGTGACGGGGTTTCGTTTCGCGGGCGTGTACGCTGGCATCAAAGCCAACGGCGCGCTCGACCTCGGGTTGTTGTGCGCAGATCGGCCCGTGGTCGCCGCGGGTCTATTCACGACCAACCGAGTCAGAGCCGCACCCGTGACCATCAGCGAGCGCCGGCTGCGGACCGGGCTTTGCCAAGCGATCCTGGTCAACAGCGGAAACGCGAATGCGTGCACCGGCAGGCAGGGGCGAGAAGCCGCCTTGTCGCTCACCCAAGCCGTGGCATCCGCGCTTCGGGTTTCTCGAGGGCTGGTGGTTCCCGCCTCGACCGGCGTGATCGGCGCGCAGCTTCCACGCGAGACCATCGAACGCGCGATTCCGAGCTTGGTGTCCGATCTCTCGAATGCTGGAGCCGAGCGATTTGCGCGCGCCATCATGACGACCGATCGGGCCCCGAAGATGGCGCGGGCCGAGGTGAAGATCGGACGCACGGTCTGCAAGGTTCTCGGCATCGCGAAAGGCGCGGGGATGATCCACCCGAACATGGCGACGACCCTCGCTTTCGTGACCACGGACGCAGCCCTCTCCCATGCGGGGCTCTCGTACATGCTTCGACGAGCCGCCGAGGCGACCTTCAATCGCGCCACGGTCGATGGAGACACCAGCACGAACGATTCAATCTACGCGCTCGCGTCGGGCGCAGCCACCACCCGGGAAATATCCCGAGGCACGGCGGCCGGCCGGCGGTTGGCCGGTGCGCTGACCGAGGTGCTCGAGTCGCTTGCCAAGCAGATCGTCGCCGATGGCGAAGGTGCGGAGCACCTGGTCCGCATCGAGGTCCGAGGAGCGCGAACCGATGCCGACGCCGTGCAGATCGCCCGGACGATCGCGGGTTCCCAGCTCGTGAAGACCGCGATTTTCGGATGCGATCCCAACTGGGGGCGCATTCTGGCAGCGGCGGGCCGGTCGGGTGTACGTTTCAACCCTGATCACGTGTCGATGGCCATCGCGGATGTGCCGATTTTCCAGCATGGAGCGCCCGTCATGCAGGCGAAAACCGAGGCCAAAGCTGCGATCGTCATGAAGCGGCCGGAGTACACCATCGCGTTGAAGGTCGGGCGGGGACGCGGCATCGGCCATTATTGGACCTGTGACCTCGGTCACGAGTACGTTCGGATCAACGCCGACTACCGGACTTGATTCGAACCCATGCTACGCAAGCTTTTCGTGCCGTCCGCCATGCTGCTCGCGCTTCACGCGACGGCCGCCGCCGACTCGCAATCCGAGGCCCCGCCCACCGTGGCAGAGCAGCCTCAGGCTGCGCCTTTGTGCATCCGCAGCACGACCCTCGAGCTCGTCGCGGCAGAACTCGCGGACCTGCAGAGCATTCCGCCCTCGTCCGAGCTCATCCGGACCGCGCGGGAGGCGGGCGTGGACGCGAACCCCGTCTATGCGAAGTTTGGTGTTACCGGCGAGTTCGAGAGCTTCAAAGCGTGGGTGGAGGATCTCAAAGAGACTGCCGATGCTCCCTTGATCTGCGGGCGAGCGCGATCGGGCGAGCGCATCGTTCTGGTCGCAGCGGTCCGCGCCGGTGCCTTGACGCTCGAGGGCGGCCAGCGGCTGCATGCGGAGGTGGTGCCCGAGTTCCGCGACCCGTTCTTGGTGGTGCGCGATTCGAGCGGCGGGTCGCGGCGCATCGCGGTCGATGGACAAGGAGCGGGAGCGAGCGTCACGCTGCCGCCCGACTGGGGACGCCCCTTGTTCGTGCAGTTGGTTGCCACTGGACCGAACGGTCCGCGTCCGATCGCCGAGCGGTGGGTCGGCAAGATCCCGAAGGAAGCGCCCGCGCACACGTCGTCTCAGTCTCCAGAGTCGTGGCTGATGCAGCTCCGACGTGGTGCCGGAGCGCGGTCCTTGCGCTCGAACCGCTTGCTGTCGCAGGAGGCGACCAGCCATGCACAGGCGGTTTGCGAGTCCGGCAAAGTCGGTCACGAGCTCGATCCCTTTGGCGATCCCGAAGCGCGCCTGCTCAAGCGCGGGGTCGAAGCGAGGGTGGTCGGGGAGGCCATCGCACGGGCCACCACGCTGTCCGATGCGCTGCACGCGATCGAGGACAGCCCGAGCCACCGGATGACCGTGACCGATCCGCGTTTCACCGATGCAGGCTACGGCCAGGCCAAAGACGAAAAGGGAAGGACCTGCGCGGTCATCCTGCTCGCGTCCTGGCCGCGAAAGGTTCCCTGAGCCGGGCGAGCCGCCGAGAGCCCAGTCTCAGAAACGCTCTTTGATCCGGTTCGACGCTGCCTGGTAGACCACCACGAGAACCTGGGCCAACGCGACCCCGGCCACGATCGTGCCGACCATCCCCGTGAGGATGGCGGCGAGAGCCGGTCCGCCCAGGGACGGATGCACGCCTTCGAGCGGCCAAAGCTCGCCCGCGACCAGCAGCCCGATGTGGAGGGCGTAGAGCGCCAGGAGCGCCACCGCCCAGACGTGCGAGCCTCCGCGGGTGCTGCTTTCCATGAAGGCCAAAAGCGAGAGCAACGCCAACAGCCCGAAGGTCATGTGGGTGACCGCCGGCGCCCAGGATTGCCAGTGCCCCTCCAGCATGATGAGGCTCTCGTGGCCGCGGGACACGACGAACCACGTGGCAAGCGCGAGGACCCCGCAGGTGACCGCGATTCGGGCGAGCCTGGCGCCGCGGTAATAGGCGCGAAACAGAAGGCTGCCGCTGAGCAAGATGGTGGCGCCTGCGAGGATGATACCCTCTGGCGCGATCGCATGGAGCGTCTGCTGCCAAAGAGCCACGCCTGTCGCGATCGACCCCGTCAAGAAGAGGGACATCGCCCGGCCCCCGTATGACATCGGCGTAGCGGCCAGCGTCACCATGACGGTCAGGAGCGCCAGCGAGACGAACGTCAACGGATGCATCCCACCGGTCATCAACGCTCCGACCGCGCCCAATGTGCTGAGCGCGACCGTGACGATGCGAACCATCCTATCCCCGGGGGCGGAGGGTCGCATTTGCTCGCGCAATAGATCGGAGGCCAGGATCGGCGGTCCCGGAGGGATCCGGAGGTTGGCAAGGCTCTTGGTGCGCTCCGGCGCCGGCTCCTCCGGCGCGGCCTCGGTCTGCTCTTCATCCTGAGAGCGGTCCCTGCTCTCGCTCGCCGCGCCGCTCTTCTTTCGGCGCAACGGTACGACTGGCGCCGGCTCACTTGGCTGACGGTCCCGGACGGCCGTACGGCCGGGATCGGTGTCGGACGGCTCGGCCACCTCCGGCTCGGACAGAGCGATCGCGGCGATGGCGCGCGCCGATGCCGCCGAGCCCGACGACGAAAACATCCTCACCGGATCGGGAGCGTCGTGCACCCCGCTCGGCTTCCCCTGGCGCGAAAGCGGCACCACGGGCTTGGCGCCCGGGACCGGCTCGCCGCACTTGCCGCAGAAAGCGTCTGTTCTCAGCAGGCTAGCGTTGCAGCTCTTGCATTTCGGCATCGGGTCCGCCCCATCCGCTGATCCCGATCATACGCGGGACCTTGCGCCCACTTCAACCAATGCGGTGTGGTCATGTGTGTGCGATCGTGCCGCGCGTGTTGCCGAACCACGACAATCGGGTCCGAGCCTATGACACGAATGTCGTACCGAGCGCGGGCAAACCGGCGAAAGTCGAGTCTTTTGAGCCCCATCAGGTTGGCATCGCGATTGCATTAGACCCTATCGCTTGCTTAAGACCCTCGCCGCGCTTTTTCCAGCTTGCCCGGCATCCGCGCGGCGATGGGTCGTCCTTATCGGCTTGACTTACTTACTCTAGCTTTCCCAACTCTAGCATCGATTTTCCCCTTTGAAATGGGCCACCTCGCGTGGCCCATTTTTTTGTGGGCGACGATCGACAACGGTCGAAAAAGAACGGGCCCGCCGGATGAAGGCGGGCCCGGGGGCGCGTCGGATCACTTCGCGCACGGACAGGGGTAAGCTCGGGGCCAAGAAATCAGGCAGCTAGCCGACTTCTTGTAGGGCGTCTTTTGTCCAAAGCTTCTGTTTCTTGAGCTGCTGGAGCTCCAACTCTTCGCTCGGCGTGAGGCTCAAACGGCTGTCGAGCGCTTCGATGCGCGCGGCGAGCTCCGCATGCTTCTTCTCCAGGCGCGACTTCTGCCGCTCAGGCGGGATGGTTCGAGCGTGGTGCTTGGACATATCACCTCCAGGTGCGTACGGGTTTCACAAGCCAAGTTGTCAATGGGGCGATGACGCCCGTCGCTCTATGCTACGGATCTGCGCAGTAATGATCAATCCCACTTTGGGGGGATTTGTGGGCGCCTTGTGTAGGGGCTTCCAAGGTGAATACTACGCGGCGGGGAGCGTTCCAGACGTTGATGAGCTTGCGAGCGGCGGTGATTGGTCTTGGTTTTTGGGCACTTGCGCTCGCCGGCCCTGCCGCGGCCGAGGAGGCTGCGCCCCTCGACGCGGCGGCGGTGGTCCAGTTGGTGCAAGCCTTCTACGACCAAACGAAATCCCTCGAGGCTGACTTCGAGCAGACTCGCTATACGCGGCTCTACGACCGGTATGATCAGGCCCGAGGCAAGGTCGTGTTCAAAAAGCCGGGCATGATGCGATGGGATTACGCAAAGCCGAACGGCCAGGTTTTCGCGAGCGACGGCAAGAAGCTGCTCATCTATCAGCCGCCCGAGGAGGGCGAGAAGAACGGCCAGCTCATCGAGCGCGCCCTCGAGGAGGATCAGCTCCCTTCGGCGTTTTCGTTTCTGACCGGCACCGGCAACCTGGAGCAGGACTTCGAGGTGCGTCTCCTCGAGCACGGGGACGAGCGGTTCCAAGACGGCTACGTGCTGCAGCTCGTCCCTCGCAAGCCGACGCCCAACTATGAGCAGCTCGTCTTCTACGTGCGGACGTTCTCCGATGGGGACAAGCGCGCCGGCGTCGTGCAGCGGGTCTTGATCATCGATGCGGCGGGTAACCGGAACCGCTTTGATTTCTCGAATATCAAGTTCAATCGAGAGGTTCCCGACAAGCGCTTCAGCTATCGCCCCCCGAGGGGAACGCAGCGGGTCACGCCCTGAAGGCCTTCGCGGCTTGCTGCGCCCGCAGGGCCTCCATGGCCCGACCGAGGGCGGCCCGATCGCCCGGTGGCACGAGGAAGGCGTCAGACGAGCCCTTCAGCGTATCGGCAATGGCGCCTGCCCGCGTTGCAACGACGGGCAAATCCCGTGCGCGCGCTTCGAACAAGACGGTGGGAAGGCCATCCCCCGCATGCGACGGCACCACCATGGCGTCGCATGCGCGAAGCAGGGCCTCTTTTCGCTCGCTGGCCACCCAGCCCTCGAAGGTCGCGTCCACCTTCAGGCGCCGCGCCAGCGCCATGAGCGCCGCCCGGTCCGGCCCATCGCCCGCGATCCGGATGCTCACGCGCTCCGGCATGGAGGCGATGGCAAAAAGAAGATCCCGAACCCCCTTCACCGGAACGAGCCGTCCCAAGAAAAGCACCGTGAAGCCCTCGATCCCCAGGCGGCACCGGAGCAGCTCCCGATCGATACCGAGTGGCAGGGGCGCCTCGATGGGCATCGGGCCGAGATGGGTGGGCATCGACCCCGAAGGGAGAGCAGCAAGATCGAAGAAGCGCGCCCGTAGCGCCGCGCTCAAGAACCACATCGACGTCGCGCCCGCCGCCACCTGACGCGCGAGGGCGCCGCCGCCGGGGAGACGCTCGAGCCAACGGACGTCGGTGGCGTGGCAGATGCAGAGGTGGGTCCGGCCCTCGGCGGCGGCCGAGGCAGCCCACCCGCTCGGAAGGCACCAGGAGCTCACGAGGGCATCACAGTCCTCGAGGCGTCGTCGCGCCGCGATGCGGAGCGCGGCCGTGAAGCTCGCCGCGCCGGCCCAGCTTGCCGGCCGTGTCGTGCGCAGATTCTCGGGGGCGCCGCTTCCGTAGAAGGTTTGCTGGAGCGCGCGGGGCCGGAGATAGGGCACCCAGGTCACCTCGATGCCAGGCCACCTAGGCGCCGGCCGGCGCCGCCGCGGCTCCGGACCGAGGACGCGGACCTGATGCCCTTGGGCGACCAGCGCGCGTGCGAGGGTCAGAAGAAACGCGCCGCTATGATCGCCCTCGAAACGCGGAAAGCCCGTCGTGACCAAGCCGACCAGCATATCACTCCACGGTGACGGTCTTGGCGAGGTTGCGCGGCTGGTCGACGTCCGTGCCCTTGTGATCGGCCACGCAGTACGCGTAGAGCTGGAGCGGGACGACGGTGACGAAGGGGCTCAGCGCCTCGTGCGTGCTCGCTACCTCGACGACGGCATCGCAAAGCGCCTGCGCTTCCGCGTCACCTGCGGTGGTGATGCCGATGATCTTGGCTTCGCGCGCCTTGGCTTCCTGCAGATTGCTCGACACCCGTTCGTAGTGCCGGTCGCGCGGCATGAGCACGACGACCGGAACGCGCGCGTCCAGCAGCGCGATCGGCCCGTGCTTCATCTCGCCTGCGGCATAGCCCTCGGCGTGCACGTACGAGATTTCTTTCAGCTTGAGCGCGCCCTCGAGCGCCATGGGATAGCTCAACCCCCGCCCCAAAAAGAGCACGTCACGCGCATCGGAGAACTCGCGCACCATTTCGCTGATCGCATCGAGGCTCGGCTTGAGCCGCTCCTCGATCAGATTCGGAACGCGCGCCAAGCCCTCCACCAGCTCCCTTGCCTGTGCCGCGTCGAGCGTTCCGCGCCGCTTTCCCAGCCAAATGCTGAACATCAGCAGGTTGGCGAGCTGCGCCGTGAAGCACTTGGTCGAGGCGACGCCGATCTCGGGGCCCGCATGCGTGTAGAAGCTCGCGTCCGCCATCCGGGGGATGGCGCTGCCGTTGACGTTGGCAATGGCGAGGAGCTTGGCGCCGCGCTCTTTGGCAGCCTTGGCTGCCATCAGGGTGTCGATCGTTTCGCCCGACTGACTCACCGCGATGACCAGATCACCCTCTCCCACGATCGCGTCCCGGCCCCGGAACTCGCTCGCCAGCTCGGTGATCGCGGGCACCTTGGCGAGGTCCTCGAGCCAGTACCGGCCCGCGAGAGTGGCGTGGTGGCTCGTTCCGCAGGCGAGGAGAATCACCCGTCGGATGTTTCGGGCGTCATCCTCGTTGAGGCCGATTTCCGCGGTCAGCACATCGCCGTTTTCGCGGTCGAGCCGTCCGCGCAAGGTGTCTTCGAGCGCACGGGGCTGCTCGAAGATCTCCTTGAGCATGAAGTGCTTGAAGCCTGCTTTTTCGGCCATGATGGGCGACCACGAGATGCGCCGGGGCCTGCGGCTCAGGGCTGCTCCCCCGAGCGTCGACAACGAAAAACCGTCGGCTTCGAGCACGGCGAGCTCCTCGTCCTCCATGAACACCATCTCGTTCGTGTAGGGGAGCAGCGCCGGAATGTCCGATGCGCAATACGTGGCTTGTCGGGTGACGCCGATCACCAGTGGCGATGCCTTCTTGGCCACGACCACGCGGTCGGGCTCGGCGGCGGACAGCACGGCGATGGCGTAGGCGCCGTGTACCTGTGCGAGCGCCTTGCGAACGGACGTCACCAGGTCGTGGCCGCCTACGCTTTCGCGATGAATGAGATGAGAGACGATCTCGGTATCGGTGTCGCTGCTCATCGTGACACCCGACGCCTCGAGCTGGCTCCGAAGCTGCAAGTGGTTCTCGATGATGCCGTTGTGAACGACGGCGATCGGACCGGCGACGTGAGGATGCGCGTTGACCTCGGAGGGCCGCCCGTGGGTGGCCCAACGGGTGTGACCGATGCCGACGCTGCCCGGCAGGCCCTTTTCCGCGAGGGCGTTTTCGAGATTGCGAAGCTTACCTACAGTACGAAGGATCTGAATCCGGCCTTGGCTGTGAACGGCCAATCCGGCCGAGTCGTAACCCCGGTATTCCAAGCGCCGCAGGCTGTCGAGCAAGATGGGCGCCGCCGCCTCGTGACCGACGTAACCAACGATTCCGCACATTCTTCGACTCTAGTCGATGGCCTTGGGCTTTGCACCCGAGGGCTGCCCCGGTTTGGAACGGGCGTCTTCGAACCGTGCCTTCACCTCGCCGTCCGGCGAGATCACGGTCACCGGGCCGAACCGGTCGAGGGATCGGGCAAAGTCCGCCGCCTGGCCGACGACGACCACGAGCGTTTCTTCGGGGCGTATGTAGCTCCGCGCGACGTAATGCGCTTCGGAGGCGCTGGTGTTGCGTATCCAGTTTCGATACTTGTCCCAGTAGTCGTCTGGAAGGCCGTAGGTCCGGGCCTTCATGACCAGCTCGGCGAGCTTGCCTGGCGTGTCGACCTGCAAAGGAAAGGAGTCGCTCAGGTAGCGTTTCGCGTTGACCAGCTCCTCCGTGCTCGCGGGCTCGCGATGGATGCGCTCGAGGTGCTCGAAGAACGCGTCGACCGCCTCGGTCGTCACTTCCGTCCGGACGGAGGCGTAGGCGACGAACGGTCCCACTTCGACGCGCTCACCGATGGCGCTGTAGGCCCCGTAGGTGAGGCTGCGCTTTTCGCGCAGATCCATGAAGAGCCGGGAGGCGGCCGAGCCCCCTAGCACCTGGTTGGATACCGTCAGCGGGATCCACTCGCGGTTGGCGCGGCGAATGGCGAGGTTGCCCATGTAGATCACCGACTGCACGGACCCGGGCCGATCCACCACGAGGATCCTTCGACCCGTCGGCTTTGGGGGCTCGTCGTAGTCGGGGACGGCCCGCCGCCCGGCCCGCCAGGACCCAAGCGTCTCCTCGGCGACGTCGCGCACGTCGTCGGGGCTTACGTCGCCCGCGACGATCAAGAACGCGTTCTTGCCGACGAAGTGCGAGCGATGCCACCGCATCATGTCTTGGCGCCGCACCCGCTTCACGGCGGGCGGCGTGGTGTCGACCGTCCCATAGGGGTGCTGACCGTACAGCTCCCGGTAGAACGTGCGTCGAGCGATGTAGCCCGGCTCGCGCTCGGACAATGCCAGGCGGTCGAGCTCGCGGCGCTTGAGCTTGTCGAGCTCCTTGGGGTCGAACGCAGGCTGGCCGGCCACCTCGGCCAAGATGATCATCGCCTGCTCGAGGTGCTCGGCGAGGGCGCGCACTCCGACGTAGGTGCTCTCCTCGTCGGAGCTCGTCCACAGGTCGGCGCCGAGGAACTCGATTTGCTCCGCGATCTCCGCACCCGACCGCTTGGTCGTGCCTTCCTTGAGCATCTGGGCGACCAGGCCCGACAGACCGGGGATCCGGTCTGGGTCGGACTCGCTCCCGCTGCGCACCACCAGGGTGGCATAGACGACCGGGAGCTGATCGCTGACGATCGTGTTGACCTGCAACCCGTTTTCGAGGGTCGAGACCTCGACCTGCGGCAGCGTCAGGTCTTTGGGCTCGGCAGGCGGGGGCGGCTCTTCGCGCCCGGTCGGGCCCTCCGTTTTCGCGTCTTGTGCGGTGTGCGCCGGTGGGGCGGGCTTGGCGCAGGCAATCAGCGAGCCGAGAGCGAAGAGCCCGAGGAAGGAAGAACGAAAGCGAAGCAGCATCTCTATTTCTCCTTCGGGGCAGCCGCCGTGCCGGGAAGGACGTCGAGCACGGTGCGGTTGGAAGCTTGGAAGTACGTGCCGGCCACGCGCTTGATGTCGTCCCCGGTGACGGCGAGGTAGTGATCAAGCTCGAGCTTCAACAGGTTCGCATCACCCCAGAACAGCTCGAACTCGGCAAGACGCTGCGAGCGCGACATGTTCGACTGGAGACCGAACACGAACGCCGCGCGGATCCGGTTCTTTGCCTTTTCGAGCTCGCGAGGATCGATGCCTTCGGCGGCGATCGAATCGAATTCGGCGAAAATCAGCTTCTGCGCTTGCTCGTTCGCATGACCGCTCGACATGACGGCCCACACGCTGAGCAGGTCCGGCCCGCGCCGATCGTCGGTGCCGACGGCGATGTCTTGGCAGATCGCCTCTTCTTTGATCAGCTTTTGGTAGAGCCGGCTCGACTCGCCGTCACCGAGAACGATGGCGAGCAGCTCGAGCGCGTAGTGGTCGGGAGTGCGGCTCGGCGGGATGTGATAGGCGAGATGGAACGCGGGGAGGGTGGCGTTCGGATCATACATCGTCTCCGTCCGCTCTTCGGTCTGCTCGGGCGGAGGCGGCGCGATGTAAGGAGGCGTCTTGCGGACCGGGATTGCGCCGAAGTATGTCTCCACCAGACGCAGGGTTTCCTCGGTATCGAAGTCTCCGCTGATGCTGAGCACGGCGTTGTTGGGCGCATAATAGGTGTCGAAGAACTCCTGCACCGCTTCGAGGGGTGCGTCGATCAAGTCTTGCATGTCGCCGATCGTCGAATGCGCATACGGCCAGTAGTCGCCGTACGTGAGCTCGTTGATGCGGAGCATGCTCGGAATGTACGGCTGGTTGTCGATCCGCTGGCGCCGCTCTTCCATGACCGTCAAGCGTTGGTTTTCGAAGTTTTCTTGGGTGACGGCGAGAGAGCGCATGCGATCGGCCTCGAGCCATAGCCCGAGCGCCAGCTCGTTTGCCGGCAGTGTTTCGAAGTAGTTCGTTCGGTCGTTGCTCGTGGTTCCGTTGACGCTGCCGCCCCGATTGATGATCAGGCTGAAGTGCTCTCCTTTGCTGACGTTCTCCGAGCCTTGGAACATCATGTGCTCGAAGAGGTGGGCAAAGCCGGAGCGGCCTTTGACCTCGTTGCGCGATCCGACGTCATAGTAGACCGAGATCGCCACGGTGGGCACGGTATGATCCTCGTTGAGGACCACACGAAGGCCGTTGTCCAGGGTGGCCCGCCTGATCTGCAGGTTCGAGAGGGCCGCCGGGCTCTGCGCCGCAGCGGTATGCCCGCCCCCAAGCGCGAAGGCGGCGACCACCCCCACGGTGATAGTCACGAAAATCCGCTTCATCTGACTCCGATCAACAGCACGAGCGCCGAAAAGGTTCCCCCGCGCTACCACATCCACCCGGAGGGGCAAAGCGGTTGACGGGTCCGGAGGTTTTGCGGACACTACGCGGCCCTCATGACCGCGGCAGTGCTATCGATCGGTACCGAGCTCACCCGTGGCGAGCTGGTGAACACCAACGCCGCCTGGCTCGCCGAAGAGCTGACGAAGTTGGGATTCGAAGTCGTCGAGCACGCGACCGTGGAGGACGACGCCGACCGAATCGTGACGCTGGTGAGGCGATTTGCGGAGGCCCATCGGGTGGTCATCGTCACCGGCGGCCTCGGTCCGACCTCCGACGATCTCACCACCGCTGCAGCGGCCAAGGCAGCCGGTGTGGCGCTTCGCCGCGACCAAGCCGTCGTCGAGGACATTCGCCGCAAGTTCGAGGCGTTCGGACGGGTGATGCCGGAGTCGAACGCAAAACAGGCCGATTTTCCGGAAGGCGCGTCGGTGTTGCCCAACCCGGTCGGCACCGCGCCCGGCTTTTCCATGATGCTCGGCAACGCGCGGTTCTTCTTCACCCCCGGCGTGCCTCGCGAAATGGAGCACATTTTCGCCGAGTCGATCGTGCCGGTGATCGCGCCGCTCGCCGAACGCCGGACGCATCAGGTGCACATCAAGACCTTCGGCATGACCGAGTCGGGCGTGGCTCAGAAGCTGCAAGGTGTCGAGGAAGAGTTCCCAGGGCTGCGGCTTGGTTACCGTGCTCACTTCCCGGAGATCGAGGTGAAGGTGCACGTGCGCGCAGACTCCGCGGCCGAAGCGGAGCAGCGAGCGCACGCGGCTGCCGAGCGGGTCCGCGCGGCCCTCGGCGACGCCGTTTTCGGCGGCGAGGCGGATTCATTTGCAGAGGTGGTCGGCAACACGCTGCGGGACCGTGGCAAGACGCTGGCCGTCGCCGAGTCGTGCACCGGCGGGCAGGTGGGTGAAATGCTGACCCGGGTGCCCGGGGCATCGGACTATCTCCTGCTCGACGCGGTGGTCTACGCCAACAGCGCCAAGGAAGCCGTATTGGCGGTGAGCCCGGAGCTCCTTCGCGCGCATGGCGCGGTGAGCGCGGAAACCGCTGCTGCCATGGCCGAGGGGGCCCTCCGCGTGGCCGGGGCGGATATCGCGGTTTCCATCACGGGCGTGGCTGGCCCTGGCGGAGGCACCGACGAAAAGCCGGTGGGGACGGTTTGGTTCGGGCTGGCGCGCAAAGGGGAGCCGACAGTCACCCGGCACCGGAAGCTTCCCTGGGGGCGCGATCGAATTCAGACCCTTTCCTCGTACATCGCGCTCGAGCTCGTCCGCCGGGCCGCCCTCGGACGCGACTTCGACCTTGCCGAGCGCTGAGCGCCCATGCAGTCTGGCTTTGCCGCCCGACCAGAAGCTTGACTCGTGTGAGGAAGACGACTAGACGGGTGTTCAGGTAACTCACGCACAAAGGAATCCGCATCATGGCCGACTCGAATCGCGACAAAGCCCTCAATCTCGCCCTCGGAAGTATCGAGAAAGCCTACGGAAAAGGCTCGATCATGCGCCTAGGGGACGCCGACGCGAAGATCAGGGTCCCAGTGATTTCGAGCGGCTCGATTTCACTCGATCTGGCGCTCGGCGTCGGGGGATACCCGCGAGGACGCATCGTCGAGATCTACGGCCCCGAGTCGAGCGGAAAGACCACGCTCACCCTCCATGCGATCGCCGAATGCCAACGCAATGGCGGAATTGCCGCGTTCATCGACGCCGAGCACGCCCTCGATCCGAGCTACGCGAGAAAGCTGGGGGTCAAGGTCGACGAGCTTCTGGTGAGCCAGCCCGATCACGGAGAGCAGGCCCTCGAGATCGCCGATACCCTCGTTCGTTCGGGCGCAGTAGACGTGATCGTCGTCGATTCCGTGGCCGCGCTGGTTCCTAGGGCGGAGATCGAGGGGGAGATGGGGGACAGCCACGTCGGTCTGCAGGCGCGTCTCATGAGCCAGGCGCTCCGCAAGCTCACGGGCACCGTCCAAAAGAGCAACACCACGCTCTTTTTCATCAACCAGATCCGCATGAAGATCGGCGTGATGTTCGGCAGCCCAGAGACGACGAGCGGCGGCAACGCCCTCAAATTCTACGCGTCGCAACGTCTCGACATCCGCCGAATCGGGACGATCAAGGTCGGCGATGCCGCCGTGGGCAACCGTTGCCGGGTGAAGGTGGTCAAGAACAAGCTCGCCCCTCCGTTTCGTACCTGCGAGTTCGACATTTTGTTCGGCAAGGGCATCAGCCGTAGCGGCGACGTACTCGATCTGGGGGTCGAAGCCGGTATCATCCAGAAGTCGGGCGCTTGGTATAGCTATGGCGAGGAGCGCGTAGGCCAGGGCCGTGACAACGCCCGCGCCTTCCTCGAGGAGCATCTCGAGGTGCTGACCGAGATCGAGCAGAAGCTCCTACAAAAGCACGGGCTCATCGACGAGGAAGCCCAGCAGGCGGAGGCCAAGGCAGAGGCCTCTGCCGCCGCGTCCACGGCGGCGGCCGCGAGCAAGCGGCCGAGGCCTAACTGAAGCCGATCGGACCGGTTCGAAATCCGGGCATTTGTCAACCCCAAAAGCAACTCGCAAAAACACCCCAAGACGCTGAAATCACTTCACTTTGTTCACGGGTGGACGTTGACTTTCCGGCGGTGTTTTGCTATACAAAAAAAGTGCATGTAGTTCGTTGCACACCTTTTTGACGAATCGGATTTCGCCCGCGCTCCCGGCGCGGGTTTTCGTCGTTCTTAGCCCGAAGGAGAGTTGTCTCATGAGCTTCAGCGTAGGCGACAAAGCAGTCCATCCGGCCCATGGCGTTGCCGAGATCACCCAGATCGAGGAGCGGCTGATCGGCTCGGACAAGATCGATTTCTACATCCTGAGGCTCGTGAACGGCAAAGCTGGGACCATCCGGGTGGCGACCAATGCCGTCGAGCGGGTGGGACTTCGGCAGGTGATGTCGCGGCGCGCTGCGAAGACCGTCCTCGACGAGCTCAAAAAGGACGAGATGGCGGTCACCTCGCAGCCCTGGAATCGCCGGTACCGCGAGTACACCGAGATGCTGAAGAGCGGCTCGCCCATCAAAGTCGCCAAGGTCTTGCGCGACCTCTCCAAGGTTCGCGCGGAAAAAGGAGAGCTGAGCTACGGCGAAAAGAAGCTCATGGAGCAAGCGCGCCAGCTCCTCATCACCGAGATGGCGCTAGCCCGTCGCGTTCGCGAGGAAACCATCGAACGCGACATCGACAAGATCCTCAACTGAGCCCCCGGCGCGAACGGCTGGCCTTTTCTCGATGGCCGGACGTTCCGAAACGCCCAGAAAGCTCTGCGAGCAATGCGCGCAAGGGAACTTCGCGCAGGACGAGCCCCACGAGGAGGTGGTAGAGGACGTCGCCAGCCTCGGACGTGACACGCTGGTCCGATTCGTTGATCAGCGCCCGGCCGAGCTCGGCCGCTTCCTCGCGAACCTTTTCGTCGACCTTGCTCGCGCCGCCGTCGAGGAGCGATTTGGTGTAGCTCGTGCCGGCGTCTGACGACTTTCGCTCGAGCAGGGTGCGCTCGAGCCGCAGAAGGGTCGGTGCGGAGCTGTCCTGCTCGTGTTGAACCAGCCCACCCTCCGCATCCAAGCGCCGAAAGAAGCAGGTCTCTGCGCCGGTGTGGCAGGAGGGGCCCTCCGGGTCGACCATGTAGATCAACGTGTCGCCGTCGCAGTCGACCCAGACGCTGCGCACGCGAAGGATGTTGCCGCTGCTCTCGCCCTTCTTCCAAAGCTTGTTGCGCCTCCGGCTGTGGAAATGCGCGACGCCCGTGCGGAGGGTTTCTTGCACCGCGACGGGGTCGGCATAGGCCATCATCCGCACCTCACCGGTTTCGGCGTCCTGTGCGATCACGGCAACGAGACCTCGGTCGTCGTAGTTGAGCGCTTCGATGCTCATGGATCATGGGTACGTGAGGTCGGGCGATTCTGCAACCTCGGCCCGAGGCGTAGGGCCCCCACTTCGAGCGGGTCTCGGCGGTCAGTGACGGAGGCCCATGAGCGCGCTCAGGGTATCGCGGAGCCCTCCCAAATCGGAGGCGCGGACGTGCGCCGATGCGCCGGCCTCGAGCGCAGCCTGCCGGTCCATCTCGTCGCCCGCGAGCAATACCGCGCGCACGTGCCGTGTCCCCTCGCCACGCTTGAGCGCCGCGATGATCTGCACGCCCGATAGGTGGCCGAGCTCGGCTCCGAGGACCACGGCGTCGGGAGGTTGCTCGCCCATGTGTATGAGCGCGGCCAACGGATCCCGGTATTCGATGACCTCGAACGCCGATTGCAGCGCGTTCGCCATTCGGCCGGTCTGCACGCCATCCACGATCAGTGCGACCCGCGGACGCCCGGCCTCGAGCTCCTCGGGAATCGGATAGCCATATTTGCGTAAGAAATCGAGCACGTGCGGCCGACGAAATCGCAGGTGCCGGCCGGGAGTCCGAAAATGCGGAATCCTTCCCCGATCAGCCCAGTTGTGGATCGTCTTCAGGTCGACCTGGCAAAACCGCGCGATCTGAGACGCGGTAAACAAGTCCTTCGGCTTCCGTGCGTCGCCTACCACTCCTCTTGGGTAACGTTTGGCCAGCAGTGGAGCCAAGCGAAGAACGGTAGAATCTAGAAAAACTGTAGCGCATCGCACAGGTCACGGGGCGTCGCGCCAGGCGCCGTCGTCGAAGATCATGCGGGTTGCGCCGGGCAACACGGCTTCGTCCTCGGGATGCTCCGGATCACCCGGCAGCGCGAGAAACCATCCTTGCGGGCCCGTCACCAACTGGGGCCGCACCAGAGGCGGCTTCCGCGACAGCGCATCAGCGATGACCGACGCGGCGTCGTCGAAGCCCGCGAGCCACTGGAGCGTGCGGACCGTCGGTGGGGCCAACTTGATCCGTCCGGCTCGCATCTGCTCGATCGCGTCCTCGGGCCGCAGCCAATCCGCCGAGGTCGTTTCGCTTCCGTCGTGCGTTGCATGCTGACCCTCCGGCAGTACCGCCACGAAGAAGCGCGTATCGAAGCGACTGCTTTCCATCTCCGGGGTGACCCAGCGCGCGTAGGGCGTCAGCGCCAGCGCGCCGATCTGCATGTCGAGGGCGTCCGCGAGGTCGAAGAACGATTCGCCTCGAAGAAGCGAATGGCGGGCGTCCGCGAGGTCGGCTCCCGCGGCCGCGCTGGCCATCAAGACGCCGGCTTCCTCGAAGGTTTCGCGCACCGCGGCGACGAGCAGGCCGAGACCGAGCGCCGGGTTCGTCTCGCCCAACCGTTCGGCGAGCTCTTCGACGGGGCGGTCGATTCTGCGCCTCCAACGTTCATCGCTATCGCTTTGATCGACCTTTCCACCGGGGAACACGTGCGCACCGCCCATGAAGCCGCTTCGATGATGTCTGCAAAGCATGAACGTTTCGAGGCCCGCTTCGCCCTCGCGCAAGAGAATCACGGTGGCGGCGTCTTTGATCGGCTTTTGCGCCGGGGCGCTGCTCATGATTCGCGCGACACCAGCACTTGCGTCGTCGACACCCCGATGGCGTTGGCTATCCGTGCCAGGGTCTCGAGCGATGGCGTGTGCCGTCCTGCTTCGACGCGTGCAATGTTCGGCCGGTGAATGCCTGTGCGCCTCGCGAGCTCCGCCTGCGTCAATCCTGCAGCGAGGCGCAGCTCTCGAAGGCGCGCACCGAGCTTCTCGCCGTCGATCGCGATATCGCCCTGTCCGTCCGTCATCTCCGAAGTCGATTGCGTCGCCGCGACCACGAGCTGGCAAACGGCGCCGCTCTTCAGCTGAAGCGTGGCTTTGGTTGCGCTTGGATCGATGCGAATGCTGACGATTTCGGATCCGTCGTCCGAGGCGTCGATGGGCCTCTGATGCAACGAGGCCTCACCATTGCCGAGCACGGCGAGCACCTCGTCGCCGCACGGAGAAACCGTCACGAACTCGAAGCGGTGCTCGCGTCGACGATCGACACGACGCGAGAGCGCAGCGGCTACCTGCGCGACATCGCGGTCGCTGCTGGTCACGAGCCCTCGGCAAATCTCCGTGACGATGTCTTCCAATGCGTCTCGGTCGCGGTCCAAGTGCGCGATCGGCAAAGCGCGCGATGCACGCACGAACCCAATCGTGGACAGGAGCTCGTCGGCATCGAGCCCGCCGCCATCGATGTCGACGATGACGGCGGCTTGCCCTTCCACTGCTTCCCCGAGCGAGGTCAGCGGCAACACTCTGCAGTCGATGCGATGGCGGGACAAGGCCTGCCGCCACATCTGTGCCACCTGCTCGCGCTCCGTCAGCAATGTCACGCTCAGTGTCATCATTCCTCCGTGTGCGGGAGCGATGAGGTTTACACTCCCACGTCGCGAACCACAACTGCCTTATCACGGGAAACGCAAGACGATCGTTCTCTTTCGAGCTCCCCCGATGACCCGTGGTTGACACCGGTCTGCCCCTTTGCTACCTCGGACGCCCTTCCTACCGGGTGGCAACTCTATTCTCGCGCTGGAGGGAACCCCCGATGTTCAAGTCGACCTGCGTTTTTTCGGGAAACTCGAATCCGGCGCTCGCCGAGAAGATTGCGAAGTATCTCGAGCTGCCGATCGGCCGTGCGCGTGTCTCGCGCTTTTCCGACGGTGAGGTGTTTGCCGAGATCAAGGAAAACGTACGTGGCGTCGATGTTTACGTCATTCAGTCGACCTGCGCGCCGGTGAACGACAATCTGATGGAGCTGCTGGTGATGATCGACGCGCTGAAGCGTGCCTCGGCCGGATCGATTACCGCCGTCATCCCTTATTACGGGTATGCGAGACAGGATCGAAAGGCTGCGCCGCGCACGCCGATCACGGCGAAGCTCGTTGCCGACCTGCTCAGCGCTTCGGGGGTCGACAGGGTCGTGGCAATGGATTTGCATGCAGCGCAGATCCAGGGCTTCTTCAATACGCCGTTCGATCATCTCTATGCGCTACCCGTGTTTCTGCAGCATCTGAAACCGCGATTTCAGACCCCGCCGGTCTTCGTTTCACCCGACGCGGGCGGCGTCGAGCGAACACGCGCCTATGCGAAACGTCTCGGGGCCGATCTGGCCATCATCGACAAGCGGCGCGAGGCGAAGAACGTGAGCGAGGTGATGAACATCATCGGTGACATCGAAGAGCGGGAGTGTGTGATTCTAGACGACATGATCGACACCGCCGGGACGGTCACCAACGCGGCCCGCGCACTTCGCGACAAGGGTGCAAGCAAGGTCCTTGCCGCCGCTACCCACCCGGTTCTCTCTGGGCCAGCCCTAGAACGCATCATCGACTCCCCCCTCGAGGAGGTCATCGTGACCGACACCATCCCCCTGCGGAAAGAGGCGCAGGAGACGGGGCGGTTCCGCGTGCTTTCGGTGGCAAGTTTGCTAGGAGAGGCCATCAAACGGATTCACCACAGCGACTCGGTGAGCTCGCTGTTCGTATGACTGGAGTAATCGACGATGGAAACGACGACGTTGCAGGCTGAGGTCCGCGCGAGCCGCGGAAAGGGGCCAGCGCGTCGGCTGCGTGCACAAGGAAGGCTTCCTGGGGTGTTTTACGGCCCCGGTGTCGAGCCCACGCCGCTGACCCTGCACCCCAAAGAGTTGGAAAAAGCCCTTCGGGGCGAGAGGGGGCGGAACGTGGTCTTCAAGCTCTCGGTGGGCGGTGAGGACCAGCTAGCGATGGTCAAGGATGTGATCACCGACCCGGTCACGCAGGAGCTGCTCCACGTGGATTTGTACCGAGTATTCGAGGATCGCGAGCTCGAGGTAAACGTGCCTTTCCACACGCACGGCCGCGCGGCCGGCGTCGTGCAGGGCGGCATTCTCAACGTCACGCGCCGTACGTTGCCCTTGCGGACGACTCCGGCGCGAATTCCGGTGTCCATCGATGCGGACGTCACCCCGCTGGGACTCAAAGAAAGCATCGCGGTGGAGGACGTCGAGCTCCCGGAGGGCGTGGTTTGCACTCTCTCACCCAAGCTGACGCTGGTCATCGTTCTCGAGCCGCGCAAAGCCCTGGCGGGAGCCGGCGAAGAGGGGGCCCCGGCTGCCGAGGCCGGAGCTGGCGAAGGCGAAGCGGGCAAGAAGGCTGCCGGCTAGCTGCCGGCTACCTCTTGGCGGACCGTGGGCGTGCATCTCATCGCGGGCCTCGGAAACCCGGGGCCCAAATACGCCGCCAATCGCCACAACGTGGGATTCATGGTGGTCGACGAGCTGGCACGCAGGTGGGGTGCGCCGAGCTTCCGCAGTAAGTGCAAGGGCGAGCTTTCCAAGGTGGCGGTCGGCCCCGAAGAGGTCGTGCTGCTCAAGCCGATGACCTTCATGAACCGAAGCGGGGAGTCGCTTCAGGCCGCAATGCAATTCTACAAGGTGCCGCTCGAACGCGTCATGTGCGTGCATGACGAGCTCGACCTCGAGTTCGGCGTGGTGCGCCTGAAGATCGGGGGCGGCACCGCCGGCCACAACGGCCTGCGATCCGTGATCCAGCGCTGCGGAGCGCCGGATTTCCTTCGCTGTCGAGTGGGGATCGGGCGACCTGACCGAGGGCGGCCCGAGCACTATGTCTTGAGTGATTTCAGCAGCTTGGAGCGAGTCGAGCTCGGTGTTGTCCTCGAGCTGGCCGCGGATGTTTCGGAAACGGCCGTGCTCGAAGGGCCGCGCGAAGCGATGAATCGGCACCACGGCCGCTCCTGACGGCTGGCATTCGCTCGAAGATCGGCTATGCCTCCGCCTTTCCTCGCTCCAGCCGAGCGCTGGGGCCGATAGACCAGGAGGAGCACCATGGCAACTGCAGCCGCCGCGGCGCCCATTCGGTGGGCGCGCGAATACGAAACCATTTACATCCTTCGGCCCGATGTCGACAACGAAAAGGCCGAGCAAATCGTCGGGCGACTCAAGGATGTCATCGCCCGCCTCGACGGGACGCTGACCAAGCTCGACAACTGGGGCAAGCGCAAACTGGCTTACCCCATTCAAAAGAACAGCCGCGGCATCTTCGTGTATTTGAGGTATGTCGGGTTCAACGACCTCGTAGCCGAGCTCGAGCGCAATCTGCGCCTGCTCGACGAGGTGGTGCGCTTTCAGACGGTGCTTCTGGCCGAGGACATCGATCCGGCATCGGTCAGCGTCGATCCGGAAGACCTGCAGTACCTGCATGTCGAGGAAACCGAAGAGACCGAGGATGCCGAGGCCGAGCGCGCCCGGAGCCTGGGGATGGGGCCGAGGGGAGCCGACGAGGAGGGCGACGAGGACGCCGATGAATCCGACGACATGGACGATGCGGAGGCCTCCGGATCAGAGGAAGCCGATGATGCTTCGGACGACTCGAACGACGACTCCGACGACGACGAGCGCGAGGAGGACTGATCATGGCTGAAGATCTGCAGCAAGATTTCGACGTGGATGCGAGGAGCCGTCGCGGCGGCCGCAAGAGGGCCCCGGGCCTCACGCTCGCTCCGGATTTCAAGTTCGACTACAAGGACCCGCAGCAACTGCGTCATTTCATCACCGATCGCGGAAAGATCGTTCCACGCCGCGTGAGCGGATTGAACGCCAAGCAACAACGCGACTTGACCCGTGCGATCAAGCGAGCCCGCAACATTGCGCTGCTCCCCTACACGGCCACGAAGTGAGGAAGTGATGGCATCGACAGTCCAAGTCGTCTTGAAGGAAAACCTTGAGCATCTCGGCTCGATTGGCGACGTGGTGCGCGTGCGCCGCGGTTACGCCCGCAACTATCTGCTTCCGCGGGGCCTGGCCGTCGTCGCCAGCCGCGCAAACGTGCGCCAGATCGAGCACGAGAAGGAAGTGCAAGCGCGTCGCGTGGCCAAGCTTCGCGCCGAGCAAGAGCATCTGGTGGAGGAGCTATCCCGGGTCACCGTCATGATTGCCAAAGAGGCCGGCGAGGACGGCAAGCTCTTCGGCTCCGTGACTTCCAGCGATGTGATCGAGGGTCTCAAGGCAAAGGGCATCGAGGCGGACATCGACAAGAGGATGCTGATCATGCCCGACCAACCCGTCAGACAGGTTGGCAGCTACGAGGTGGGCGTGAAGCTACCGTACGGCTTGACGGCGACCGTGAAGCTCGAAGTGAAGACTCGCGCTTAGGTTGCGTCGCCACTTCCGCTGAGCTGCCCCAGAGGCTACAACCAGCGAATAGAGGGAGGGGGCGATCATTCCAACGGCACGACCCGGACAAGTACCACCGAATTCGCTCGAAGCGGAACGAGCGGTGCTCGGTGGCGTCCTTCTCGAGAACGACGCGATGAACGTCGTTCTCGAAGAGATCTCGCCCGATGATTTCTACAGCGAGGCCAATGCCAAGATCTTCGAGGCGATGACCGAGCTGTTCCGTCGCAGCCAGCCCGTCGACCACCTCACGCTACGCGAGCTGTTGGCACACAGCGGCAAGCTCGCATCGATTGGCGGCGACGAGTACCTCCTTTCGCTCAGCAACACGATTCCCAGCGTGTCGAACATCCAGGCGCATGCGCGGATCGTCCGCGAGAAGTCGGTCGTTCGAAAGCTCATTCAGGCTTGTCACGAGGTGGTGTCGCGCGGCTACGGCGACTACGGGCCCGTCGAGGAATTCCTCGACCAGTCGGAGTCGTCGATCTTCTCCGTTGCGAAGGAACGAGCACGAAATCCTTACGAGCACGTGAAGGACATCGTGATGCGGACGTTTCAGGAGATCCATGAAACGGCCAATCGCGGAGAGGCGATCACCGGTCTTCCTACCGGCTACAAGCAGCTCGACAAGTTGACTGCGGGCATGCATCCGGGCGACCTCATCATCGTCGCCGGACGTCCCGGCATGGGAAAGACCTCGTTTGCGCTCAACGTCGCGCACAATGCATGCGCGAAGGCCAAGTCTCCCGTCGCGGTCTTTTCGCTCGAGATGCCGAAGAGCCAGCTCGTCCGCAGGCTCCTCGGCGCCGAGGCGCGGGTCGACGGCAATCGCATCCGAACCGGTCAGCTCCACAAGGACGACTGGCCGAAGCTCGCAGATGCGGCCGGCACGCTGAGCGAGATGCCGATCTGGATCGACGACACGCCCGCCATCACCATGCTGGAGCTGCGGGCCAAGGCTCGGCGCCTCAAGGCAGAGGTCGGTCTCAGCCTCGTCGTGGTCGACTATCTGCAGCTGATGCGCTCGGGGTCGCGCAACGACTCGCGAGAGCAGGAGATCAGCGAGATCAGCCGGAGCATGAAAGCGCTGGCCAAGGAGCTGGAGCTCCCCGTCATTGCTCTTTCGCAGCTCAACCGGGGTGTCGAGTCGCGCGGCGTGAAGGACAAGCGGCCGCAGCTTTCGGATCTCCGGGAATCCGGCGCGATCGAGCAGGACGCCGATACGATCTGGTTCATCTACCGGGACGAAGTCTACAACCGCGACAGCGAGGACCGCGGCATTGCCGAGATCATCATCGGCAAGCAGCGCGCGGGCCCTACGGGGACATGCCGAGTGCGGTTTTTCAGCGAGTACACCCGTTTCGACGACCTGGCGGAGTCCGACTACTACGCGGTTCCCGCGCCCGGGGTCGCCGACTTCCTGGATACCTGACGGAACGGCCAAGGTCCCCAGAGCGAGCCACGGGCTACAGGTCTTTCACCTCGGCGATGAGGTCTTGAATGACCTTTTTCGCGTCTCCGAAGATCATCATCGTGTTGTCGTACTCGAAGAGCTCGTTCTTGATTCCGGCGTAGCCGGCGCTCAGACTGCGCTTGACGACGAAGACCGAGCGCGCCTCGTATGCGTTGAGGATCGGCATGCCCGCGATGGGGCTCTTCGGGTCCTTGTTGGCCACGGGATTCACGACGTCGTTGGCGCCGAGGATGATCACCACGTCGGTATTCTTGAACTCAGGGTTCACGACGTCCATCTCGAGCAGATCCTCGTAAGGGACGTCTGCCTCGGCCAATAGCACGTTCATGTGACCCGGCATGCGGCCTGCCACCGGATGAATGGCGTAGGTCACCTTGGTGCCCCGAGCTTTGAGGAGATCGGCGAGCTCGCGCACCGCGTGCTGCGCCTGGGCCACGGCGAGTCCGTATCCCGGAATGATGATCACCGACTCGGCGTTCTCCAGGATCATCGCCGCCTCTTCCGGGCCGCACGAGGTGACGTTGGTGTATTCGTCGCTTCCCCCGCCAGTTCCTTCGGCCACGCCGAAACCACCGACCAGCACGTTGAGGAGCGAACGGTTCATCGCCACGCACATGATCTGCGTGAGAATCAGACCGGCAGCGCCCACCATGGCGCCTGCGATGATCAAGAGCGGGTTCCCGATCACGAAGCCCGCCATCGAAGCAGCCACCCCGGAATAGGAGTTGAGAAGCGATACGACGACCGGCATGTCGGCGCCCCCGATGGGAATCGTCAGCAAGATGCCGAGGAGCAGGGCCGCGCCCGACAACACGAGCACCAAGACAACCGAGTCGGCGGCAAGCGCGGCAACCGCGAATCCTCCGATGACGAAGGAGCCGGCGAGGAGCCCCAGCGTGATGAAATGCCTTGCCGGAAGCAGAATCGGTTGACCCTTCTTCAGGTTACCCTGGAGCTTCAGCAGCGCGACTATGCTGCCGGTGAACGTGATGCCGCCAATCAAAATGGAGAGCATCACCGTGATCGCCGAATCCGTGCCGAGCACCTGGTGGATTCGGCCGGTCGCGCTCTGCTCGACCACACGCTCCCAAAAGACGGAGCCGGCCACCAAGGCCGATGCGAGGCCGCCGAAGCCGTTGAAGAGGGCCACCATCTCGGGCATCGCGGTCATCTGGACGCGGATCGCGAATGCGGCTCCGATGATCGTGCCGACGAGCATGCCGCCGCCGATCCATCGGTAGTCGATCACGCCCAGCTCGAGCAGTGAGCCGACGATCGCGAACAGCATGCCGACCGCGGCGAGCGTGTTGCCACGTCGCGCCGTCTTCACCTTGGCGAGCTGCTTGATTCCGAAGATGAAAAAGACCGTGGATACGAGATAGATGATCGGGACCACGGTCGATCGAATGACTTCGTGACTCATTTCTTTTTCTTCCCGAACATGCGCAGCATGCGGTCGGTGACCAGAAAGCCGCCGACGACGTTGATGGTTGCGGTCACGATGGCGAGTGCGCCCAGGAGGTTGGCTACAGTCGGTGCGCCCGTCGTTGCGGCTGCAATGGCGCCCACGATGGTGATTCCACTGATGGCGTTGGCGCCACTCATCAAGGGCGTGTGCAAGGTCGGCGGAACTTTGGTGATCATCTCGAAGCCGACGAAGCTCGCGAGAACGAACACGTAGATGCCTATGAGCAGAGGTCCCAGAGTCACGGTTGCTCTCCTTTCCTAGAGCGCCTCGGCCGTCGGTCCATGTCGGACTTCTCCGGCGTGGGTCAGAAGGGCGCTTTCGATGATCTCATCGTCGAGGTCCAAGACCACCTTGCCGTCGGACAGCATGCTGAGCAGAAGCGCCTGGATGTTGCGCGAGTAAAGCAGGCTTGCATCCGCCGGCGTCGCGGCGGGAAGATTGGGGTGTCCGATGATGGTCACGCCGCGCTCGATCACCATTTCGCCGCTCTTCGAGAGCTCGCAATTGCCGCCCTGCTCGACTGCGAGGTCCACGATCACGGCGCCATCGCGCATTTCTTCGATCATGTCTTTGGTGATGAGCTTGGGCGCCGGGCGTCCCGGGACCAAGGCCGTGGTGATCACGGCGTCGGCAGCCACCACTTTCTTCCGGACGATCTCTTGTTGCTTCTTGAGCTGTTCCGGGGTGAGCTCGCGGGCGTAGCCCCCTTCGCCTTCGCCGCTCTCGTCCATCGGAAAATCGATGAAGCGGCCGCCCAGTGATTCCACCTGCTCCTTGACCGAAGGCCGGATGTCGGAGACCTCGACGACGGCGCCGAGCCGGCGGGCTGTCGCGATCGCCTGAAGCCCGGCCACGCCGGCGCCCATCACGACGATCTTGGCAGGCTGGATCGTACCCGCCGCGGTCATGAGAAGCGGAAAGTACTTGTCGAGGTAGGTTGCGGCGAGCAACACGGCTTGGTAGCCCGAAATCGAGGCCTGCGAGCTCAGGGCATCCATGGTCTGGGCCCGGCTGATGCGGGGGATCAGCTCCATCGCGATCGTGCTGACCTTCCGATCACGCAAGATCCGAACCGACTCGAGATTCTTGTGGGGCGACATGAAGCCGATGAGAATGGCGCCCTCCCTGATCTTGGATGCTTGCTCCGGGGTGATCGGATAGACACGGAAGATGATCTCCGCCTGCGACCACGCGTCTTCGATTTCCGTCCCGGAGACGACCTTGGCCCCGGCGTCGCGGTAGTGCTGGTCGGTGAAGTGCGCATACATCCCTGCACCGCTTTCGACCACGACTTCGAAGCCTTCTTTCACGTAGCGCTTGGTTGTTTCCGGTGTGCAGGCGACCCGAGTCTCGCCGGGGGCGATTTCCTTGGGCACGAAAATCCGAGGCATGCCTTCCTCCTGTGCGGGGCTTCCGGAGGTCAATCCCGATTGAACTGGTCAACAACCAGCTGCCCGCGCCCGGGGGTGTTAGTGGCGAATTGGCGCGATGTCCAGCAGCAAGCGAAAAACCCGCGGCGCACCTTTTGCGTTTCTGCGCATCCTGCTAGATCCGGCCCGCGAACCTGGAGGACACCAGCATGGGGCAGCCCGCGAAGCTCGATGAGCTTGCCATCAAGACCATTCGAGGCCTGAGCATGGACGCGGTCCAGGCCGCCAACTCGGGGCACCCCGGAACCCCCATGGCGCTCGCGCCTTTGGGCTGGGCGCTCTTCTCCGAGCTTCGCCGGCACGACCCCGCGCACCCCGATTGGCCTGACCGCGACCGGTTCGTCCTTTCTTGCGGGCATGCGTCGATGTTGCAGTACTCGCTCCTGCACCTGAGCGGCTATCCGATCACCCTGGAGGACATTCGCAATTTTCGCCAGTGGGGAAGCGTGACGCCGGGCCACCCGGAGTCGCATCTGACGCCTGGTGTAGAGACCACGACGGGGCCCTTGGGGCAGGGGATCGGCAATGCGGTCGGGATGGCCATGGCCGAGCGCCACTTGGCTGCCCGATTCAACAAGCCCGGGCATACGCTCTTCGATCACCTGACGTGGGTGGTCGCCTCCGACGGCGACATGATGGAGGGTGTGGCCTCCGAGGCTGCCTCGATCGCCGGCCACCTCCGCCTCGGCAAGCTGATCGTCTTTTGGGACGACAACCGCATCACGATCGATGGCAGCACCGAGCTGACCTTCAGCGAAGACGTGCTGGCGCGATTTGACGCCTACGGGTGGCACACCCAAAGCGTCGAAGACGGCGAGGACTTGGCCGCTCTGGTCGAGGCCGCCAAGACCGCCATCGCGGACGATCGGCCGAGCTTCATTCGCGTGCGCACGATCATTGGATATCCCGCGCCCCACAAACAAAACACCTCGGATGCCCATGGCGCGCCGCTGGGCGAAGAAGAGGTCGTGGCCACCAAGCAACTGATCGAGTGGCCGACCGACCCGTTCTTCGTACCCGACGAGCTCGCCGCAGCGGCGGAGGCGATTCGGGAACGCGGCGCGGCAAGCTACCGTGAGTGGAAGCATCGGATGGCCGCGTACCGCACCGAATTTCCGGAGGCCGCCTCCGCGTTGGATCGCGCGCTTGCGGGAGAGCTACCGCCCGGCTGGGATTCGGATCTGCCTACCTTCGAAGCCGATCCGAAAGGCATGGCGACGAGAAAGGCAAGCGGAGCCGTTCTCAACGCGCTCGCATCGAAGATCGAGGGCTTGGTAGGAGGCTCCGCCGATCTGGCAGGCTCGAACAACAGCAGAATGAAGGGGCTCAGCTCCTTTTTGCCCGGCGCCGAAGGGGTTCCCCGCAACATGGACTGGGGCATTCGCGAGCATGCCATGGGCGCGGCGATCAACGGCATGGCGCTCCATGGAGGGGTCATTGCGTACGGCGCCACGTTTCTGGTCTTTAGCGACTACATGCGGCCGTCGCTTCGATTGGCCGCTCTGATGAAGCTGCCCACTCGCTACATCTATTCCCACGACAGCATCGGTCTCGGCGAAGATGGTCCGACACATCAACCGGTGGAGCATCTGGCCGCGCTCCGCGCCATTCCCGGGCTCGCCGTGTTTCGACCCGCAGATGCAAACGAGGTCCGCGAATGCTGGAAGGCTGCCTTGCAGTGGGACGGCCCCGCCGCGCTCGCGCTGACCCGGCAGACCGTTCCGGTTCTCGACCGAAGCTTGCTCGCCCGCGCCGAAAAGGCCGCGCGCGGCGCCTACATCTTGCGTGAGGCGGGCGGCGGGGGCCCCGACGTGATCTTGATTGCCACCGGAAGCGAGGTTGCGATCGCTCTCGAGGCGGCGGAAGTGCTCGAGCAGAAAGGAGCCTCGGCTCGGGTCGTGAGCATGCCGTGCTGGGAGCTTTTCGAGAAGCAAGAGGCGGCCTACCGCGACGAGGTGCTCCCTCGGGGCGTGAGCGCCAAAGTGGTGATCGAGGCAGGGGTGCGCCAAGGCTGGGAGCGCTGGGCCGGCCCTGATGCCGGCTTCATCACCATCGAAACCTTTGGCGCATCGGCGCCCTACGAGGTGCTCTACGAAAAGTTCGGCATCACCGTCGAGCGAATCGTCTCCGAAGCAGAGCGCCTCTTGTCTTAGCTCACTTCACGGCTCCAAGGGCGGCGCCGTAGTCCGGCTCTTGCGTGATGTCCGGGACGAGCTCGGTGTGAAGCACGCGATTGTTTTCGTCCAGCACCACGATGGCGCGGGCGGCCAAGCCTTGCAGAGGACCGTCCACCAGCTCGACTCCATAATCGCGGAGGAAGTCACTGCGAAACGTCGAAAGCGGCACGACGTCTTCGAGGCCTTCAGCCCCGCAGAAGCGCTTTTGCGCAAACGGGAGATCAGCGCTGATCATGAGGACTGCGACATCGCCGATGCGCGACGCCTTCTCGTTGAACGCGCGCGCGGTGGCTTGGCAGACCGAAGTGTCGTAGCTCGGGTTGATGGTCAGGATCTTCTTCTTGCCCGCGAAGTCCTTCAGCGTCTTCGAGCCCAGGTCCACCCCGACCAGCTCGAAATCAGGCGCAGCTTCTCCCGTCGCGGGGAGGTCGCCATTGGTGTGAACGGGGGTGCCTTTAAACGCGGTGGTGGCCATGATTCTCCTTCTAGGGGATGGGCTCTTGTTCTATAGGAACATCGCTGCCGATTCCAAGCACTTGCGAACGAAAAAGAAAGTCATTATCAATAGTCGATGACCCCCTCCCTTGCGGATCTGCGCCCCGGCCAAACCGGCGAAATCGTGTCGATCGATTGCGATCGTCCCATCGCGCGCCGTCTCATGGAGATGGGGCTGCTCCCGGGGACCGAGGTCAGGGTCATTCGCTTGGCGCCGCTCGGGGATCCGCTCGAGCTCCGGGTTCGAGGTTACGCGCTGTCCGTCCGACGCGCCGAGGCGGCCCGAATCGCAATTCGCGCCAGGGGGATGTAGCGGTGGATGTCCGCGTGCCGCAGGTCCTGATTGCGGGCAATCCGAATAGCGGAAAGAGCACGTTGTTCAACGCGCTTTCCGGGGGCAGCGCACGGGTAGGGAATTATCCCGGGGTGACCGTCGACCGCACGAGCGCGCACCTGCATCTCGACAGCGGTCCGGTCGAGCTCGTAGACGTCCCTGGCACTTATAGCCTGACGGCCAGCTCCCCCGAGGAGCAACTTGCGGTCAATGCGCTGCTCGAGCGGAACACGCGAGCGGTCGTCTGCGTCGTCGACGCCACCACCTTGAAGCGTGGCCTGTATCTCGCGTTGCAGCTCATCGAATCGGGCGTCCCCGTCATCGTCGCCATGAACATGATGGACGCGGCCGAGCGCATGGGCTTGCACATCGACACCGAGGTCTTGTCGAGCCTTCTCGGGGCGCCGGTCGTGCCGGTGGTTGCCACGAAGCGCCGCGGCCTCGACGCGTTGCGCAGGCAAGTCGAGCGAACCTTGAGGCCGGATGCCCGTTCGAAACCGCCAGACATCGGGTATCCGGAAGCACTGCGCGCCGACATTGCAAGGTTGTTGCCGGCGATCGAGAAGTGGCGGCCTCATGCCACTGCGAACGAAGCGCGGGCTTTTGCCCTGTGGTGTATGCTTTCCTTGGGGGACGACGACTTGGTCGGGGTGCCCGAGGCCGTTCGAGAGATCGCGGCCGATCTGCGAAATCAGGCGGCCTCCGAGGGGCGCAACCCGCACCTCGAGATCATCGCCGCCCGCTACGATTGGGTCGACGACGTCGTACGCAGGACCTGCTCGGAACGCGCTCCGCAGATGCCGTTCAGCGAGAAGGTCGACCGCGTGCTCACACACCCGGTGGCTGGGATCCTGATCTTCGCGCTCGTTATGTTTGGAATCTTCGAGGCGCTTTTCGCAGGGGCAGAGCCCTTCATGGATGCAATCGAGAGCCTGACGACCTCGCTGCAAGATCTGGCGGTGGCGGCGCTACCGGCGGGCGTGCTCCGGGACTTGATCGTCGAGGGCATCATCGCTGGCGTGGGCAACGTCCTCGTCTTCGCGCCGCAGATTCTGTTGTTGTTTCTGTTCATCGGTTTCCTCGAGGATTCCGGCTACCTGGCGCGCGTCGCGTTCGTCATCGACCGCGTGATGAAGGGAGTGGGGCTCCACGGGAAGGCCTTCGTCCCGTTGCTCTCGGGATTCGCCTGTGCCGTCCCCGCGGTGATGGCCACGCGGACGATCGAGCGGCGCCGGGATAGGCTGGTGACGATGTTGGCTCTGCCGCTCATGTCGTGCAGCGCGCGGCTCCCGGTCTACATCCTGATCGTGGGCACGGTCTTCGCGGGCATGTCGGTGGGCTGGTTCAGCGCGGGTGCCGTCGCGCTCTTCTCCATGTACGTGCTTTCGGTGCTGGTGACGCTCGGTGCGGCCGCAGTCCTTCGCCGGACGGTGCTTCGCGGACCGACTCCGACGTTCTTGCTCGAGATGCCTCCTTACCGTTGGCCTTCTGCGACAATCCTTTGGCTCAACGCATGGCGTCGTCTTCGCATCTTCCTCGTGGATGCGGGGACCATCATATTGGCGATGACCATCGTGCTCTGGGCCGTTCTCTCGTTTCCGAAATCCGAAGAGGTGACCGAGCGGTACGAGGCCGAGCGTGCCCGGATTCAGCAGATGGACCTTTCGGCGGCGGCAGAAGAGGAAGCTCTCCGGAGCCTCGAGTCCGCAGAGGCGGGTGCGCAGCTCGAGCAGAGCCTGGGCGGCCGATTTGGTCATGCGATCGAGCCGGCGCTGCGCCCGATCGGCTTCGATTGGCAGATCGGCGTGGGCATCATCGGAGCGTTTGCCGCACGAGAGGTCTTCGTCTCCACGTTGGGCGTCGTGTTCGGCATCGGGGAGGCCGACGAGGAGAACAAGCCCCTTCGTCAGGCGCTGCGGGATGCCCGTCACGCGGACGGCACGCCGGTCATGACGCCGTTGAGCGGCGTCTCGTTGATGGTCTTCTTCTTGCTTGCGTGCCAATGCATGAGCACAATCGCGGTGGTCAGAAAGGAATCCGGATCCTGGAAGTGGCCGCTGTTTCTCTTTTCCTACATGACCGTTCTCGCGTATCTAGCCTCGCTCTTGGTGTACCAAGGCGGGCGATTGTTGGGCCTCGGGTAGGGTTGCGTGATGGGCTGGCAGGAAATCGTGGCAAGCTTGTCCGTCATCGTTGCGGTGACGTATCTGGCCCGGCGCATGCGCCGACCACCGCAGCGCCCGAGCTCGAACACGCCGGACGTACCCGTCCAGAGGTTGTTGCAGAAACGTCCCGATCACCGATCGTGCGGGCATTGAGCAAAAAGGTTACATTCAAGTAAAATGGCCCGTCATGCCACCATCGAAGGACTTCGCAGGTTTCGTCAGAAGCTGTTGCACGAGCGCGACCCTTGGCACGATACATCCCGTCGCTTTCGCATTCGTCGATTTGCCGGCCCCGAGTGTTTCATGGAGCACCTCGAGGGGCTCCGCGTCGCGCATCTGACCGATCTACACGTCGGCCGGGTGACGCCGATGGCTGTTCAATACGACGCCGTTTCGATGACCAATGCGGGCGAGCCGGACATCGTGGTCATCAGCGGCGACTTCGTTTGTCACAGCCAAGTGTACCTAGACGACCTCATCGAGGTCATCAGCAAGATCGACGCCCCGGTCTTCGCGGTGTTGGGCAACCACGACCACTGGGCAGGGGCCGACGCAGTTCGCAAAGCGCTCAAACGGGGGGGCGCCGAGGTGCTCGACAATGCCAATACCACCGTCAGCATCGGACGTCAGCATCTGCAGATCGTCGGTCTGGATGACGCGTACACCGGTCACGCGGATCGGCGGCAGGCCTTGAAGGGGCTGCGCTCCGATCTGCCGGTCATCGGGCTTTCGCACATCGGCGAAGAAGCGGACGGCCTGTGGGAAGCTGGGGTACCGCTGGTGTTTTCCGGGCACACTCATGCGGGGCAGATCACGGTGGCCCGCCTTCACGAGCTTTCCGTGGGAAAGCTCGCCGGCCACAAATACATTCACGGCCTCTACGGGTCGCGGGGCGTCGAGGACCCGAGGGGCGCCGTGTACGTGGGCGCAGGGGTCGGCGCTGCGGTCGTTCCTTTGCGTGTCGGCGAGCGCGCCAAGCGGGAAGTCGTCTTCTTCGAGCTCGGCGAGCAGCCGGGCTCCTTCGTCGAGCACCATCGCGAGCAGCCCGCGCATCCGGGGCGCAAACCCTCGCAAAAGACGAAGAAGCGCCGCGCCTTGGCAGTGCTTCGGAAGCAAGAACGGCGCGATCGGCGAAACGGCGACGGGAACGGCGCCGCCCACACGCCTTCCTGACCCGTCCGGCCCGGGCGCTATTCGTGGGCGGCCAGGAAGTGCTCGGCTTCGAGCGCCGCCATGCAGCCCGTTCCAGCCGCGGTGATCGCCTGCCGCCACTTCTTGTCCTGCACGTCCCCTGCGGCGAACACGCCGGGAATGCTGGTCTGCGTCGAGTCGGGCTTCGTGATGAGATAGCCCTGCTCGTCGGTCTCGAGCTGTCCGTTCAAGAAGGCGGTATTCGGCGTGTGACCGATGGCGAAAAACAAGCCCGCCACCGGCACGTCCCGCTCTTCGTTCGTCTTGAGGTCCTTGACCCGAATCGCTTCGAGGAAGTCTCCGCCTTTGGCCTGGGTCACCAGGTGTGACCACAGAAACTCGATCTTCGGGTTCTTGAAGGCCCTCTGTTGCATGATCTTCGAAGCCCGAAGCTCGTCGCGCCGGTGCACGATGTACACCTTGGAGCCGTACTTCGTGAGAAAGGAGGCCTCTTCGACTGCGGAGTCACCGCCCCCGATCACGGCCAAGGGTTGGTTCCGAAACGCCGGGAGCGCGCCATCGCACACGGCGCAGGCCGAGACTCCGCGCTGCCAAAGCTCTCCGTCGTTGGCTCCTGGGATGTCCAATCGCTTGGCCGTTGCGCCCGTTGCGATGATCACGGCATCGGCCGAGCCTTCCTCCGAGTCGGCCTTGTAGCGAAACGGCCGGCTGGAGAGATCGATCTCTTGAACCGTCTCGGTGATGATCTTCGTGCCAAATCGCTCTGATTGCGCCCGGAAGCGCTCCATCAGCTCTGGCCCCATGATGCCCTCGGGAAATCCGGGAAAGTTTTCCACGTCGGTCGTGGTGGTCAGCTGACCTCCGGCGGCGATGCCGCCTGCCATGAAGCCCTCGAAGAGAACGGGTTTCAGCGCCGCGCGGGCCGCGTAGATCGCCGCCGTGTGTGCTGCAGGCCCGCTACCGATGATCAAGAGTCGATGGCTCATGATGCTCCTTTGCCGCCGGGTTATGCATACCCACCGGCCTAAGCGCAACCCTCAGCCCATCAGCTTCGACACGTGCGCGCCAATGGCGAGAGCCGCCGTAAGCCCGGGAGATTCTATGCCAATCAGGTGGACGATCCCCGGCTGAGACGAGGGACTGGCAATCACGAAGTCCGCGAAGCCGCCGCCGGGACCGACGAGCTTCGGCCGAATACCACTGTAGTCCGGCGTCAAGTGCTCCGGGCGGATCGCCGGGAGGTATCGCGCGACGGCTCGAGCGAAACGCTCAGCGCGGGACTCGTCCACGTTGTAGTCGAGCCGATCGACATATTCGGCGTCCGGGCCGGCCCGTCGTGCTCCCGAGATATCGGCCGTGATGTGTACGCCGAGGCCGCCGCCCTGCGGCAGAGGATAGATCAAGCTGTTGCGCGTCGGTGGCGCACCGGGACCGAGCGAGAAGTACGAGCCCTTGCACGGATAGAGCCGCCACGGCCGCTCCTCCGCGGGTAAGCCCGATTTCTCGGCTACGGAAAGCGCGGACAGGCCTGCCGAATTCACGATTCGCGGGGCATGCAGCTCGGCTTGCCGGCCCATGGTGTCTTCGGTTCGGACAATCCACCCGGTCTTGGACCTTCGAATCGTGTGGACCGCGGTCTGGTATACGACCGCACCATCGGCCTCCCTGATTTCGCGGACCAGGCTTGCAGCCAGCTCATGGACGTCTACTACGCCGGAAGTCGGTGAGTGGAGAGCCAGCGCACATCGAAGCTCGGGCTCCTGCTCCGTGGCTTCTCGGCCGCTCAGGAGTCGAAGCTCGCCGGCGCCCACGTCGTTCGCGTGGCGAGCGATCTCCCGGAGACGTCGTTCGTCCTCGGAGCTCGTGGCTACGATGATCTTTCCGGTGCGCCGGTGAGGGATGTCGCGGGCCTCGCACCAGTCGTAGAGTCGCTTCTTACCTTCGATGCAAAGCCTCGTCTTGAGTGAGTCTTTTGGGTAGTAAATTCCCGCATGGATCACGCCGCTGTTCCGGCTGGATATCTCCCTTGCCGGCCCGATCTCCCGCTCGATGACGGCAACGGAGTCGAGACGCCGCGATAGCTCGTAGGCGCAGGCGAGCCCAACGACTCCTGCTCCGACTACGATTGCCTCAACTTCGTCCAAGGGTTCACATCCTGATGGTCAGAATGCAAGCGGATCGATCCGCTGCTCGGGAAGCTCGACCGAAAGCTGCGGCATCCCGAGCTCTCGTTGCTTCCGGTACGCCTCGTAGTGAGCCAATACCTTCCGAACGTAACGATGCGTCTGGCTGAACGGGATCCGTTCGAGCAAAGCATCGAGCGGGGTCTCTTCGGCGCTTTCCTGCATCCACTTGCGTACGTTGTGAGGTCCGCCGTTATAGGCCGCAATGGCAAGAGGAAGCCGGCCGTCGAATCGGCGGATGAGCGAGGTCAGATACCAGGCCGCAAACTCCAGATTGAGACGGGGGTCGAGCAGATCAGCGGGCGTGAAATCGTTGTATCCCAGGGCATGCGCGATCAACTGCCCGGTTCGGGGCATGATCTGCGTCAGACCGATAGCGCCTGCGTATGAGACGATGTGCTTCTGGTACGCGCTTTCGACGCGCATGACCGCGAGCAACAGGTTTGGATCGAGGCCGTAGCGGTTTGCAGCAGGGACGACCAGCCATTCGTAGGCGCGCGGCAGCGTCTCGATCAGCTCTGGCCCCGTGAAGCCTCCGGCGGTTCCCATGTCGCCGAGCGCCGCGGCCACCGCGGAAAGCGTGCCGCGGTCCTCTTCGGAGAGCTCGAGCCGGGCTGCGCGCACATCGCTCGCGATCTCCTCGTGCATCCGCTTGTCCGACCTCGCCACGCAGTCGAGGCCCGCTCTGGCGATGGGCTTGCCTTGGGCGTGACGCCACACGAGATAGGTTTCGAACAGCTCCTCCGTCGCAGCATCTCGTTCGCCGACCCGAAGAAGGTCCACGGCGCGCGCGATCCACGGGTAGCTATTGGCATGCAACTCAGCGATCGGCGCGAGACGTGCCGCGAGCGCGTCATCCGCGGCGCGAGGCGGCGGAGGCGCCGACAGCCCGCCCGACTCGTTGAGTCCTTCGGACCCTGCGCTCGGCTCACCGGACGCCACACGGCGAAGACCGTTTTCGGCCCAGATCGCATAGTACCGATCGTTTGCAGCATCGGCCGACGTTTTCGCTTGTCCGAAGAAGAGCGCGGCGTCGGCGGGCCGGCCGGCGCGCTCGTGCGCACGTGCGATGTGATAGAGCGCTGCGATCCGATGAGGCGAGGCCGGGCGCTTCGCGATCTGCTCGAGCACCCCGATGATCAGCTCCTCGCTTCCGGTGCCCGATGCTGCGATTGCGGCTTCGAAGAGCAGGGCGTCCGGGGTGCCCGCCCGTCGGCCGAGAACGGCCAGTATCTCATCGACTTCGTCTCGCAGCGAGGCCGCTGCGCCGATACCGATCATGTCGGCGAGGCGCGCCGAAGGAAGCGCTGAAGGCTTTCTGCCGGCACGCAAGACCGCCAGCCGTCGTAGGGCTTGATCGCGATCGCGGGCGTTTGCGGTCTCGGCGAGATCCTGGGCGCGGTCTTCGATTCGTCGCGCGGTGGTGACGTCCCCGAGGGGAAACGACTGCGCCGTTCGCATGAAGCTTTCGGCATCCTTCCACCGACCCTCGTACCGCGCGAGACGCCCGGCCAGATAGTGCGCCTCGGCGTGGTGCTCCTGAGGAAGCGACGTCTCTAGAAGCTCCCCCACTGCGAGCTTCGCTGCATGGAGCGGTCCGGTGCGAACCAGATGCCGCGCCCTGCTCACCCGGTCTTCATCGCTCATGACCGGTGTGTCGTATCCCAAGGCGTGCAGTCGTCGAAGCTCGGCTTCCGCCGCAGGCGCCACCGGTTCCCCCGGGTGCTCCACCCGAATGGTGTGCATCAAGGAAGCAGCCTCCTCATGTCGCTGACGCCGCACGAGGCTCAGAGCTTGCTCGTACAAGAGCTGAGCGCGATTCGGAATCGATGGATAGCTCCGAAGGAGCTCCGCCACGGCCGTATCCGCATCCGGATCGTCGGCTCGCAAGAGCGCAAAGGCGCGTCCGAAGCCCGCCTCGACGCGCACGGAGTCATGCGGGCTTTGCAGAGCTTCCTCGAAGAAGTCGGCTGCGCGCTCCGGCCGGTCGCGCAAGAGCTCGAGGCGGCCGCTCTGCAACGCGATTCGGTCTGCGATCCGTGGAAGCCCGCGACCAGCGAGGTCGAGCTCGAGCCGGGCCTCTTCATAGTCCGCGGAGAGGATATGCTCGGTCGCCTTCCGGTACGCGTCGATGGCGCGCTCTTCCAGGGACTGCGGGTCGGCGATTCCGAACACGTCCAGGTAGGGCCCGCACATGGGTGCGCGCCATCTCACTTTGGTGATCGGGGCTGAGTCGAAGTCGATGAACGGGTGATCCGCTATGCACATCGGCCCGTCTGGCGATGCATGAGCCGACACAGCCGGCAGCACCAAGAGTGCCGCCACAAGAAAGAAAGCAATCCGTTCGCGGTGAGCCACGCTCCCTATAACATTGCAAACTTGTGAGCTGAGACGCAAAGATTGAGTTGCAAGCACGGCTCTTTATACGTTAGCGGCTGCTCAATGCGTCATTCTTGCAAGGGCTCGTCCAGGTTGGACGTGTCGCTGGTTTCGGCTTGGCTCGAACCCTGCTCCTCACGCTGATCCTCGAGCTCCGGGAGCCCGACGGTGACGATGCCGATTGCCACCAGACCTGCAAAGCCGAGCAGCAACCAGAAGGTGCGCCACTTCGGAGTCTCGTGCCTCTGGTCGAAGCGTCCCGTGCTCATCCCCGAAGCTCGCGTAGCGCCGCCATGGTTGCGGCGACTGCGTCGTCGACCGGGATGTCGGTCGACGCGGCCTCGGTGCGCTTTTTCAGCTCGAGGGTTCCCCGCTCGAGGCCGCGGGAGCCTACGGTGAGCCGGATGGGAATCCCTAGCAGATCCGCGTCCTTGAACTTCACTCCGGGCCGTTCGTTGCGGTCGTCGAGCAGCGCCTCGACGCCGTGGGCCCTGAGCGCGCCGTAGATCTCAGTCGCCTTCGCAAGTGGCGCCTCCTCTTTCCCGATGGGCGTCACGATGACCTCGTAAGGAGCCACGGGCAGCGGCCAGCGAATGCCTTGCTCGTCGTGGTGTTGCTCGATCACCGCTGCGATGAGGCGGCTGACACCGATGCCATAGCAGCCCATCACGAAGGGGTGGCTCTTCCCTTCCTCGTCTAGGAAGGTCGCGCTCATCTTTTCGCTGTAATGGGTGCCGAGGACGAAGATGTGCCCGCCCTCGATACCGCGATAGAGCTGCAGCCGGCCTTCGCAGGCTGGACACCGATCGCCCGACGCGGCCTGTCGAATCGAAGCCACCTCGGCCTCGAAGTCGCGTCCGTAGTTCACGTTTCGGTAGTGGTATGGTGTCTCGCTCGCCCCGGCAATGGCGTTGGCCACTGCAATGGCGTCCGGATCGGCGATGATGCGTCCCTCGAAGCCTACGGGGCCGACGAATCCGATCTCCGTGCCGGTGGCCTCTCTGACCGCCCCATCGGTAGCCAAAAGCACTTCGCCGACCCCGAGATGGCGGGCCAGCTTGATCTCGTTGATCTCGTGATCACCGCGGACCACCGCGAGCACGAGCTGGTCGCCCGCGATGTATAGCAACGACTTCAAGGTATCTGCTGCCACGGCTTTTCCGCCAAAAAATGCCACCACCTCGTCGATCGACCGGGTGTCCGGCGTGGCGACTTTTTCGAGGGCAGCAGGCTCCGCAGCTCCCGACTCGTGCGTTTCGGCGCGGCCCGCCTCGGCGACCTCGACGTTGGCTGCATAGTCGCAGCGGTCGCAGGCGACGATTCGATCCTCCCCGGTTTGCGCCAAGACCTGGAACTCTGCGCTCTGCTTGCCGCCAATCGCGCCGCTGTCGGCCTCCACCACTCGGTATTCGAGGCCGAGCCTCTGGAAGATGCGATGATAGGTGTCTCGCATGTCTGCATAGCTCTGTTGCGCGGCATCCTCGGAGACATCGAAGGAGTACGCGTCCTTCATGATGAATTCGCGGCAGCGCAACAGGCCCGCCCGAGGCCGCGGCTCGTCCCGGTATTTGAGCTGGATTTGATAGAGATTGAGGGGCAGCTGCCGATAGCTCCTGACCTCCCGGCGGACGAGGTCGGTCACGATCTCTTCGTGTGTCGGGGCAAGGTGATATTCGCCTCCCTTGCGATCCTCGATGCGCAGCAAGGTGGGTCCGTACACGTCCCAGCGACCCGACTCTTTGAAGTACTCGGCCGGCAGGAAGGTGGGCATGAGCAGCTCCTGGGCCCCCGCCGCATCCATCTCCTCGCGGATGATGCGCTCGATCTTGTGGAGAACGCGGACGCCGAGAGGCAGGAGCTCGTAGATCCCCGCGCCGACCATGCGCGCGTACCCCGCGCGCAGCATGAGCACGTGCGACGGCATCGTCGCGTCCTTTGGAGCTTCCTTCACCGTCGGAATGAACGCTTGCGAATACCGCACCGCGCCCTCCTAGCAGTAGACGGGGACACGTTCCACCCCTCCAACCGCACGAGATCCTTCACTGTTCGGCCGAAAGATCGCAGCGACGAATCATTGCGCAATTCGGCCACGACGCCGTCGTGGCGAGGGGACGGACGCTGCGATTTTTCGGTGGCGAAGGATGTGATTTCGGTGGGTTAGGGCCCCGGAGAGTGTCCCTAGGTACCGATGATGAAGCTGACGCTGGTGGTGCCGGAGCCGCCGATGTTGAGGGTCTGGACGTTCTTGGCGCCTTCGACTTGGTAGTCGCCGGCGGTGCCGGTGACCTGCTTGTAGCCGTCGAGCACCTGGCGCACGCCGGTGGCGCCGACGGGGTGGCCGGCGCCGATGAGGCCGCCGCTCGGGTTGATTGGAGTCCTGCCCCCAAGCGCAATGTCGCCTTCCTCGATCGCCTTCCAGCTCTCTCCCGGGGCCGTCAGACCAAAGTGATCGATCGCCATGTACTCCGAGGTCGTGAAGCAGTCGTGCGTTTCGATCGCGTCGATTCCGCTGACGTCGCCAACTCCGGCCCGCTTCTGCGCGGAGGTGACGGTGCTCCGGACGTGCGGCAGCACGTACTTCGAACCCCGGCTCTCCGCGATCTTGTCTTCGAATCGAATGCGCGCCGTGTTGTGGCCCCAGCCCTTGATGCGTGGGATCGACTCTAGCGGCACGCCCATCCGATCCGCCCACTTCTTCGCATAGGCCGGAGAGGCGAGCAGGATCGCCACTGCGCCGTCCGTCACCTGCGAGCAGTCCGAGATGTGGATGCGGCCGCCGATGTTGCCGTTGAACTGATCACGGCTCATGGCGTGATCGTAGTTCATGTACCAGGTGCGAGTCTGCGCATTGGGGTTGAGCTTCGCATTCGCGTAATTGATCGTGCTGATGTGGGCGAGGTGCTCATCCTTGAGGCCGTAGCGCTTGTCGTATTCGTCTCCCAGCTTGCCGAAGAGCTTCGGGAAGGGGAACTCGATGTCCTTGGCCTCGACCTCGTACCAAGCCGCCGTCCCGAGATAGTCGCCGCCTTCGGCAGCGCCCACCGTCTTCATCTGCTCCACGCCGACCACGCATGCCAGACCGTACCGCTGCGCTTCGATCTCGGCCGACGCCGCCAGGATGGCGATGCTGCCGGATGCGCACGCCGCCTCGTGACGGGACGTCGGAAGGCCACTGAATGCCGGATCGATCTCGAGGAAGAACGCGCCGAAGTGTCCCTGCTTGCTGTAGAGCTCACCCGCAAAGTTTCCGACATGCGCGACCTCGATTTCCTTGGGTTCGACCTTGGTATTCTCGAGCGCGCCAAGCACCGCCTCGCGCATCATCGCGACGAAGTGCTTCTTCTCTTTGCTCCAGTTACGGGCGAAGTCCGTCTGGTAGCCACCGAGAACGTAAACCTCTGGAACCTGTGCCATTTCTCTCACCAAACCTTTCGCTCACGCAGCGACGAAGAACTTGCCCAAATTGACCTGTGGGTCATCGAAAAACGTTGTGCCCTCTTGCGCGTTCGCAAGTGCGGGCGGTACGGGAAGACCGGATTTGTCGATCATCGCGATGGCCCGCTTCAGCCCGATGGCGTCGACCAGAACGCTCGGCGGGGCCCAATTGAAGCCATAGCCCATGATGCGATCGATACCCGAGATGTCGTCGGTCACCTCGCCAACGCGATGGAACGAGTAGCTGATGTATCCGCCTATCACCTTCTGGGCGATTGCCGCATAGGGACCCTTCGCCTCGGCGAATGCTCGCATGCCATCGACGTAACGCCCGACTCGATGAAGATTCGAGATGGTGTCGATGAACGCCAGATCCGGCCTCGAAATCGACGATTTTGGCACGTACTTGCGGGTCGCCGGGTCCAGCACGATTCGCTGCCCCGCGTCGTCTTTGCCGAAGAATCCTGCGCCGGTCTTTCGACCCAGCACGCCCTTGGCCATCATGTCCGCCATGTACTCGGGCAGCCTGAGCGTCTCGTGCGCTTCGTCGCTCGCGTTGTCGTAGATGTTGTCGACGATGGCCCGATGGATGTCCCAACCCACGAGGTCCACCGTTGCCAATGGCGTCATGGCGCGACCGGTATACGGACCCACCAGCTCGTCGATCAACAGCGGACCGTGCTCTTCGGCCAGGATGGCGCATTCATTGAGCACCTTGAAGCCGATGCGGTTACCGGCGAAGCCCGGCGTGTCCGCAGTTCGAACCATGGCGCGCCCCAGCCGCGCCGTGCAGAACGCGTCGATGAAGTCGACCAGCTTCGGGTCCGTATCCTTTCCGGCGATCAGCTCCGTGCCGACGATCACGTTGGGCGGGTTGAAGAAGTGCAAACCGAGGAAGTGCTTACGGAAGGAATCGCTTCGGCCCTCGGCGAGCTGATTAATCGAAAGCCCCGAGGTGACCGTGGCGACGATCGAATCGGGTCGCCGGACCTTGTCGATGCGCTCGAAGAACTCATTCTTGAGGTCGAGTTGCTCGGTCACCGCTTCGAAGATCAGGTCCGCTTCTCCCACCACGCGATCGAAATCTTCGTCGTAACTGCCGGTGTCGACCCGGTTCTCCACGGTGCTGGAGCGAACCATCTTTACCGCCGCGGCAAGCCCACCGTCGGCCTTGTCCTTGGTTCGCGCCAAGAACGTCACCCTAGGGACTGCCGTGGTGAACAGAGCCCCGCTTCCGAGGCCCATCGCGCCGTTGGCGCCGAGGACCACGACGTGATTGATCGTACGAGAGCTCAGCAAATCCGAAGACTTGGCGCTCGCCGCTGCTGTGGTCGACAACATCCTCAATCCTTTCTGCTGCCGCGGCTATTTACAAGTTAACCAGCCGGGATCGCGTAATGTGTGTCCGGAAGCGGCTTGAGTCAACCTAAACCACGCAAAAACAAGCATTTACAGCTTCTTTACAAGGCGCTTGCATGGCACTTTTCGGCCAACTCCCCGGGATCACAGCGATCGAACGAAGCCACCCCGGTACCGTGGCGTGGTACGGAAGCGCTGCCATGGATTGCGCCGAGACAGCCAGCTCCCTGGGCATCAGCCGAGAGGCCGTAGCGCTCTACCGGGACGCCGACGCCATCGACCTGCACATCGACTCCTTCATCTGGCACCGGGTCTTCGGGTACGACCCCCGGCGCGAGCACCGCGGGGGCCCCTTCGGACGAAGGCTTTTTGGGCATGCGGATTTCCCCACGGCCCATGCGTCCGGCCTCGGCGGCGCCACATGGGTCATCACCACGAACCCCTTCCGCAGTGCGCGCGGCCGCAAACGCGTGCTCGAGAAGAACCTTCGCGCGCTGCTTGGCTTGATCGAAGATGCGCAGGGGGTCAGGCACGTCCGTTCCGCCCAGGAGCTCCAAGCCGCACGCGCGGCGGGCGATCACGGCGCCTTCATCGGCATCCAAGGCGGAAACGCGCTCGACGAGAGCATCGAAGCGCTCGACCTGCTCGCCGATCGTTCCGTCCTGCGCGTCACGCTCGTTCATCTCACGTCTTCGTCGCTCGGCGCCTCCAGCGCGCCAGGCTCGTCGCGAACCGCCGGTCTCACCGACTTCGGCAGGGCCTACGTCGAGCGATTGAACGAGCTCCGCGTGGGCGTCGATCTCGCGCACATCAGTCGTAAGGGGTTCTTCGATGCGGTCGACGTCCACGACGAGACACAGCCATTGTTCGTCACGCACACGGGGTTGGCCGGCGCTTACGAGCATTGGCGCAACATCACCGACGAGCAGCTCCGCGCGGTAGCTGCGACCGGGGGTACGGTCGGCGTGATGCTGCACGCGCCGTTTCTGGGGCGGCGTGACGTGACCGTCCGAACGGTCGTCGACCACCTCGCGCACATCGTAGGTACAGTCGGAGAGGATCATGCTTCCATCGGCACGGACTACGACGGGGCGATCACGCCGCCCCAAGATCTGCCCGGGCTTTGGGCGCTTCCGCGCTTGGCTCAGGAGATGTTGGAACGCGGTTGGTCCGATACCCGCATTCGCAAAATTCTAGGTGGCAACGCATTGCGCGTGATCGGCGCGTTGCGCGGCTAGCCCTGCGCGCACAGGCTTGCGGGATGGCACTCCTGGACAAGATCGACGCCGACCTCAAGAAGGCCATGTTGGAGCGCGACGCCGTGACTCGCGAGACGCTGCGCATGCTCAAATCAGAGTTGCTGACGCTCGACAATCCAGACGAGATTGCCGTTCTCTCCCGCGCGGTGAAGTCGCGCCGCGACAGCGTTCAGAGCTACATCGAAGGCGGCCGGCAAGACCTCGCAGACAAAGAGCTCGCCGAGATCGAGGTAATCGAGCGCTACCTTCCGAAGCAGCTCAGCGAGGACGAGGCGCGCGCTGCGATCGCCGACATCATCGAGGAGCTCGGTCTTTCCAGCAAAAAGGAGCTTGGAAGGGTGATGAAAGAGGTCAGGGAACGCTACCCCGGTCAGATCGACGGAAAGCTCGCTTCGACGATCGCCGCCGAGCTGCTCGGCTAGCTGTGGTTCGTTCCCGACCACCAGAGACGATATCGCTCTTGCGCGGCCCGTCGCTGGTCGGCCGGCATGTCGGGCCGATAGCCGTAGTCCTCTCCAGAGACATGGCGGAGGTCGCGGATCGCGATCGTCCGAATCTCCCGATCGTCGTGGTTCATGCTGTCGATGAGCCATTCGATGCGGGTGCGGTGACCGTGCTCCCGAAGCCACGCGCGCCATGGCTCTTGGTCCGTGCCGAAGTCTTGGAGCGTCAGCATTCGCAACACCCGCCATGCCGCTTCACCCAAGACACTTCGCTCGGAAAGCGCCGGGATGAGCGCTTCGATGCACTTCACATCACGCAGCACCGCGAGCGCCCTCATCGCGAGCAGCCGCGATCGCTGGTCGGCATCCGAGGCTACCGCGAGGGCTCGTAGGGATTGCTGAAGCTGCCCGACTCCTTCCTGCTCACGGAACGCTTCCAAGGCATGGAGGGCACTTCGACAAACACCCTGATCCTCGTCGAACAATGCAGCCGCAAGCGGCTCCACGAGAATGGGATGCGGCAGCTCTTCGGCGACGAGCGTCGCGTAGTACCGGATTTCGGGATCGTCCTCCTTGAGGAGCTCGACGACGTATGGAACGGCAGCGTCGCCAAACGCGACCAGCGTGCGGCAAAGGCCCGACACGCTGTGGCCTTTGGGCGGCTGTACGTGCGGCTCCCAGCGATTGAACCAGAGGCGCCCGGGAAACAGATCGCGCAGAGCCGGAAGCGCGTCGGGCCCGATCGCCAGCAGCGCGCCGTGGTCGGGCGCTTCCTCGTTCGGGCCGTGCATCCCCAGCCTCGTGACCATGACCCGGACGCGCTCGGCGAGGTCCGGCGGCTCGACGACCGGCATCGAAGCACGAGGCGCGGTCCCCACGGCCGTGAGCTCGCTCACGCTGAGATGCTCCACCAGAAATTTCGTCGCTGCCGCCCGACCTGCGTCCCCGCGCGCAGGTGGGATTCCCGTCCAACGCCGAAATGCATTCCCGAGCTCACGATCCGGCCACCATTCCGCCTCGAGCCCGTCACCAGGAGGGGGACTCGAAGAGCGCCAACGGCCATCGGGCGGTCCGGGCGCCGGGCTGTCGCTCGGCATTGGCGCCTCGACGCGATCCGAGGGCGCATTCTTGATCAGATAGGTGGAGTGCCGATCGTCCGCCGGGCCCATTTGCCCGAAGGGTACACCCAATCCCGGTCAGACCAGCATTTTGATTCGACGCTCCTCCTGGGCGGTGGCTCGTTTCCCCGCGGCCGCCTCGCGGAGCAGCTTTTTGATGCGAAGGCCCAGGACGTCGATCTCGGTCGAGGCGAATTCCTCCTTGCCGAACCGCTGCACCTGCTCCGTCTGCCGTCGTAGGATCTCGGTGTCTTGGTGCAGGATCCGCATTGCGACCGGTTTGAAGACCGTGCGCAGAGCTAGATTCGGGATGGGGACTTTCACTGCGACAGTCGCGAAAATATCGGTCACGGTTGCATCGCGCGGTGTGAGCGCCGCAGTCGTCACGAGATGGCTGCGATCGCCGAGCCGATACTCCACTTGTGCGATGCATGGGAGCAGGAACCGGTCCCAGTGGAAGACCTCGCCGCCTTGGGGTGCGAGAAGACGGCCCGCCAATCCTTCGGGCCGGCGTTCTCCGATGAACTCCGCTTCGACGCCGTCCGTCAATGCGCGGATCACCACCTCGATCGGTCGTCGATCCTTGTTCTTGCGGAACAGCCCCGCATGAACGAACGCCGTGTGCGGGACATCGAGCGCGTTCTCTGCCACTGCATCGAGCGGGCCCGGCATCGTCAGATGCTCGCGAATCGTCAAATAGCCCGGCTCGTCCGCGCAGGGGATGTGATAGGGGCCGCCATCTGGCTCGATGTTCGGCTCGGAGTAGACCCAGACCCAGCCCTGGGAATCGCGGCAAGCAAACGATGGAACCCGGCGGGCCGGATGATCGGGCTCACCGCACAAACCGGGCACTGCTCTGCACGTGCCGGCACCGTCGAACTCCCATCCATGGTAGAGACACTGAATGTGATCCCCCACGACCTGGCCGGCGGACAGAGGTGCATTTCGGTGTGCACACCGGTCGAGCAGCGCGACGCACTCTCCGCGCGTGTCGCGAAACGTCACCAGTGGCAGCCCGTTGAAGAAAAAACGCCGTGGTTTCGCGCCAACTTCCTTGCTGGAAGCCACCACGTACCAGCCTGGTGCGAAATCCGCATTTGGACTGGACTCGATGAGCCGTTGATCTCGTGGGGTCACCATCGTCGCGCGCAATTTCTGCGCGTCCTCTTTCTTTCAAGCGCGTAAATAGCACGGTTCCCACCCAACTTTCGATGGAACCGCCTTTGCCTGACTGCTACACGAGCTGCATGTCACGGCAAATGAACAAGGAACGGACGCGCCGGCGCCTACTGCAGGCGATTCTCAAGACGATCCATCGGTACGGGTACGGAGCCTTGACGACGGGGCGAGTCGCACAGCTCGCTGGGGTCGCCCAACCGACCTTCTACGTGCACTTCCGGAGCATGGATCAGGCGCTCGAGCAAGTGGCCGAATGGGTCGCCGAAGAGCTCAGCCCCGGATTCGACGCCAATACGACAGCGGAGCTCGAGCGCGCTGGCGAGGTTCTCGAAAAAGCAGTTCTGAAGTGCACGCGCTCGTTGGTCCACGACCGGAAGGTCGCCGAGGTGTTCTTGCGCAATCGCCGCGACGAAACGTCGGCGCTGGGCAGACGATGGATCGTGCTCACCGGCGGCCTGCGAGACCGCATGCGCCAGATCGTCGTGCAAGTACGCCCCGACATCGCCGTTTCCGATGCGGCCCTGCACGCGGAGCTTCTCGTCAGCATCGTGTTCGGCTTGGCCGAAGCGTTCCTGGACGGTCGCGTAGAAAATCTCGAGCGAGCCACCGCGGTGGCGTCACGCGCGATCGTCACCAGCGTTCTGACCACGTCCTCCGTGGCAGACGCGGCTGCCTGAGGAGGGCCGGCTTCCGATCGGCGGGGTTGCATGATAAGCGGGGCCCTGTGAGTGACCTTTTCAATCCGTCATCCGAGCATCGCGCCCTTCGCGAGCTCGTTCGCTCGTTTGCCGAGCGAGAGGTCGATCCACAGGCGGAGGCGTCCGACCACCAAGAGCGGTTCAACGTCGAGCTCTTTCGCAGGCTCGGTGAGCTAGGCCTTTTAGGCATCACGGTCGAAGACCGTTTCGGCGGCGCTGGCCTGGATCCCGTTGCGGCCGTCATTGCCCACGAGGAGCTGGCGGCTGCCGATCCTGGCTTCACGCTGGCGTACCTCGCGCACTCCATGCTTTTTGCCAACAACCTGCAGGTGAACGGCAGCGATGCGCAGCGTGCAAAGTATTTGCCGGACGCTTGCTCGGGCAAGAAGGTTTGCGGGATGTGCATGAGCGAGCCGGGCGCGGGCACCGACGTCCTCGGTTTGCAGACCGCTGCCGTGAAAAAGGGCGACCGGTACGTGCTCAACGGGGCCAAGATGTGGATCACCAACGGCGCGGTGAGCGACACGGAGCTCGGCGATGCGTTCTTGGTCTACGCTCGAATCCAGGGGCAGCCACGGCACCAGCTTTCGATGTTCATCGTCGAAAAAGGTTTCCCCGGCTTCAGCCTCGGCCAGAAGATCAAGGGCAAGCTCGGGATGCGCGCGTCGACGACCGCAGAGCTCGTGTTCGAGGACTGCGAGGTTCCCGCGGAGAACCTGGTGGGCGCTGAGGGAGATGCGACCCTTCACATGATGCGAAACCTGGAGATCGAACGCGTGACCCTGGCCGCGATGAGCCTAGGCATCGCGCGCCGGTCGATCGAGGTGATGAACCGGTACGCCACCGAGCGAACCTCGTTCAGCAAGCCGCTGCGCGATTTCGGTCAGATCCAGCGCTACATCTCGCAATCGTACGCGGAATACATGGCAGGGCGCGCATACACCTATTACACGGCGTCGACGATGCGCCTCGACGCCCCCGGACACCGCCTCGACTCCGACGGGGTGAAGCTCTTCACCTCGACGATGGGTAAGGACGTCGCCGACCGCGCCATTCAAGTGCTTGGTGGTTACGGCTACGTGGCCGAGTACGCCGTCGAGCGGCTGTGGCGAGACGCGAAGCTGCTGGAGATCGGCGGCGGCACGCTCGAAGCGCATCAGAAGAACATGTGCCGGGAGCTTCGCACCACCGAGCGCATTTTGTGAGGAATCCCACATCTCCTGCATTCGGCGCCGGCCTCGTCTCACGAAGTAGGCGTTGGCTTGCTGGAAAGGCTATGCTGATTTCTGTGACACGCTCCCCTCGGGGGACAGCCGTCTGAGAGACCCAAGCCGTCTCGCAGGTCGGGCCGGCGGGCGGTGTCCGGGGGAGAAGTGACGCAAGAAGCATTCAGTGAGATGCCCAAGCCAGCCAACGACCTGCCCGTTCTCGGGAAGTTCGCGGGCTACGACATCCTAGGACGCCTCGCGCTCGGCGGAATGGCGGAGATTCTTCTCGCCCGTCACGCCAACACCGAGGGTGACCATCGCTTGCTAGTGGTGAAGCGCATTCTTCCGCACTTCGAGCAGGACAGCGACTTCGTTCAGATGTTCCTCGACGAAGCTCGAATCGGGATGCAGCTCAAGCACCCCAACATCTGTCAGTTCCATCAGTTCGGTGCGGACGAAGGGTCGCATTTCATCGTGATGGAGTGGGTCAACGGAATGCCGCTCGGGCGCGTGATTCGCAAGGCGCGAAGGATGGGAGGAGTGGGCATTCCGGTCGCCGTTCGCATCGGTGTCGACGTGGCGAGGGCGCTTCACTATGCCCACATCGCCAACGACGAGCACGGCGAGCCGCTCAACATCATCCATCGTGACGTGTCTCCGCACAACATCATGATCGCCTACAGCGGCGCGGTGAAGCTGCTCGACTTCGGCATCGCCAAGGCAGACCATCGCGCGCACAAGACGCAAGCGGGCGTCGTGAAGGGCAAGTTCGCGTACATGGCCCCCGAGCAGTGCACCGCAGGACAAGCCGACCATCGGCTCGACATCTTCGCGCTCGGGGTCTGCATCTTCGAGACGCTCACGGGCAAGTCTCTCTATAGGCGCCAAACGGAAGCCGCCACCATGCGGGCCGTGATCATGGATCCGGTGCCTTCCTTGAAGGATCATCTGCCGGATGCTCCCGAGGAGCTCGACCGGATTCTGCAAAAGGCGCTGGCCAAAGAGGCCAAAGATCGCTTTGCCACCGCGGAAGAGCTGGCCAACGAGCTCGAAGGCTTTGGGAGGACCAATGAGTCGTACGCCAAGCAGCGCGAGGTCGCCGAATTCGTCAAGAGGGTGTTCCCCGAGGAGTTTTCGCGGGGCCCGCGGGTAGACACCGTACCGTTTGGCGCCTCCATCACGCTCGACATGCATCATGCGAACGATTCCGCCTCGTCCAAGTCGTACGTAGCCCACATCCCCGGCGCAATTCGCGAGCTCGAGATCGAAGCGAACGGCGGTGGCATGGACTTGGGGCATCTGATCGATTCTCCGGTCGTGGCGCCGCTTCCAACCCCTGCCGCCGGGGCGCAGAGCACGCCTGGGTACAATCCGCCGAAGGACGATCGCAAGAAGCCTGCGAAGAGGAAGAGGGCAGTTGGCGCCTCCGGAAGGTCGAGCGTCGGCTGGAAGCATCTGTCGGTGCTGGCATTGCTCCTCCTCGGTGGCGCCGCGGTCGCGTACGATCAGACCGATATCTTCACAGAAGCGTTTGGCCGCATCGAGGAAATGTTCGAAGAAAAGGGGCCGCCAGAGGTCGCGGTCGACGAAAATCCTCTGCTTCAGCAG
>LJTN01000052.1 GCA_001303415.1 Myxococcales bacterium SG8_38
GTCCGCCGCTCCAGTGCAAATGGGCTTGTTCTGCTCGAAGTAGCAGGCGGCGTCCATCTCGTCCGAGCCGAGCCCGTCGAAACCGAATCCCGCCATGCATTCGGACTGGCCCTTGAGCTGAATGATCTCCACCATGCGGTCCGACTTCGCGCGGAGCGCCGCGTCCTCAGGAGTCAAGGGTTGATTGTCCCGGCCGGCAAACGCGAAAGGCGTCCCGATGGGAAGGAACATGCGGCCGTCCGCGAGGTTCGAGTTGTGCGGAATGGTCAAGTAGTCGCAGCCCTCGATGTTGCCGCATTCTGCCTCGAGCGAGTCGAAGAGCTCCCACTCGCTTTCCGTATCGAAGAGCGAGATCGCATGGCGCGGAAGAACGTCTCCGAGGAAGACGACGTTTCGATGCATGCTCGAGCCATTGATCAAGGGGCTGTATTCGTAGGCATGAAGCGTGGTGAAAGCGCAAGGGTCGTTCTGCGCCTCGGTGACCGCTTGAACGTCCTCCCAGACCGTATCCGGATCGGGAATGCTCGAAAACAAGCTCTCGATGAGCTCCGCATCGATGGGGTTGTCGCCCTGGATGAAGTCATCGACCGAGTCGCGGATCAGCGCTCCCACCGGACCGCATGCGAGGTCAGGCATGTCGCCGCCGCATGCGGTGGAGAACGCCCCCAGAAACTCCGCGTGCTCGGTGACGGCCGTGAAGTCGAGCGGGCGGTCGAGCTGCAACGTCCCGCATTCGGTATCTGGATCGTCACAGACGATTCCAGCGGGCTGGCCTTTGGCGAAGCGATAGGCCTCCTCCGGGCCGTTCAAAGAGCTGAAGAAGTATGCATCGAAGGAGATGCGGGTGTGGACGTGAAGGTCGCCCCACAATACGCGCAGCCCGGGATGGAAGTCTTCGCAGAGCCCCTCGCATTCCGAGCCCACGCAGGGGTCCGAGGTGGATTCCTGCGTCGAGCACCCCACCATCAGACCGAGGAGCACGAACCAGAGTCGTTTCATGTTCAGCTAGACCACATCCTTTGGAGGCACCAGAACACTGCGGCGACACCGATAGCATAGGCGGCGGCCCATTCGAAATCCCGTCGTAGCTCGGGCCAATGGGCGTGCAGGAGTGGCCGCGCCGACCGAACGAGCCACCATGCGCTCGCCACGGCGGCCAGGAAGAGCAACTGTCCGGCCTCGACCCCCAGATTGAACAGGAAAAGGGCGCTGCCGATCGCCTCCTCGGGTAGACCGACCTCGCGAAGAACGCCCGCAAAGCCGAACCCATGGAGCAGACCAAAGAGGAACGCGACGGCCCATGGATAGCGCGCGGTGAGGGAATGCTCGGCCCCGTCTCGGGTGAGCTCGACCGCCAGCAGCAACACGCTCAACGCGATCGAGATCTCGACGGGCTTGCTCGGCAGACGAACCAACCCGAGAACCGACCCGGCAAGCGTCAAGCTATGCGCGACCGTGAACGCGGTCACGGTCCAAGCCATGATGGAGGCGATGGCGCGCCATGCCTCGTTCCTTTTCACGCGGGTGACCACGAGCAGAAGAGCAAAGACGAACAAGAGGTGGTCCGGGCCCGAGAGGATGTGCTCGATGCCGAGCACGAAGAAGCCATCGGTCGCGTGTCGAGGCCGTTCAGCCGTCGAATCCTTGCTCAGCAGGAGCGCAACCTGGGATGCGTCCCGTGACAACACCGCCGTCCATGGGCCCTCGCCTCCTCCGTCGATGTGAAGGAAAAGCTCCCCAACGACGGGTCCGAGCCCGTCGACCGAAACCTCGGCGCCACGGAGCTGGTCTAGGGTGCACGCAACGCGCCACGACTCGATGACGGCATCGGGAGTCCGCCTCGACGCATGATCGCCGAGGTCTCGGCAAACGCTCGGAAGCCGGACGCGCAGATTGCGGGGCCCGGGCTCCACACGCGGAACCTTGAGAAGCACGTGGACCGTGCCGTCGGGCCGTACGTCGAGGCGCAGCAGCGCGGCGCTGATCGAATGAGCGGACGCAAGCGCGGGCGGCGAAACGAGGCCCCCAAGAGCGATGGCAAGCCAGAGGCGCCCCATCATGGCCGTGCGTTCCCCTCCGCTGCATATCGTTCGATGATGCGGTCGACCGCCTGCTGGTTGAGGCGCTGGCGCTCGGCATACATCCAATCGGCGCTCGCCCGTTCGCGGACCGCCTCGAGCGAAGGCGGCTCCGCCTCGTGCTCGGCTATCACGCGAACCACGTGCAGCCCATAGGATGACTCGATGGGAGCGGACCAGCGTCCGAGGGGAAGCTCCACGATGCGATCGGCAAACGCGCGGCCGAAGGTCCGCGCGATTGCTGCCGGGGTCTGGTCACGAAAAAGCTCGCCACGCGGAAAGGGATCTCCGGCAACCGACGCATCGGGGGAAGCAGTTAGCTTCTGCGCGGCTGCCTGTGCATCTGCGGCGAGGCGCGTCTTGCGTTTGCCGCGGCTGAAGAACCGATGCTCGAACGACAGACGCGATGGCTGGCTGTAGTCCGCCGTGTGGGCGTCGATCCACGACTGGAGCGTCGCATCGTCCGGCTCGGGCACGGGGGTCGTGTCCTCGATGAGGAAACGCATGCGCTGCACCAAGCGGCGCCGAACCACCGTGTCGCTCTCGTCGAGGTTCAGCTCGAGCGCACGGCGATAGAGCGCTTCTTCCTCGATCCACTCGCGCTCGAGTCGAGCTCGTTGCAAAGGCGTGGGCTCAGCGCCGGTTCGGGCTTTCCAGTCGCGGGCGAGCTGATCGATGGGTGCGTCACCGAGCGACAGCGGCTCGGTCGGCGAATCTTCGACGGCGGCATACACGGCGAACACAGCCGCGCCGAGCACGACGAAATGAAGAAGCGGCTCGCGAAGCCAGCGGCGCCAACTGGAGGTCGTATCAGTCACGACGTCGGACTTTAGCCTTCCACCGCACCTCGGCCAGCGCGCCAACGAATATGCGTTTACTTGGAAGACTCCGGGTAGTACGGATCGAGCGATGCCGCGACGACACCCGGAGTGGGAGCCGATGACCGCCTTCGTCGCAGACATGTCGTACTTCAGCGGAAAGATGGAAGCGTACCTCCGATACAAGGAGATCCCGTTCGAGCGCAGAGTCGTCGACATGAAGGTGCTGCGAAGCGAGATCTTGCCGGCGACTGGGCTCATGAAGGTGCCCGTGATCCGGCTCGCGAACGGTCAGTGGCTGAAGGACACCACGCCCATGATCGACTGGCTCGAGTCTCGGTATCCGGAGCCGCCGGTGATTCCGAGGGACCCCGTGCGGCGCTTCCTGTCGAAGCTGATCGAGGACTACGCGGACGAGTGGTGCTGGCGCGCAGCGCTCTATTGGCGCTGGAAGCCCATCGAGTCGCGCAGGCTTCTCATGCGACGCATCGGTCACGAGGTGCTCGGGGATTTTCCGGCCCCCAATTGGCTTGCCGGTTGGTATTACGGCCGCCGTCAGATCGCCACCTATCTCACGGGCGACGGGCTGAGCCGCGAGACCGAGCCGTACATTCGGGGTCAGTATCTCGACCTTCTCGACAACATGCGGCTCTTGCTCGAGGACCAGCCGTACCTGCACGGAAGCCATCCCTCGTTGGTCGACATCGGTTTGTTTGGTCCGATGTTTCGCCACTACGCGCAGGATCCGACGCCCAGCCGCATCATGGAGACGCGCGCCCCGGAGGTCTTTGCTTGGGTGGGCCGCGTGTGGAACGCGCGCGCTCACCGTCTGCCGGCGGAGCCGAGCTTCAGCGATTTCTCACACCCGGGTTGGGCGTACTTTCTGAGAGAGGTAGTAGAAGTCTACTGGCCGTTTCTTCTCGCCAACGCACGCGCTTGGTCGGCGGGCGAGCAGCGGTTCGATCATCGGGCGCACGGCGTCGTGTACGAACGGCTCAAGGTGGTCCGCTATCGCGTCTATTGCCTCGAAGTGCTCCAAAATGAATACCGAGCGCTCGGGGAAGGCGCCCGGCGGTGTGTCGACGAGATCCTGGCGCCGTACGGCACGCTCGAGCTGATCGAAGGGCTCGATTCGGGCCTCCTCGAAGAGCACCAGCTTCCCCTCCGACCCGAGCGGCCGCAGCCCTCCAAGCTTCAGCGCTTGAAGCTCGCGCTCTCGGGCACCCCTTGGGACATGCCCGTCGAGCCGACGAAACCGGGCTCTTCGAAAAATTCTTCGTCCTCTTAATCCAACCGCCACCGGGCGACGTAGGGGTCTTTGAAAGGCGGACTTGCTCCGCCGGTCCTCGCGGGAGCCGTGAGGATCGACCCCGAACCCGAAGGAATGAGGAGGACCCCATGAAGAACCGAACCCTTGACGCGATTTGCCTTGGCTTGCTTTCCGTTTTCGCCGTCGCGTGCGGCGATGCGGGCGCACTCGAAGACGAGGACTTCAACGTGGACGCTCCCTTCGTCGAGGACGTGAATGATCTCGACGAAGAGGAAGTGGACGAGCTCGACGAAGAGGAGGTCATCGAGGATGAAGAAGAGCGCATCGCTCCGTTCGACAACGACAGCGCCGCCAACCCCGCGGTCGATGAGTTCCTTAGCATCACCGGAACCCGCGAAATCGCGTACACCGATCAGATCTCGGCTGAGGATGGCGACAACGAAGACTTCGTGCAGTTCGAGCTTCCGAGCGCCAGCAACCCCAACCAGCGCATCGAGATCGACATCGACTGCGACGTGTATGGCGACGAGAGCGTCTTCGCTCGCGTCGAGCTTCTAAACGTCGACGGCAACGATACCACCCGGATCAACGGCGGCCCCTTCGACTGCAACGAGGGTCCGTTTCCGGTGACCGTGCGCAACGACCAGGTCCAGCTCGCCCGCATTCACGTCCAGGGAGTGCCGCAAGAGCAGACGCTGATCGAGTACACCTTCGTGGTGTCCCCCTTCTGACGCCCCACCGACATATGGGCCGGCCCTCTTGGAGGGGCCGGCCCTTTCTTTTCGGCATGTCAGCGTTGACGCCCCATGGCCCCGTCTCTAACTCCGCTTCCGTCTCGAAATCTTCACTTGCCCGGTTTCATGATCTCGAGAGCCAGCTTCGTAGCCGGTTGAGCAAGCCGCCCTTTTCCTTCGCGATCTTCTTTTGAATTTGACTGAGGGTTTTTGGCGAGGTTTCGAGCGGGTCGAAGCTCGATGCGAGCGCCGTGATGGAATCTTGGAAGTCCCTGACGACCTCTCGGAGGCTCGGATCGGCTTCGAGCAGCGCCTCGAGCTCTCTTTCGTCCTCCTCGGAAGTCGCCCCTGCCGCATGAAGGGCCGCCAGAAGCTCCGCTCGTTCCTTGGGGTCTGTCATGCGCGCATGCTCCTGTGAATGATGGGAAGCATCGCGCGCAACGCACGCATGCCCAACAGAATCCGGGACTTCACCGTCCCTACCGGTAAGTTGAGCGCATCGGCAATCTGACCGTGCGACATCCCGAGAAAATACGAGAGCTCGAGGCAAGCCCGCTGCTCCTCGCTGAGTTGTTGAAAGGCTTGGCGCAACGCTTGATGCCAGCGCGTCGATGACACCAACACGTCGGGTCGTCCTCTTTCGGTGCCGAGCGCATGTCGCTCGCTGAGCTGCAACTGACGATCGCCGTGGCGGCGAGATCGCGCACGCAAGGCGTCGAGCGCCCGGCTTCGCGCCACGGTGACGACCCACGCAATCACGCTTCCCTTCGAGCGGTCGTACTCGGGCGCGCGCCGCCAGAGCTCGACGAACACCTCTTGCAGGATCTCCTCGGCCTCCGCACGAGAGCCTAGCATCTTGGTTAGCAAGGCGAGCACGGTGCTCGCGTACTGCGCATAGAACTCGCTCAGCGCTTCTCCCGAATCACCAGCGGCCATACGCGCGACGAGGTCTTCAGGGTCGTTGGGCCGTGGCTCCGCCATCAATTCTCCGTATACACCGGCTGGGCCTGAATCGTCGCTAGGCTCCCCACCTCGGAATGTCTCTCGCGATGCGTGATGATTTCCTGGCCGACCGTCTCCCACCAATGCGCTGCGGTTCTTTTCGAGGCATTGCATGACGATCCGCTCGAGCTCGGGGTGCACGTCGAGGTCGGCGACGGTCGAGGGCGGCTCCGGGACCGCGCTCAGGTGCTGCGCGCAGATTTCGATGGCGCTCGTCCCTTCGAACACGAAGCGTCCGGCGAGCAAGTAGTACCCAACGGCCCCAAGCGCATAGAGATCCGACCGCGCATCGACCGAAGGCGGATCCAAGATCTGCTCGGGGCTCATGAAGCGGGGCGTGCCGATGATGGCTTCGGTCCAAGTCTTGGTGGTGTCCGCATCCGGACCCACGCCCTTGACCAGCCCGAAGTCGAGAACCTTCGTCACGTCGTGGACGCCTCCTTGCTGGGTCATCATGATGTTGTTGGGCTTGATGTCACGATGTACGAGCCCCATCTGATGCGCCTCATGGAGCGCCATGGCGCACTGGCGCATGATGTGGATGACGCGAGACTGTGGCAGCGGTCCTTGCGCTTGCACGACCTCCAGCAGCGTGACGCCTTCGAGCAGCTCCATCGCGTAGTAGAAGGTTCCATCGTCGGTGCGCCCGTAATCGTAGATGGTGACGGTGTTGGGGTGCTTCAACCGCGCCGTCATCTGCACCTCGCGCCGGAACCGATCGATGTCATCGGGCGCGTTTCGATCCGGCCCCAAGAGCTTTATGGCCGTGGGACGTTTCAGAAGCCCGTGCTGCGCCCGATACACGGTGCCCATGCCACCCTCCCCGAGCTTCTCCTCGATCAAGTATTGACCGAGCTTCTTCGCGTCGCGCACGTCTTTGCGCAAGCCGTAGATCACGCGTGTCGCCCAAGCCGCCAGCAAGGTGGTGAGAGCCCACGCGAACCCGATCTGAATGGCCTGGCTCCGCGCCAACACGTGCTCCTGCTCGATCTTCCGAAAGAAACCGTGGCTGTTCCAGACGTCCAGATCGACCGTCAAAAAGTTCAGGTATACCGCGATGACGAGCGGGATCCCGATTGCGAGCCCGAGCCAGGTCGTATGCCGCGCGGTGCTCGGAACGAAGATGGCGCGCGCGATGAGTCCGAAGGACAAGGAATAGGCCGTGGTGGTGGCGGCACCGGCGGCAGCCGGAAGATGGGCCCCCATGATGACCAAACAGATACTGGTTAGGACGAGCCCAACACCCTCGACGATTTGAATCGCGCGGGTGCCGAGCGGGCGCCAGCGGCAAATCAGCCACACACATGCGACGGGAATCCAGGCGACGGCATGGGCCCAAAAAGACGGGTGCACCGCCTCGCCTTGCAGGTAGCCGAACGAAACCCCCAACGCGATGCGTCCGATCAGCGCGAGGAACAAAATGACCGAGACGGCCAGGCCGAACGCAGCGACGCGCTCCTGCAAGAATTCCCGGCTGTCGGTGGTCTGGCCTACTCCCGTTTGCACGAGGCCTCGATGAGAGTTTGCGTTGGACACATGGTTTCGCCGACCATCATTCAGGGCGTGAGATGTGGTGCGCTGAGGTTGGTGACCGTCACGGGCTCGACGAAATCCTGATAGGGCTCATCGTCGACGGTCACGAGCCCGAAATTGTTGTCCTCCCCGTCGAACCGGCCACCCACCGGCTGATCGACGTGCTCGAACCAGTGCTGGCCCACCATGTACCGAGCATCGAAGCAATTGCGGACATACTCGTCATATGCCGCCGCCCGCTCCTCTTGCGTTTCGAACGTCAGATAGATCGGCGGATAGGTGTTGGGTGGATCGCTCTCGCTGCTTCGGAACGAAAACTCGGTCGCCATCAGCGGAAGCCCGGAGAGCTCGTGGTGTTCGCGCAGCCAGCCCTCGATCGGCACCAGCGGACCCCAGGCCTCGTCGAGAGCCTCGAAAAGCCCTGGGTTCGTCGCATAGAAGTTGACGCTGAAGACGTCCAAATAGGGCCCTGCGGCCTGTGGCACCTGAGGCGGTAAGCTGAGGCTCGATGCGCGCGAGCCCAGGATCAAGTGGTTGGGATCGGCCGCACGGATCGTCTCGGTCGCAACGCGAAAGTAACGCGTGGCCAAGGCCAGCAGGAAACCTTCGTGATCGCCCTCATACTGCTCGGCCATCTCCCGCCCCGGCGAGCCTTCCTCGAGCAGTAGGTACTCCTCGAGCATGGTGTTGGAGTTGCGCCAGTCCTTCCCCCATTTGAGCTCGTTGTCGAGAAACCAGCCGATCAAGTTGGGGTCGTCCTTGAAGGGCACCACGCGTTCCTCGACCTGGGCCTGCACGTGCGTTTCGAACTCGGGCGCGAACCAGTCCGACTGGCCTGCTCCGATCGCAAGCAACCTCGTATAGGGCATCAGAGGTGCGAACCGCTCGTAGTCCGACCATGCGCCGATGGTGTTGAATCCCCAGGATACCAATCGCTTCGAGGTGGCATCCGCCCACGCTTCGCGAGTCTCGTAGATCGAGTCGACTGCCTCGCAGTACGGGCAGATACCCGTCTCCCCATCGATGTTGTTGTTCGCGGTCACGTGATTCACGCCGACCGAGTAGAACGGCTCGCCGTCAGGTGTGATCAGAAGCCAGCGATCGCCGACCTCGGCCACTTGGAAAAAGCCGGTGGCTTTGGGAAGGCTCGCGTCGGGCTCGCTGCCTGCGTCGAGGCCCATGCCCCCGCCTCCTGCGTCTGAAGGCTGCACACAAGCGGCCGAGAGCGCCGCTCCGACCGAAAGAGCCGCTTGGAGAAGCCCTACCGTACGCGAGTGAGTGTCCCGCGCGATCCGCATGGCTGAAGCTGTACGCGATCGAGCCTCGTCCGGTCAACGGCCGTTGGACACGAGAGGCGCGCGAGCCCGATCGCTTCAAGGCTTCTTGTGGGCCTGCAGCAACTCGCGAACCAAAGGATTCGGGAATCGTCTGCTTTGGGTGATGGCGTAGAAGCTCTCGGTGATTTCGGGGATCTTGCAGCGTTCGACGAGCACGCCCTCGCTTAGCTCGTCGCGGACCACGACTGGCGGAACCAACGCGAGACAATCGCTGTCGCGTGCAAAGAGTCGAAGCATTGCCATGTCGTCGACCTCGGCCACGATCATCGGGCGAGCTCCGGCAAGCTCCATGAGCCGATCGAACGCCACACGCACGTCGCTATCGAGACTTGGCACGAGGATCGGCGTCCGATCCAGATCCTCCGGAAACCGGAGCTCGGGTTGCCCCGGTGCTGGCGGACCCACGATGCTGACGGGCTGCTCCTGGAGCAGATGGCTGTGCCAGGAGGTCTTCGCATCGCGCGCGACCGGCTGATTGGAAAGCACGAGGTCGATCGCATGCGCTTCGAGCTGCGACAGCAGCTCGCGCATCGTGCCAGAGCGTACGATGAGCTCGACGTCCGCTCGTCCGATCAGAGGACGCAGAAGCGCGATCTGAAAATTTCTCGATAGGGTCGTGATTGCCCCTACCCGAAGCACCTTGCGTTCCGTGCCCGGTTGGCCTTGAAGGGTGCTCAACAGCTCGTCCCCTGCCTTGAACACGGTATCCGCATAGTCGAGCGCAATGCGTCCGGCCTCGGTCAGCTTGAGCCCGCGACCTTGCCTCTCGAAGAGCGCATGGCCGAGCTGGTCCTCGAGCTTCTTGACCTGCGTCGAGAGTGCGGACTGCGACACGTTCAGACGCTCGGCCGCCTGAGTGAGCTTCCCCTCGTGGGCGATGGCCCAGAAGTATCGAAGATGATTGTAGTTCAGGTCTGCCATTTGAAATGTTCTACTATAGAGAACGAATATTTGCAATCTTTGTATTTTACAGAAGATACCCTGGTCACTAGGTAATCGGTGTCTCGTAGTAGGAGGATCGATGCCGATTTTGCCCCTCTCTATCATCGTGCTGGCTCCGATGGCCCTCTTGACCGCCGGTCTGGTTCCGTCCGGGCTCGCCGACCGCAGGCCGAAGAGGATGCTCGGCCTGGCCGGCGGCGCCGCGACGGCCGCCTTTGGGTTGGCGTTCGTGGCAGCGGCGGTCCTTTTCCTTACGAATGACGACCCGACCGTTCACATTTTGCCTCTTGGTGACGCAGCTGGGGTCAGCATCTACTACGACGCCCTCTCCGCGGTCATGGCGCTGCTCGTCTCGTTCGTCGGCATGATCGTCATCGGGTACAGCCGAAGCTATCTCGACGGAGATCCCGGACAAGGCCGTTTCGTCAAGTGGCTTTGCCTGACCCTCGCTGCCGTCTTGACCCTCATCATCTCGGGCAATCTGCTGCAGTTCACGCTGGCGTGGGTGGCGAGCAGCCTGTGTCTGCACCAGCTCTTGGTGTTCTACGGAGACCGGCGCGCCGCACGTCTCGCCGCACGAAAGAAGTTCATCGCGAGCCGGCTGGGCGACCTGTCGCTCATCTTGGCGATGGTGCTGGTCTATTCGCTCTTCGGCACGCTCGACTTCGCCACCATCTTCGGCGCGTCGGACGAGCTTCGCAACGACCAGGGCCTGCCGCTCTCGGTGCACGTCGTGTCCGTGCTGCTGGTCATCGGCGCCATGCTCAAGTCGGCGCAGTTTCCGTTTCACGGGTGGCTGACCGAGGTCATGGAGACGCCAACTCCGGTCTCGGCGCTTCTTCATGCGGGCATCATCAACGCAGGCGGTTTTCTCATCCTGCGACTGAGCGACGTCATCTCTCTATCCGTGCCTGCGCTCGAAATGCTCGCCGTGGTCGGGGGTTTCACGGCGCTCTTCGGTTCCGTCGCGATGCTCACGCAAACCAGCATCAAGGTTTCGCTTGCCTGGTCCACCATCGCGCAGATGGGCTTCATGATGCTCCAATGCGGTCTCGGCGCCTTCTCCGCGGCAGCACTGCACATCGTCGCGCATTCGCTCTACAAGGCTCATGCCTTCCTCTCCTCGGGCAGCGTCATCGATCTGTCGCGCTCGTCGTGGGTCGCGCGCCCGCATGGCAAGCCGCATCCGGCTAGGCTCGTGCTCGCGCTGGTCGGCGCGGTCGCCCTGACCTGGGGCGTGAGCCTCGCATTCGGCGCGTCGCTGACTCGAGCGCCCGGGGTCTTCGCGCTCGGCGCGATCGTGGTGATGGGCGTGACCCACTTGGTCGCCAACGCCATCGATGAACGCCCGAGCGCTTTCGTCATCGCACGCGGCGCCGGGCTCGCCGCTGCAGTCGCAGTCGCCTACTTCGCGCTTCAGTTGGGCGCGGAACACCTGATGGCAGGATCCTTACCGGCGAAGCAAGCGCTACGGGGGCCCATCGATCTCGCCATCGTCGGCTTCGTGATCGTTCTCTTCGGCGCTGTCACCGTCCTACAGAACACGATGCCGTACCGCATGTCGGATCCGCGCTGGCAAGCGCTGTACGTCCATCTCTTCAACGGTCTCTACGTGAACGCAATCACCAATCGCCTCATTGAGCGATGGTGGCCGGTGGAGCCGGTCCCTGCCGTCAAAGGAGTCAACCCATGAGTCAAGAGCTCGCCCATCCACTACCATCCCTCGAGCGCGCTGGCGCTTCCATCGACGTGGTCCGACCCGTCGCGCCTTCCGAGGAGACGCGTCCGGTCGAGCCGCTGGACCTCGAAGCATCGCTCGCCAAGGCACGCAGTCGAATCCCGCCGTTGTGGCCCCTCAAGCACTTCGTTGCGGTGAATCCCTTCCTCGGTCTTCGTGGCATGCCCTTCGCGAAGGCGTGCGCCGAGATGCAACGCATCGCGGGCGCGGACATGGTCATGTCGCGCCACTACTATCGAGCGCTGGTCGAGCAAGGACGCATCACCGACGGCGACCTCGAGAACGCGATGCGCGCGGCCCATTCCATGCCTGGCGCGCCCAGGGACCTCGCAACGCTCCGGAATGCCTTGGAATCTGACCCCATTTATGAGTCATCGAGTGTCGCCACAGTCGCGGAGGTCGTCGACCGGGCACACGGACTTCGAACCGAGCCTCGTGCGGTCGAGGAGATCGCCAAATGGTGCGCCGCATACTGGGACGAAGGCCAGGCTGCCTGGCGCATGCCCTGGCGGGCCTTGCCTCTCTATTCGGCGTGGCGGGCGGCGGCTCACCTCGACCGCACCCCCGACGTCATGGGTTTCCAAGGCTTCCGCGACATCGTCCAGAGCTTGCCCGACCACCCCGTAACTGCGATCGAGTCGATCGTAGAAGAGCTTGCTCTGAGTGGACCAGCGCTCGATGCCTATCTCCATCGAGCGCTTTTCAGCATTCGTGGTTGGGCCGCCTATGCCCGCTACATCGGGTGGTACGCGGAGCTCGACGGCAAGGAAGACAAAGCGATGATCCATGTTCTCGCCATTCGCCTGGCGTGGGATTACGCACTCTTCGTGCTGCACGACGGAGAGGCGCTGCGCACTGCATGGACGGCCGCGGTGGCTTCGATGGCCAAGACGGGTCAAGCAGAGCTGGATCGGGATCTGTGGGTTGACACGGTCCTGCAAACCGCGTTCGAAGCGTCTTTTCAGCGCGATCTCATCGCAAAGCTGCTTGGTGCGGAGGCCAACGACGGCGCGGCGTCGGTGCGCCCGTCGGTGCAAGCCGCGTTCTGCATCGATGTACGGTCGGAGGTCTTTCGACGCGCCCTCGAGACCGTGGAGCCGAGAGCACAAACCATCGGGTTTGCTGGTTTCTTCGGCTTTCCCATCGAGTACGTTCCCATCGGGCAGGTGAGCGGTACTGCGCAGTGCCCGGTGCTTCTCAAGCCGAGGTTCGTGGTGCGCGAAACCGTCACCGCCGCCGATGAGGACGAGCGAACCGAGATCTTGGGTCTCCGCCTGCTTCGGCGCCGCGCATCCAAAGCCTGGAAGTCGTTCAAGGGCTCCGCGGTTTCTTCCTTCGTCTACGTGGAAACGGCGGGCCTCACGTTCGCGGCAAAGTTGGTCGGTGATGCCACGGGGCTCACGCGCCCAGTCACCCATCCGAGCGCCGAAGGTCTCGACTGGGGTCTGCTCCCGCGCATCGGACCGGAGGTCGAGGCTGGAGCCCTGGCCGGACGCTCCACCGGGTTCACGTTGCCCGAGCGAATCGACACTGCCGAGACGATGCTGCGTGCAATGTCGCTCAGGGAGGGTTTCGCGCGCCTCGTAATGCTGACCGGCCACGGCAGCACTACCGTCAACAATCCCCACGCCTCCGGTTACGATTGCGGCGCTTGTGGCGGGAATCCCGGGGAGGCCAACGCGAGGGTCGCGGCCTCAATCCTCAACGACCCAAACGTGCGTGCAGGGCTTGCCGACCGCGACATCGTCATTCCCAATGACACCTGGTTCCTCGGATGTCTGCACGACACCACCACGGACGAGATCACGATCTTCGATCGAGAGCAGATTCCGGCGTCCCACTCCGCCGACCTTCAGCAATTGGAGGGTTGGCTGGAGCAAGCCTCCGAGCTCGCCCGGGCCGAGCGAGCATTGCTTCTTGGGGTTCCAGCCTCGGTCGAGGTCGATGCGGCAATCGTGAAACGGAGCCGCGACTGGTCGCAAGTCCGGCCTGAATGGGGGCTCGCGGGCAATGCAGCCTTCATCGCGGCGCCGCGCCAGCGAACCCGCTCACTCGACCTCGGAGGCCGGGTGTTCCTCCACGACTACGACTGGCGGCGCGACGAGGAATGGCGCGTGCTCGAGCTGATCCTGACGGCGCCCATGGTCGTCGCGAGCTGGATCAACTTGCAATACTACGGCTCCACGGTGAGCCAGAAGGCATTTGGCTCCGGAAACAAGGTGCTTCACAACGTCGTCGGCACACTCGGCGTCCTCGAGGGCAACGCAGGCGACTTGCGGGTCGGTCTGCCCCTGCAGACGCTCCATGACGGCAAGCGCTTCGTTCACGAGCCCTTGCGGCTCAGCGTCTTCATCGAAGCGCCGCCAGAGCCGATCGACACGATTCTCCGGAAGCACGAGGGGGCGCGTGAGCTCGTGGACAATGGCTGGGTGCATCTGTTTGCGCTGACTGACGACGGACGGTGCTGCCTGCATCGCACCCAAGGGGGCGCTTGGGTGAAGATTGATTCGTGACATCGGCCGGAGATGCACAAACGCGCCCTCAATGACCTAGACAAACTGGAAGCCGAAGCGATCTTCGTGATCCGCGAAACCGGCGCGCAGTTCGAAAATCCGGCGCTCTTGTTCTCGGGCGGCAAGGATTCGATCGTCATGGCGCACCTCGCGCGCAAAGCGTTTCATCCCGCGAAGCTCCCGTTCCCACTGCTTCACGTCGACACCGGGCACAACTTCCGCGAGACGATCGAATTCCGCGATTGGTTCGTGCATTCGCTTGGCGCGGAGCTGATCGTGGGAAGCGTGCAGGAGGCCATCGACGCGGGGCTGGTCGAGGAGGAGACCGGTCCTCACGCGAGCCGGAACGCCCTCCAGATCCCCGCGTTGCTCCACACGATCGAGAAGCATGGATTCGACGCATGTCTGGGCGGGGGAAGGCGTGACGAAGAAAAGGCCCGCGCCAAAGAGCGCTTCTTCTCGCATCGAGATCAATTCGGACAGTGGGATCCGAAAAACCAAAGGCCCGAGCTTTGGTCTCTGTACAGCGGCCTGAAAAGAAAGGGTGAGAGCTTCCGAGTGTTTCCCCTGTCTAACTGGACCGAGCTCGACGTATGGCGGTACATCAAGGCCAATCACATCGCGCTGCCCAGCCTCTATTTCGCGGCGGAGCGGAAATGCCTGGTTCGCCATGGGACGATTCTCGCAACGTGCGAGCTCGTGCAGCCACGCGACGGCGAGGTCGTCGAAACGAGAAGCATTCGCTTTCGCACCATGGGAGACGCGACCATCACCGGAGCGATCGAGTCAACTGCCTCGGATCTCGACGCGGTAATCCTCGAGGTCTTGATGGCCTCCGAGACCGAGCGTGGCAACCGGGCGGACGACCAGCTCTCGGAGACTTCGATGGAAGACCGAAAGCGACAAGGATACTTCTGACGTCTCCCTCGAGGCCTCTCGCGGCACGAACTTCCACGTCAGTCAGAACATCGAACCGAGTTGACTTCGATCGCCTGAACCGTCGACGGCTTGTTTCTCTAGGGACGAATCAGGGAGGAATCGCAGTCCGGAGGAGCCGAGATCGGATTGCATCGCCCCACGTAGCCGCCGGGCACGGCCGCTGAGTAGCCGGTGCCGAAATCGGCGTTGGGAACGACGTAGTCCGTGCTCACGGTGTGACCCCCGCTTGCGAAGGCTGCCTCCTGCAGCGAGTAGTCGCCTTCGCGTGCCTGCTGCGTGTCTTCATCGGCGCGGGTTCTCACCATGTATCCGGCCGCGACCAGATCGCGGATTCGGTCCCCGTCGTTCAGTGCGTTGTTGACGTTGAACCAAGCAGCTTCCGGTTGTCCCTCGTCGGAGTTGGTGAACATCATTCGGCCTCGTAGGGAGGGATGGCCTCCGACGTAGTGATCCCGCGCGGTTCCCGTATTCAGAAAGGCAAACATGATCCGGCCACGTGCCTCGGCCAGCGTCAGCCAGCCGCCGTCGAGAACGGCATTCTCCAGCGTGTCGTAGTCGCCGCGGACGTCGTCCGGAGTAATCAGCTGAGCGGGAGGGAATACCGCGAGGATTTCGTCATCGATGCCAGCCACCTCTTCGGGTCCGAACTCCAGCGGCACCGTGAACTCCAACGTGATGGCAAGGGGGTTATCGAGCGCTTCTTCCTTGGCTTCCACCATCACGACGATGGGTAAGTGGTCTGGATTTGCGTCAGACCATTCTTTGAGCGTCTCGAGGCAGGCCTTGAACGTCAAGCAGTGGGTTTCGAAATCGAGGTCCTGAACGTGCAAAACCTTGAGACCGGGCGCGTTCAGCTCGGGAATGCCGGAAACCGGATCCTCATCGACTACGATGAGCGCACGGCGAGTGGCGTAGAGCCCCCCATCGGGATCGGCGAAGATGTCGAGCTCGATCTGTCGGACGCCTTGGTCGAACTGCTCTTGCAAAGGTAGCGCCGTGTACTCGAGGCTATCCGCGGTCTCTTGATCGACCAGGCTTGCCAAAGTGTCGAGAATCGAATCTCTCGGTCGAATGTGATAACTGTTGTGCGTGCCCAGCACCTGGATTTCGTTCATTCGAAGCGAGAGGTCCTGGCGAGAGGCCGGATCATCATCACTGGCGCAGCCGATTAGGAACCATCCGAGGATAGAGACGAAGAAGAGCATGTTGTTCGCTTGCATATTCCACCCGAGTTCTCTTTGCCTACCATACCAGCCCACTTGACGCTTGGCTCGCGCCATGATGCGCGTCGTCGTCTCCTCCTGGTCGGTTTCGTTTTTGCGTTGACCGTTACATCGACTACGGTGGTTTCGGCGCAGTCGCCAGCGGAGCGTTCGGTCGTGGTCTTCCCCCGCAGGCCCCTGTTCGCCCCGCTCCCTGCCGATCCTCGCTGGCCGAAGATCGCGGTCGGGTACGGTTACTATTTTGGCGACTCGGAGCTCAGCCACGTAGGCATGGCGGAGGCGGGTGCTTCGATTCCAATCATCCAGAGGAACGCACCACGTCGGGGCTCTTGGGAGCTTGGAGCGCAGGGCGGCGTGTTCTCGATCTTCGATTTCACGGCTGAGTCGAACGATCTGGTGAACGCCGACTACCTCGGAAGCATTACGTTCGCGTACGAGGTCGACGAGGTCGTCGTGATGGGCCGCTTCATGCACCAGAGCTCGCACCTCGGCGATGAGTACCTGCTGAACAATGAGGTCGACCGGATCAATCTTTCGTTCGAGGAGCTCGGTGCGTTGCTCTCTTATGATTTGCGCCCATGGGCAAGGGTGTATGGGGGCGTGGCCGTCATGGTGCGGCGGGATCCCTCCAGTCTGGATCGCTGGTCACTTCAAGCCGGGGGTGAGCTGCGCCCCGTCACCGCGAAAACGAAGCGCCGGCTGCAGCTGTTGATGGCCGTCGATCTCGGCTCCTGGCAGGAAACCGACTGGGTCCCCGACCTGTCGTTCGTAGCGGGTGCCACGCTCGATCCAATCGGCGAATCGAGCTACCGCGTCGATTTTCTGCTCCGCTACTACATCGGCCGCTCGCCGAACGGGCAGTTTTTCACCGAGCGAATCCAGAGCCTCGGGCCGGCAATCCAGCTGTATTTCTGACTACGGCTCGGTAGTTGACCCGTGACCGCGATCGCCAGCGCGAAGAACGGGGTGTTGCAGTTCCTCCAGATCGATGGGGAGGACGCGTATCGGCTCCCGAGTCATTGCAGCATCCTAAAGAGATTCTTTCGGGCGCGTAGTTCTGGTAGCCTTCCAGGCCATGTCGAAGAAGCTTGAAGCGGTCATGCTCGCGTTGGTTCTCGCCATCGGAGTCGCCGCGACGCCCGTGGCAGCACAGACCGTCAACGAACCGCCATCGGTGACCTATCCAGGCTACCCGCAGAACGAGGCGTGCCCGAAGGGCAACCGCGGCGGCGCCATCGCGGGAATCGTCGTGGCGAGCGTATTTTTTGCGCTCCTTCCCATGTCGATCCCCGTGTTGGTGACCCAAGGCAAGAAGCTCAAGAAGCACAACAAAGCGATGCGCGAAGGTCGCTGCGGCTACTGATCAAGCGGGCGCCGTATCGGGGTGGAGCTAGGCCGGCAGCACAGGTACGCCATGCGTCCTATCGTCAGTCAGGATCTCGAAGGCGCCGCGTGATTCCGTGGTAAAGGTTTCCGCCTTGCCGTCGCGCTCGAGGGTCACCTCGCAGCGCGCCACCTTGCTGTTGAGGCAGGTCTTCGACCCGCCGGGTGGATTCAGATAGGTCAGCCCGACAAATGCGGAGCGCGGCGCTTCGATCCGGCCGTGCACGCGAACGCCCTCACGCTTCGAGTCGAACTGCCAGTTGAAGAACTGATATGAGCCTTTTGCGCGGAGCGCCTGGCCGAGCGTGTTGAGCGCAATGGTTTCCTTGCCTAGCCGCATGACGACCAGCGTGAACCGCGGCGTCCAGAAGGGGCCGAGCTTGACCCGCGCGGTGGAGCATTCGAGGAAGACGTGCGGTGCGTCGTCGAAGCCCGCTACCTGACCCCATGCATATGCGTCGGTGTGCTTGCTCCCCCAGTTGTGGTTCTGACTGCCCGCCCAGCCATCCACGGACACGGTAGAGCCGTCCACCTCGATCGAACCGGCGTACATCGCATGCGGCGAGCCGACCAACGCCTTGGCCTTTGGAAATCCCTTTTCATAGAGCGACTCGTCCAACAAGAGGAGCGGGTCGTCGGGTGACGAATAGCGGAGGTTCCAAGAGATACGGTGGCCTTTACGGCTCGCCGAACCGCGGAGCGACTCGGCATCCAGGGTTGCCGCGCCGACTCGCGCCTGTAGGCCTCGATCGGAAAAGCTGCAGTCGGCGATCGGCTTGGTCTCGCGGACGGCCACGATATGGTCGTTGGTCCGATCGAAGTAGATCGCCCAAAGCTCGCCGATGGCATCCAAGGGTCGCCCCTTCGGGCTGAACACGGTGTATCGAATCCAAAACGCTCGAGGCTCGGTCGGATGGTTCGCCCGTTGGAAATAGCTCTCGTAGTGGCCTTTTGGGCTTCCGTCGTAGCGGGCTCGGTTCCAGTAGCTTCGGTCTCGCACGGTCGGCCTCGCTGGTTCTTCGAGGCCGAGCATGCCGCACGTTGGGACGTGATTCAATCCCGGCGCTTGATCGCGCAGATCCGCTGTCGCACTGCCAGCCTCGGTTCTTCTTCGAACCCGTGCTCGTAGGCCACGACCATGAGCTCGGGCGCGAATGCATCGAGCAACTCGTTCGGCCCTAGGAGAAAATCCGGATTGCTTGGCCGTCCGTATCGTTCGTTGCCCTTTGCAAAGGTTTCGAAGATCAGCACGCCACCAGCAGCCAACGACTCAGGCAACGCGGGAAGTAGCGGTCGGTGGAGGTAGTTCGTGACTATGATCCCATCGAAACGGCGGCTGCCGAATGGCCAATCGCCACCTTCTAGATCGGCTTCGACGATCTCCACGTTCTCATCATGTGCAAGGTCCTCGAGGTCGGACACATCGATGTCCACCGCCACGACCCGATACCCCAAACCACGCAGATGGCGGCTGTGACGCCCCCGTCCGCAGGCCAGATCCAGCACGGTTCCCCCCGAGCGAATCAGCGGTGCAAAGCGCTCGACCCATGGCGAAGGCGATTCGGGCAAAGTCATCCTCAGCGACCCTCGCAGCTTGTTGCGGGTAGAACGGCCACGATGCGCAAGGGTCCTCCGGAGCCGCCTGCGATCTTCATGGGAAGGGCAATGATCTCCGCCCCGCGAGACGGCACACCGTGCAGATGAGCTACGTTTTCGAAACCAGGAATCCCGGCTTCCATCAGGGCTCGGTGTGCGAGGAAGTCTTTCGAGGGACCATGATCCAGGCTGGCCGTGTCGATGCCCACTGCAGCCACTTGGCGCGCAACGAGAGCGTGCGCGGCCTCCTCGGAGATTCCGGGAAAATGTAGATTCGACGCATCTCCCGGGGTGGCGTCGCCTAGATACCGCTCGGCATTCGGCCAATGCCGGCTCCAGCCGGTGTGTACGAGCACGATTGTCCCTGGCGTGATGGCTCCGTGTAGCCCTTCGAACGCCTCGATGTGCTCGACGGTGAGCAGCGCATCTCGATCGACGGCTGCCGCATCGGTCATGTCGATCACGACGCCCGGAGCGATCAAGCGCTGCAACGGGATCTCATCGGTGGTGTCTTGGCCTTCGGCGAAGTGAATCGGCGCGTCTAGGTGGGTTCCGCCGTGCTCTGGCGTTGCGATCTCGTATGCGCCGTAGAAATAGCCCCCTTCGGTTTCGCCGTAGAAGAGAGTCTCTTTGTGGAAGCGCGACGGAGCGGTCGGCCAGTAGATGGTTTCGTCATCGTACGCGTAGGTGAGGTCGAGGAGGCATGAAGCGGGCGCCGTCTCGGAGGACGTACCTCGAGCCGCCCCACAACCCGAAATGGTCAGCAGCGCATAGGCAAAGAACCACCGATGTGTGTTCGCGCTCATGCGCCGCACGTGCCGCACGAACCCCTCGCAAAGGGCGAGGAGCCTATCTGCGCCTCGGGGTGCCGATAGCGCGGGAATCACCACTTCCTCCATGAAGATCGCCTGGGCTTTGTCGATGATGGCGAGCTGAAGCTCCTCTTTCGAGCCGAAGACGCCGAAAACACCGCTCTTGCTCATGCCGGCTGCCTCGGCCAGCCGAGCCAGTGCCTCGCGGTAGGGGGACGCGCAAGCCCCTCGCAAACCCAGCGATTCCAGCATGTTGCGACCCACACCGCGACGACCGAAGGAGAGCGAGCAAGACAATCGTAGGCGGACCCCACCGGTTAGCGGGTCAACGGGACCAAGAGGCGCGTCGTCTCCGGGATCGAAAAACGATCTAGTAATCGCGGGCCGGATCTGGCACCACTCACATTGATTCGACGCTTGGGGGGGTGGTGCGATGAAGCGACTGGTGATCTACGCGCTGGAGCTGGCAGCAGCAGCAACCATCGCGGTCTCTCTATACCCAGGCTGACGCCGTCCCGTACGACTCGGTCGCCTACGCGGAGCACAGAAGGTCGTTGACGCGCTTTGATCAGGGCAGCCAGTCCACCAGCGGGGATCGATAGAAATTGACCCCATGGGCCGCCAGCCGCGGACCATGTGCCGCGAGCCGTGCTCGGTACGCCTCCCACTCGAGATCCTCCGGCCGCGACCAGCCTAGCTCGGCGCACCCGAGAAGCCGCGGGAACATCATGAGCTCGACGTCTCCCATGTCGTCGATGGTCTCGGTCCAAAGCGGAGCTTCGACTCCCATCACATCGGACTCGATGAACCCCGGTGGCACCGGATCCCACTCATACGCATCGCGCACGTCGGTGAAGCCAGCCCAGACCAGCCCAATCGGCGTCGATGCGTCGTATTTCATGTCGAGATAGGCGTTCGAAGCAGGTGAAGCGATGATTCGTGCGCCTTTGTCGCGGGCAGCCCGAGCGTCCTCGCGTCGGAGCCAGTGCTGAGCCACGAAAGGCGGCGCCAGATCGGCCCTTCCGATCTCTTCCCACCCCACCATGATCTTGCCTTGGCTCTCGACCACTTTCTGAGCCATCGCGATGAAGGCTGCGTAGTCGTCGGGCTCCGTCGCGAGGGCTTCGTCTCCTCCGATGTGGAAGTAGCGACCGGGCACGAGGGCTGTAACCTCCTCGATCACCTCCTCGACGAATCGAGCCGTCTCGGGGCCGTCGATCCAAAGGGAGCTCGAGCCAAACGGAACGGTGGGCGTGAGCTCGGTCCGTTCGCCGCTCTCGTTGAGCTCCGCATACGATGCGAGCGCCGCGTTGGTGTGCCCAGGCATGTTGATCTCGGGAACGATGGTCACGAAGCGCGCCTCTGCGTACGCCACGATGTCGACGAAGTCCTCTTTGGTGAAGAAGCCGCCGTCACCGCCGCTGTAGTCGGTCGTGGCGCCGATCGCGGTCAAGTCCGGCCACGCGTCGATCTCGATTCGCCATCCCGAGTCGTCGGTGAGATGAAGGTGAAACCGGTTGAGCTTGTACCTCGCCGCGAGATCGACGACGCGCATGACTTCCTCCACGTCGAAGAAGTGCCGAGCTACGTCTAGCATGACGCCGCGCCACTCGAAGCGCGGCACGTCCTCGATGGTGACCATCGGAATGCGCCACACCGCTCCCTCGACGGTCGTCGAGCTTTCGATCTCGGCAGGCAGTAGCTGTCGCAACGTCTGTGAACCGTAGAACACCCCCGCGGGCGCAGCCGCCAGCACGGTCACTCGGCGTTCGTCGACGATCAGCGCGTAGCCCTCGTCGCCCAAATCGGTGCGAGCAGCGTCGAGGACCAGAGCGATGTCTCCCGGCGAGGGATTGTCCGATGTCACCTCCCAGCGCCATCCCGTCGCCGGCCGAAGCCCTTCGGCGAGCTCCTCGCCCACCGCGAAGAGCCCGGCCGCCACCGAAATGCGCGCATCTGCATCGAGGATGAGATGGCCCGCATCGCCAAAGATCATGGTCGGCATGGGAATCAGATTCAACGAGCCGATCGGCTCGCCATCGGTCATCGGCTCCGTCGCCGCGGAGTCACAGCCGACGATGAGGAGGCCGAGCATGAGAAGCGGTCGCAAATTGCGGGTGCACATGGGGCGAGACTACTCGTCACGGCCTTTCGAAGAAAGATGAGTCGCTCCGGACACCCACGAGCTGTTACGCTCCCCGCGCGATGCGCTCGGGTGATGCTCGCGATGCCTTCTTGAATGCTACTCCCACCGTCCTTCTCTGTTCCGTTCCACTTCTCTTGGCGGCGGTCGTTGGAGCCACTGTGCTCGATGGCGGCTTTGTGTACGATGATCCTTCCGCCCTCGCCCACAACCCGATCGTAAACGGGCAGGTTCCCGCCTGGGAAGCCTTCACACGTGACTTTTGGGGCCGTCCATGGAGCCACCGCTTCACCACCTGGAGACCACTGACGCCGATCCTGTGGGCTGGGCTTTGGCAGTGGTTTGGGGGCGATCCTCTGCCCTATCGCGCGCTAAGCCTGCTCCTGCACGTGGCGACGGTCGCGATGTCGATGCTCTTCGTGTATCGCCTCAAGCCTTCGGTTGGCCGGACAGCCGCCGTGGGGACGTTGTTCGCGCTTCATCCACTCAACACCGAAGCCGTCAGTGCGATCGTCGCGCAGGCCGACATGCTTTCTTTCTCGCTGGTACTCGGGGCTTCCACGATCGCGCTCGGCTCCCAAACGGTTCGGACCGGGGTGCTCTGCGCGCTCGTATTGCTGCTGGGCACCTTGTTCAAGGAATCCGCGGTGATCTTCACGCCGCTCGCCGCGCTGCTGTTGCTGCTTCGACCGGGCCGTCCACGAGCTCGTTGGGCAGCAACGCTACCGGTCGTCGTCGTGGGAGTTGTCGTCGTCTCGTTTCAACTCGCTCTTCCTCGAGCACCGGGCATCTCGATGATCACGAGCAATCTCGCGTATCACGCTGAGGGCGGCATGCGTCTGCTCTTGGGTCTGCACAACATCGGGCGCGCTCTCGTCATGACGGTATGGCCCCGGCCGATCGTGCCCAATCACGGATACGCCGCCTTGGAGCTTCAACCCGACGTTCTCATCCCTTGCGCAACGATGGGCGGCGTTCTGCTCGTCGTCGGCTTGGTGACCGGTGCTTGGGCCATCAAGCGCCACCGACTGGATTGGATCGCGGCCCTCTCGTTCTTGTATGCCCCCGCGCTTTTGCAGTCTCATCTATTGATCCGGTTGATCACCGATCTAGCGGAGCGCCTTCTCTACCCGTCGACTCTGGGGATCTCGATGCTCGCCTCCGCGGCCATCTTCCACTTCCTTCGGAGACCGGCGATGCGCGTCGGCATCGTGGGCGCATGCGCGCTCGTCTTCTTCGCTGCGAGCTATTCAGCACGCCGCGCATGGACCCAAGAGGATGCGCTCTGGACCTATGCCGTCCGGACGGAGCCTAGAGCCGCAATACACCATCACAACGTCTCAAATACCTACTTTCGCTCGGGCGAGCTGGCACTTGGCGCCTACCACCGTTTGCTCCATCTCTACCTTCTTCGCCGATTCCCAGATCCCGTTCCATGGGAGCTGGTCGACGCAACCGAGTCTCTTCCAGTGACCGAGCGTTTCACGGAGATGCCCGCTGTGCTCAGCCCGGATGATCCCTGCGGTCTCATCCGTGCCTTCGTCGCCGAAGCGAGGCAGTACGAGCCCCTATACGAGCATATTCTGCGTCATTGGCCGCAGCGGTACCCGTCTTGTGGGCCCTGGCCGGATCGGTAGCTCATGGGCGGCAAGAAGCCCTGGGAAGGTCTGTGCCGAGCGAATGACTGTGTGTCACACATCGTCGTGCTAGGGAAAATCGATAGAAACCGGGAGAAGGGCTCTTCTTATGCTTAGCTGGCTGCTGCCTTGGAGGGTTGCCGCGCTGTCCATTCTGATCGTGTCCTGCGGTGGGTCTTCTGACTCGGCCGAGGAGCGCTGGCTGGAGGACACGTCGGCTCCATTGCCTGCGCGATTGTCGGAAGTCGGCATCTACCAGGATATTTCCACGCGTACCGCGTATGACGACATGATCAGCTACGTGCCGAACCACGTGCTCTACAGCGACGGTCTCGAAAAGGAACGTCACTTGTATCTGCGTGTGAGCGCCACGATCGATGCGAGTGGATCCGCTTGGACCTTCCCGATCGGCACGGTTCTGGTGAAGACGTTTGTCGATGGCGACGCGCCCGTCGAGACGCGGCTCATCTTTCGCACCGAGGCGGGCTGGGACTACGCGATCTACCGATGGCTTTCTGATGCGAGCGACGCGGAGCGGCTCGAAGGAAACTGGCCAGAAGTGCCGGTGATCCTGACCGGCGGGCGTCCGCACACGTTGCCCTCGCGGCTCGATTGCCGAACCTGCCACGAAACCCACGAGGCGGTCGCAGGCGTGCCTGTGCTCGGAATCGGAAGCCTGCAGACCAGTGCCGATCTCGTCGCGGCTGGTGTTTTCTCGGGTACCCCCGAGCTCGAGCCCGTGGAGGGGCGCACCGAGGAGGAAACCGCCGCGCTGCGCTATTTTGTGGGCAACTGTACGAGTTGCCACAACGGCGGAGATTCGATCAATTCGGCATTTAGCCTCTACCCGGACGTGGCTGCGGCGAACACGATCGGCGAACCAACCGAATCCGAGACCGGAGAGGGGATTCGTGTCGTGCCCGGCAGCACCGAGCAAAGCGTTCTCTACATCTCGGTCGTCGAGGCGTCGAAGCCGGAGTATCCCGGTCCCTTCAAGGTCATGCCCCCGCTCGGGGTCGATATTGCCGACGAACAAGCGGAGCTGGTCCTTCGCAACTGGATCGAGAGCTTATGAAGAGACTGCTTCCCCTATTGATTGCGTCGTGCATTGCGTGCGGCAGCGATCCGCAGCCCCCGGAGATTCCGCCCGGCGTCCTGCAGGTGCGCTTCGAGCAGGTTCCGTACAACACGACGCTCGAATACGTGACTGACCTCGCCTTCGTTCCGAACGGCTCCGGCGAGTTTCTCGCCATCGATCTGTTCGGACGCTTAGAGCATGCGCGGCTCGATTCCGATGGCGCCGTCGTGCTGATGTCGGGACGGTTCGAGGACGTCTACACCGAGTTCGATGCGGGCCAGCTCGGGCTGGCCCTCGATCCGGGCTTTGCCAATAACGGTCTCTTTTACGTCGCCACGAACCTCGCCACCAACCACGTGCAGATCCGGCGCTACACGTTGTACCGCGGGAGCTTCCCACAGACGCGCGACAGCGAGGTCGTGATCGTCGACCTTCGGGTTTCTTCGTCGCCGAGGTGGCACAACATCAGCTCTCTCGGGTTCGACGAAGAGGGCGTGATGTGGGCGCTCGTTGGCGACAAGGGATTGTTCGAACCCGCGCAGGACCCGACGAGCTTGCTCGGCTCGCTCATTCGAATCATCCCGTCGACGCTCGAAGGCGTCGGTGGATACACTACCCCGGAGGGCGGACCGAGCTACTCGGCGGAGGCCGACCCCGCGGTGTACGCGATTGGGATCCGCTCGCCGTGGAAAGGCCGCTACCACGAAGGGCGCTGGTACTTTGGCGATGTGGGCCTCGACACCATCGAAGAGGTCAACATCATCGAGCGCCCAGGGCAAAATCTAGCCTGGCCCGTCGTGGAGGGGCTCTGCGCGCAGGACTTGCTCGGGAACGGGCCGGACTGCACGCTCTATACTGACCCGGTGATCGCTTACGGCCGCAGCAGCAGCGAAACGTTCGTGCGTGAAGATCTCAGGGCGACCCCGACCAACAAGCGCTCGGTGTACGTCGGTTGGACCTACCAGCCGCGCGCAGGCGATCCCTATGATGGGCTTTGGAACGACGTGATGGTGTTCGGCGACGCTTACGTCGGTTTCATGCGCGCGGCTCCCCTTGCCGATCCCTCGGCAAGCTGGCACCTCGGGCACCTCAATTTCCCGACGGCGTGGGGGCAGGCTCCCGATGGCTTCGTCTATCTGACCGCCTATCCAAGCGAGCCGCCGGACGAAGCGGGAAACGTGGAGCCTCCGTCGCCTCTCTATCGCGTCGAGCTCGCAGCGCAGGTCGACCTCTAACGGGAGCACCGCGGACCTGAAGACCTCAAACCGGGACCGCGATCTGGGGAGATTGACCCCATCTCATTCCTCTCGTTACCGTTAGCTTCTCCGTTTCGGCGAAGCACGAGGAGGTCACCATGGTTGGATGGCAAAGCACCGTCTCTTTTCTCTTGCTTTCGCTCGCAGCATGGTTCGTGGCGGCAACCGCGTTCGCCGGAGACGCGAAGATTCAGATCTGTCACTTTCCACCCGGTAACATGGACGCCTTTCACACCATCTCGGTAAGTGAAGAAGCCGCAAGTGCGCACATGGGGAATCATCCCTACGACTTCGCGGGGGAGTGTTGCGAAGGCTTCGACGACTGCGACGATGGTGATCCGTGCACCGCCGACGTTTGCCACGGCTTCTGCGTCAACGAGCCGGCTGATTGCAGCGACGGCGACCCGTGCACGACCGATTCTTGTAATCCCTCGACGGGCTGCGTGAATGAACCAGTCATCTGCCCTAGCGATGACGATTCCTGCACGGCCGATGTCTGCGATCCCGTGACCGGAGAGTGCATCTCCGAAATACGACCCTGCTCCACGGATGAGGATTGCAACGATAGTAATCTCTGCACCATAGACAATTGCTCCTCCGGTGGCACGTGTGGCCCACAAGGGTCGGGCTTCTGCCAATACGCCACACCGATCTGCATCGCTGCTCCTTGTGAGATAGCGGCATGCGATCCGTTGCAGGGCTGCATCGGCTTACCAAAATGCCAAGACACCGATCCCTGCACCGTCGATACATGCGATCCGTTCGACGAGACATGTTGGTTTGATTCCTTGTGTGAGGACTTTGACGAATGCACTACCGACGTCTGCGATGCGTCCGGTCAGGCGCCGGTCTGCGAGAACACTCCGATATTCGAGTGCGTTCCCGAGTGTCCTTGCTGGAATGCAGCTGATATCGCGAACACGTTTGGACCGACCGCCCAGTGCGTGACCATCCCTTATTCACTCGGGATCCAAGTGCCCTCGGGCGAAACCTCGTTCGGGGTGGCCTTCAACGGCCTGCTGTTCAATCAAAAGTTCGACTACATCACGCGAAAAGAGAACAACGTCGTCACCTGCGCCGTAGAGTTGAAGCTTTTCCCGGATGGCTCGGATCGACTGGAAGCGGTCCTATGCGCGGATCTGCTTCAGAACAGCTCGATTTGCAGTCCGTGACCTGCGCGCACCTGCGCAAGGTCGACGACGGAAACGTCTGGAGCTGTCAGACTTCCCGCGCGATGCGCTCGGGCGATGCTCGCGGTGCCGTCTTGAGTGCTGTGGATCTACGCTGTCCGCGCCGAGCCGAGAGCCGCAATACACCAGTGCCCGCCGGCGACATATCGCCGGACCACTACTCGACCAACCCGCCGAGAAACGCGCGATATGCGTTTCGATGCCGCTGGCGCCTTGTGCGTTCGCTGCCGCGGGGCGCCATCCCGATGATCTCGAGGCTCACGTAGCCGTGATTCATCGCCCAAAGGCGGAAGGCGTTCTCGTCGGGCTGCCCCTTCAGCAGCCCTTCGGCCGTCGCTCGCTTGACCGAGTCGACCCAAACCTGAAAACCCGCAAGCGCCTCCGCACGGGACGCCTCGCTCGGCTCGAAGCCAGGGACGCCGCGGCCGAACATGAGGTCATAGTGGCGGGGCCAGGCGAGCGCATTGTCTCGATAGGCGTCCGCCATTCGTTCGAGCTCTTCGTAGGCATCGCCTCCTCCACGGAGCGGCTCGATGGCGTGTCGCAGCCGCTCGAAGCCCCTCCGGTAGAGGCTGTCGAGAAGCCCTGCTTTGCCGCCGAAGCGGCTGTAGACACCCATGGTGGAGGTCCCGGCCCGCTCGGCCACCTCTCGAACTTGGATGCCATCGATGCCCCGCTCCTCGAGGAGCGTCTCGGCCCCTGCGTGGATCCGCGCGGACACCCCGTCCGCGGCTTCGGCCTCGCGCTGGCTTGACATGCCGCCAAACGCCATCATAACTGGGAAATAACACTGTTATGATCGCCCGTCAACAGGCGTTCTCGCACGAGGAAAATGCAGACATGGACGCCCCTCTTCCCGTTTCATCACCGAGCGCGCTTCTCACGTTTCGTGAAGCGAGCGCGGGCATCGAGCTCATCAAGCTGCTCGCGAGCCTTCCCGCGCTTTCCCGGCTTCCGCATGCACACGGCGAACCCGTGATGGTGCTCCCAGGTTTCGGCACGGGCGATCGCACGACGTTGATTCTGAGGACCTACTTGCGTCGGTTGGGGTACCGCGTGAGCGGCTGGGGCCTCGGGCTCAACGCGGGCAACGTACCCGAGCTCATTCCCGAAGTCACCCGGGCCGTGGCCGCGCGCGCGGCCAAAGAGGGCCAGCCGCTTCGACTCGTGGGCTGGAGCTTGGGTGGCTACCTGGCGCGAGAGGCGGCGCGGGACCTGCCAGATCGGGTCGACCGGGTGATTACACTCGGGTCGCCCGTCATCGGAGGTCCTCGCTTCACCACGACGGCAGGCTTCTACCGCGCAGCAGGGACCGACTTTGACGAAATCGACGCGTTCATCGCGGAGCGCGAGCGCACGCCGATCCAAGTGCCGGTCACGGCGGTCTACAGCAAGTCGGACGGCGTGGTCGATTGGCGCGCCTGCATCGATCGCAGCAACCCCTTGGTGGAGCACGTACGCGTTCGCTCAAGCCACGTGGGGTTGGGTTTCGCGCCTGAGGTCCTGCGCATCGTCGCGACGCGCCTCGCGAAGCCCAAGCCGGAGAGATGAGTTGCAAGGACGTACCGCGTTTGGCGGCGCAGTTCGAGTCCCGTCGCTCCTGGGCATGTCATTCCTCGACAGTGAACGTCAGGCGCACACGGACGAGGTCGCGATCGAGACCGCCGTTGTGGCGCGTGTAGTAGAGATAGGGGGTTCTAACCGGCCGTTCGAAGTTCGTAGTACTGTCGGCATGGTCGATGATCGAGGGGTACTGAACACGAACCGGCTCCAGTATCGGGGGCGGGCCCGGCCCTCCAGTGTCCTCGCAGCCCGTATGCGCTCTGGCCAGCAACTGGATGTCGCTCCAATGAATCAGATCCGTCGACAGCGAGAAGTAGAAGCCGCAGATCAGAGTCTGCGAATCAACCCACTGGCCCCACTCACCCACCGCCATGTAGCGGTCCAGGTAGGCGTTGTAGGTCAGGCTCGCCACCGCGTGCATCAGCTCGCCCTCAGGTGTGTCCAAGAACTCACACGCCGGGACGTCGCTTCCCGCTACGTATGGGCTCGTCAGAGGCAGGCCAAAGCTGGTGCCGTTCCAGGCTCTCCAGCTTGCCGGGTCGCCGAGCAACGTCGTCCGCATCGAGCAGGCACCGGCCACGTAGTCGTCTGCGTACCAGCGCGGGATCGCGTGGAACAGCGCGTAGTAGTAGTCCTCTGGCCCGCGGACGACGTTGGTCGGGGCCAAGTAGCCCTCGACGTAGTAGTACTGGGCTTGCGTGTCGGGTGGTGTCCAGACTCGAGGTGGGGGTGCGACGACGTGCGCTATGGGTTTCAGGAAAGTCCGCGCATCGTTGGTCGATACCGCATAGGTAATCGAGTTATACCAGCAAGGGTTGGCAGGCGACGGATCACCAACCTTGCAGTTCGGCGCTACCGCGTCGTGGAACTCGTTATGGATCAGTGCGTGCCAGCTCGCGCCCTCCCGGTAGACCGCCCATATCCACTCCCAGTTCTCGTAAGACTCGGGCGTTTGCAGGTCCGCAGAAACGAGCGTCGGCGACTCGCACACACGGACCAACGAATCGAAGTCCGGGCCGCGGCTCACGTAGTATGTCGGAGCATTCCCATCGAAGAGGACGAGCTCTCCGTCTGCTGCCCGAACGAAACGTGCAGGCTGGTCAGGGAGATCAAGATCTTCGCAACGATCCGTAGTCCAATCGAAGACAACCTCTTTGTCACCAAACGTTACGGTCGCTCGGACAAAGTTGCACACGCCACCGTAGCATCCACCCCTGCCGTCGGCGCAGACCGTTCCGTCCACGACCGCCGTGTGCTCGCACATTCCCTCGGGGCAGGTATCGGTTGTGCACTCTTCGTCATCATCGCAATCCTCGGGATCCTGGCATTCAGGCATTCCGCCTGAGCCTCCTGTTCCGGCCATGCCCCCAGTCCCAGCCATTCCACCGGTCCCGGCCATACCTCCAGTGCCCCC